>DATKUC010000086.1:0-2747 GCA_035530835.1 Spirochaetia bacterium
TGGTTTTCATGACATGCTCCTCCTCTGTATTGAATAACTCATGGTCGCACTGTTTGGAAACACCGTCAAGAAGAGACGGGTTAAAAGTTTATTTACGAGTATAGTTTATTGGGTATGTCATGAATATCAGACATGCCGGGCCGCGTTCGGAGAAACATCCTGATCTGCTTCACATCCCCGATGTCAGCTCCTTGATTCCGCCAAGCGTCTCGGTCGACATATTCGAAAGCCGGAGAATCGACGCCTGAATCTGCGAGATGCTTTCGGTCATGCTCGACGCAGAGTCCTTTACGTTCTCGGTGATCCTGTTGAGCTCGTGAAGTGAATCGAGCACTTGAGAACTTCCGACCGACATCTCGTCGGTCTGGTTGATCATCTCATGAAAGCTCGATGCTGCAGTTTTCATGTCTGCAATCATCTGCTGGATTGCTCTACCGGTATTTTCGGTCAGCGAATGCGCGCCCGCAATCCTGTTGCGCATGGTGCCGAGTATCAGCTCGACATGGTGAGCGTTCGTGCCGGCCTCTCCGGCCAGTCGCTTGACCTCGGTTGCAACGACTGCGAATCCCTTTCCGGCAGCCCCCGCATGCGCCGCCTCGATCGCGGCGTTCATCGACAGGAGATTCGTCCGGGAGGCAAGATCGTCGATAAGCTTCACCGTCTCCCCGATTCCTCCAACCGTGTCTGCCATGTCAGTTATCGCCTGTATCATCTGTCGCATGTCGCGCTCACCCGCTTCAGCGGCCTTCGCGACCAACTCTATGCTGGTCTTTCTCGCGCCGGAGATGGTGGCGACGTTCCGTATCGATGCAACCAGCTCCTCGATGGCGGCAGAAGACTGGTTCAGATGCGCCGCCTGGCTGTAGATGCGTTCGTTGACCGACGAGAGTACCTCGCCGATCCGTGCTACCAGATCGGAGGAGCACTGAATTTCGCTGTGAACCATTTCGTACAGTGACGCAATTGTCTTCGCCTCCGTGCGGATGATGGCCTGTCGGTAGTGGTGGCAATTGCTCGCTTTGTTCAGCCCATTATGAATCGCTATCGCCATCGCATCACAGCTATCGTAACCGCAGGAGGAGCAGTTGTATACGTCGGCTTCGGAAAACTTCATCATCTGCCTGAAGATCTCGCTCTTCTCAGTTTCCGACGGGACGGAAGTGGTATTCGAGGATGACCGATCCTGGTAGCTTCGTGCGTACATTCCCTCCTTCCAGTAGCGGCCGAGAATCCGGTCAACGCGCTTCGCCGAACGTCCGTCCCGCTTCGCCGAGGTACCGTGCGCAAGCTGCGCCTCACTGCGGCGCTGCTCGATGTAGTACTCCATCTCGTCGACAGGATGGTCGGCCATCATCGTGCCCGGGCCGCCGTTGCATCCCTTCTCGCAATTCAGGCAGTCGACGAGCAGCGGGTTCATCCGGTTCTTCACGACCTCGCCCATTTCGGCCAGATACTCGTAGACAGCAGGTGCTCCTTCGATCTTCCGTGTCGCCCGAAGCAGCTCCGGATTCACCCGTTCCACGGTACGCATCAGGCCGCCGGGGGACGAAAAGAGCACCGCCCGTTCTGCCGGCGGATTATCGAATGGGACGGGCGCAAAGCGTGAAAGGGAGGTCCCGGTCTGTTCGAAGTGTCGCTGAAGCGATCGAAATGTCACGTTGAAATCACCTTGCCCCACTTCGTCGAACTCCCGACGTTTGGCGAGGCAGGGAGACATGACGGCAACCTTGTGACGAGCGTACTGAGGGTAGTATGCGCGGATCATCTTGATGGTATGCAGCATCGGGCTGTCCGCCGGAGCCAGATACTTGATAAGCTCCGAGTGGTAGATCTCGATATAGGTCACGATGGCCGGACAGGGCTGCGCGATGACCATGTCAGGTTTTGCCGTGCGGATGTGCTCGATGTACGACTTCACCGTGAGCTCTGCTCCGAAGCTGACGTCGAACACGGCTTCAATTCCCACAGACTTCAGATAGCCGTTCAGTTTCAGATACGAGCCGGGAAAGCTCGACGCGGCCGCGGGCGCCACAATGGCAATCATCGGTTGTCGCTTCCGCGCAGCTTCAATGAAGGAATCGAAATCGTCCTTCCACAGCCGCGCATCATGCGTGCACGCACTGATGCAACTTCCGCATCCGATGCAGAGGTCGTGGTTGATGGCGACGTAGTCGCCGCTGCCGTCAATGCAGTACTTCACCGGACATGCTGCAATGCACTGATGACAGTTCACACATCTGGTGGCATCGACTCCGATCACGGCCGCAAGCGACTTTTTCATCTCCCCTCCGTTCCGGGTAAAGTGACACCCTGGTGTATCATCACTTCTCCAGACGCCCGCTATTCTCTGTTTTGCTATGATCCCATGATTGCACAACCCGGGTTCGGTATTCAATATCGAATAGTCAATCATGGATACCCGTTCGACCACCTGAAAGTGTGAGGTCTGAAGGGGTTTGGCGGCAACCGCAACTTCGCGCTCGTAATGGTTCGGGAAGTATCGGGGTTCAACAGTTACAGATGCATTTGAAGATTCGAAATTAAAGATTCCCGGCAATTTATCGTGACGCGGCACGAACGGGAGTCAGTCATGCGTGAACTGACCTGATCCTGCGTCCGCGAACTTCGTGAGCAGATTCAGGACAGCAAAGCTCCTCCAAGTAGGAACCCAAACCAGGAGAGAGTACCCAGGTATATGAGTCGCTCGACAAGTCCGGAAATCTGCTTCAGGGGACGAAATGCGAAGA
>DATKUC010000087.1:0-17111 GCA_035530835.1 Spirochaetia bacterium
GTTCGACCTGTGGGGCGAGTCTTTCGGCAAGATATCGACGCGTGCGTCGAACATTCTCATTCACGGTAGTTATTTTCCACTTCGAGCAACTCCATCCGGGAGCGAAATCGTCGTTCAGTCACACCGAGCATCCGCGCGGCAGCACTTTGGTTCCCTTCTGACCGATCGAGAGCACGGGTGAGGAGCGCACGTTCGTAGGTGTTCATTGCTGCATCCAGTCCACCGGGAGGGAGTTCCGTCGCTGAAGGATCGAAGTACTGCGACTCCTCGTCCTGCCTCGACACGACGACGTCCGGCAGATCCCGCTCGAGGATGATTGGCCCCCGAGACAGAATTATCGCGCGTTCAATCATATTCTCAAGTTCGCGAACGTTACCCGGATATTCGTACTTCATGAGTCGATCGAGAGCTTCGTGGCTGATCTGTGTCACGTCTTTGCGGTTCTTTCGGCTGAAACGAAGGATGAAGTGAGTTACAAGCAGCGGTATATCTGATTTGCGCTTTCTCAACGGAGGAAGGTCAAGCGTGATGACGTTCAGCCGGTAGTAGAGATCGGCCCTGAAGAGTTTCTCCTGGATCATCTGTTCGAGGTTCCGGTTCGTCGCGGCTATAATCCGGACGTCCAGATTCATCGATTTGTTGTCGCCGACACGCTGCACCTGGCCGAACTGAAGTGCACGGAGGAGCTTGACCTGAACGCCGGGGGTGATGTCGCCAATTTCGTCGATAAACAGCGTTCCGCCCTCGGCCTCTTCGAATCGTCCGGTACGATCCTCGGTTGCGCCGGTGAACGCTCCCCGGCGATGCCCGAACAGTTCGCTTTCGACCAGTGTCTCGGGCAACGCCGCAACATTCACGGTAACAAAGGGGTTTTCTTTGCGTTCCCCGGTGTAGTGGATGAGCTGCGCGATCAACTCCTTTCCGGTCCCACTCTCACCGCGGATGAGTACGGTTGCCGAGCTTTGAGCGCTACGCGACGCTATATTGAGCACTTCGTTCATTTCCCGCGAGCGGAATATGATGAAGTCGGTCTTGAAGTGGTGCTCGACGTCTTCGCGCAGGATAGCGCTTTCGCGCTGCAGGATCTGCCGTTCGGCAATACGCACGAGCAGATGCTCGAGCTCCGCCTGGCGCAGCGGCTTGACCAGGTAGTCATCGGCGCCACTCTTCATCAGCTCGATTGCATCCTGGGTCGATTCGAATGCCGTAACGACGACAACGGCGATAAGCGGATTCTTCTCTTTCACATGATGCAGCACGTCGAGCCCGCTGAAGTCCGGAAGGCGATAATCGGTAATGACCAGATCGACTGTCATTTGTTCGAGGACTTCGTAGCCCGCTTCAGCACGTTCAACGGTGGTAAGCGCGACGGTAGGATATGAGAGTGCCGAGCAAATCACTCGGATGAGCTCAAGCTGGATGGGATCATCGTCAATTGCGAGAACGTGGAAACTCTTGTCCATCTGCACAACTTCTACTTTTATCTGCTTCGAATATCGGTGGAATTCGGCGGGAGGTTGACGCATTCTTGACCGAGAGGCCGGGCGCGTGTATCGTGGTTGCATGAGCCGAAGGGCCGGTTTCGCGGTGGTAATTGCCTCCATGTGCGTGACGCTCTTCGTCGGCTGCCATGCGAACGGGTGTCCCGCCGGTGGTGTACGTACGACTGTCCTGCCTCTCCCGAGTCCGGCAGCGGCGAATGAGGCCGGGAAGTCAGCGGCTTCCGATGCGGCGCCTACGGTTCCTGCCGGCCCCGTGCGGCTCGTAACCGTGGTTGCCGGTGCAGGAACACTGCACATAACAGGTGGCAGCACCGAACTCAGTGCAACCGGCAATGTCTGCGCCCCGGATAGCGAAACCGCGGCCCAGGTCGAGCTTCTCTCCTACATCAAGGAAGACTCCGCATATGTCGAGGCGGCGTTCCCCTTCACGCTCGCCGGCAGCCATTCGACCTTGAATCTCAGGGTCAGGATGCCGAAGCAGCTTCCCGTTTCGGTGATAAACAAGAGCGGAAACGTAGATATCGAGCGTGTGGCAAGCGTATCAATGGCAGATCTCGGCGGCAATCTGGCTATTCGCAACATTGCCGGATCTGTCACCATTACCCGCAGCTCGACGGGGAACGTACTCATTCAGGACATAAGCGGCACGGCGGCTGTTCAGCAGGACCTTGGCGGCAAACTCACCGTGAAAGGCGTCGGCGGAAACGTTGTTCTGCAGCGCACCGACACGGTAGACATTGCGATCAGCAATGTGCAGGGCGATGTCGTGATCTGGAACGACGGTCCGGGCGACATCGACGTGCGGAATGTTCGGGGAGACCTGTTTGTCCAGGCAGATCATGGGGGAAAACTCACCTACCATGGTATACAGGGAACAGTCCACCTTCCGGAACCTGGCGGTTTCTAGCGCTGTCTCCGAATTTACATACTGGTCATATTTTCAATTGCCTACTATCTTGGTTTACTATGAACCAAGCTCGGGATGAAAGGCACGCTCGACGAGGCGGCCCGCTGCGCACCACAAAGGAAGAAGCCCTCCGCTACCACGAGGAGGGAAAGCCCGGCAAGATCGAAGTTGTTCCCACCAAACCGGTCTCATCTCAGTACGATCTCGCGCTCGCGTACTCACCGGGAGTTGCCGAGCCGTGTCGGGCAATTGTCGAAAACCCTGACGACGCATATCGCTACACGGCAAAGGGAAACCTGGTCGCAGTCGTGACCAATGGCTCGGCCGTTCTCGGTCTTGGAAACATAGGTGCAGACGCGGCGAAGCCGGTGATGGAAGGAAAGGCTGTGCTGTTCAAGCGGTTTGCCGGCATCGATGTGTTCGACCTTGAGATCGACTGTGCCGATCCGGACGCGTTCATCGAGATAGTGCGATGCCTCGAGCCAACCTTCGGAGGCATCAATCTTGAAGATATAAAATCTCCGGAGTGTTTCAGGATCGAACAGGAACTCAAATCCGCCTGCTCGATTCCTGTTATGCACGACGACCAGCACGGAACCGCCATTATCTCCGGCGCGGCGCTGATGAACGGGTTGATTCTGCAGAAAAAGCGCATTGACGAGGTGCAGATTGTCGTCGTCGGTGCCGGCGCGGCGGCACTTGCCTGCACGAAGTTCTACCTGCTCATCGGCGCGAAGATCGAGAACATCGTGATTGTTGATCGTGACGGGGTTATCCGCAAGGGTGAGGTGGAGGAATCCGATGTTCGTGCTCCGTTCGCAACCGATCGCCAGATAAGAACGCTTGGGGAGGCACTGGCCGGTGCTGACGTTCTTGTCGGCCTTTCAGCAGGTGGAATCGTCACCCCGCAGCACATAGCAGCGATGGCGCCGAATCCCATTATCTTTGCGCTGGCAAATCCCGATCCGGAGATCGATTACGAAACGGCGGTCTCGACCCGGCCTGACGCCATAGTGGCGACAGGGCGAAGTGACTGGCCGAATCAGGTGAACAACGTGCTCGGGTTTCCCTTCATATTCCGCGGAGCTCTTGATGTAGGCGCCCGGGAGATCAACGAAGAGATGAAGCTCGCCGCGGCCCGTGCACTCGCCGATCTTGCCCGGGAGCCGGTGCCCGATGCGGTCAACCGTGCATATGCGGGCACCGAGTTCGGCTTCGGTCGCGAATACCTTATCCCGAAGCCGCTTGATCCGCGGCTTCTCACGACGGTCGCCCCCGCGGTTGCCCGCGCGGCGATCGAGTCCGGCGTTGCCCGGCGCACCATCGAGGACTGGCGACAGTATGAAGTCGAGCTGTTGAGCAGGGTCGGAGTCGGGCAGAAACTCGTGACCGGCATACTGAATCGCGCCCGCAAGGCACCGAAGCGTGTAGTATTCGCGGAGGCGGACACCTATAACGTGCTGAAGGCGGCGCAGATAGTCCGCGATCAGGGAATAGCCGAACCGGTGCTTCTCGGGAGCAAGAGTCGAATTCGGAAACTCATTCTCGACCATCAGATTGAAGGGCTCGACGGCTGCGAGGTGCTCAATCCGGAGAGCGAAGAGGCGATGATCGACGAGTTCGCCCAGGTGCTCTACGAGAAGCGACAGCGTAAGGGCGTGACGCTCTATGATGCACGTAAGGCGATGATTGACCGCAACTATTTCGGTTGCGCGATGCTCGCAATGGGGCGCGTCGATGCGCTCATCTCCGGCATGACGAAGGAGTATCCGAAGATCATCCGGCCTGCACTTCAGGTTATCGGGCCGCAGGCAGGCGTGCGCAAAGTTGCCGGCATGTACATCGTGAACTCATCACGCGGCGTATACTTCTTTGCCGACACCACGGTGAACCTCGCGCCGACCGTCGAGGATCTGGTGGACATCATCGGCCTGACCGCCCGAACCGTACGCTTTTTCGACGTCGAGCCCGTGGTAGCTGTGCTTTCCTATTCCAACTTCGGCTCAACCCGGGCCGAAGAATCCGACCGCGCGAGAGCCGCAGTCGAGGCTGCCAAGGCTCGCTACCCTGAGCTCACTATCGACGGTGAAATCCAGGCCAATATCGCTCTCGACGGAGAACTGCTTGCGGAAACATATCCCTTCAGTGATCTCGTAGGCAAAAAGCCGAACACGTTCGTATTTCCAAATCTTGCGTCCGGCAATATTGCATACAAGCTTCTGCACGAAATTGGCGGCGCGGAAATCATCGGCCCGGTGCTGATGGGTATGGCCCGTCCGGTTCACATTCTGCAGCTTGGCTCGTCGGTCCGCGAGATCGTGAACATGACTTCGCTTGCAGTAGTCGAGGCGCAGCGGAATCATGACGAGCGGGAACGCGGATAGAGGTTTGTCACGCCCGCGCGCTCTGTGCTATAATCCGCCATTCATGCCACATGCGAGTGTAGGTACCCATGAGCGATAGTAAAAAGCCAGAGACGACGGTGGAGTCATCCTCCGGTCTCGATTTTATTCGAGCACGAGTCGTAGAAGACAATCAGAGCGGACGTTTCGGCGGCCGCGTGCATACCCGTTTCCCTCCGGAACCGAACGGCTATCTTCATATTGGCCACGCGAAATCCATCGTATTGAACTTCGGAATCGCTGCCGACTTTTCGGGTCTGTGCAATCTTCGCTACGATGACACCAATCCATCAAAGGAAAACGTCGAGTACGTCGATAACATCGAGGCTGATGTGCGCTGGCTCGGCTTTGACTGGGATGACCGAAAGTTCTACGCTTCCGACTACTTTGAGCAACTGTACGAGTACGCAGTTGCGCTTATTCGCAAAGGGAAGGCGTATGTAGACAGCCTCACCGCCGAACAGATCGTAGAGTACCGCGGAACTCCCACGCGGCCGGGCAAGAATAGTCCCTATCGCGATCGAACGGTGGAAGAGAATCTCGACCTGTTCAGTCGGATGCGAAACGGTGAGTTCGAAGACGGCACGCACGTCCTGCGGGCAAAGATCGATATGACTCACCCGAATATTATCATGCGCGACCCGGCAATGTACCGGATCCGGCACGTTTCCCACCACCGAACAGGTGACGCATGGTGCATATATCCCATGTATGACTGGGCCCATGGTCTGTGCGATTCGATCGAGCACATAACGCATTCGATCTGCACGCTTGAGTTTGAGGTCCACCGGCCTCTGTACGACTGGTTCCTTGCCGAGCTGGATGTCTACCATCCGCAGCAGATCGAGTTTGCTCGCCTCAATCTGACCTATACGATGATGAGCAAACGGAAGCTGCTCGAGCTCGTGCAGGAAAAGCGAGTCTCCGGCTGGAACGATCCGAGGATGCCGACCATCTCCGGCCTGCGCCGCCGAGGTTACACGGCCGACTCCATCAAGAACTTCTGCCGGCGTATCGGGGTGTCGAAGACCAACAGCATGGTGGATATCGCCACACTCGAGTTCTTCGTGCGCGAAGATCTGAATCAGAATGCCGAACGGGTCATGGTCGTACTCCGCCCGATCAAGGTCGTAATTGAGAACTATCCCGCGGGGCAAGTCGAATGGTTCGACGCCGAGAAGAATCCGGAGAACCCTGCTGCCGGTACGAGGAAGATCCCGTTCTCACGGGAGTTGTATATCGAAGCCGAGGACTTTCAGGAAGACCCGCCGAAGAAGTTCTTCCGGCTTGCACCCGGGCGTGAGGTTCGGCTCAAACACGCCTACTACATCACCTGCAACAGCGTGGTTCGGGATAATGCCACCGGCGTTATCACCGAATTGCGGTGCACCTATGATCCTGAGTCCCGTGGCGGGGACACGCCTGACGGCAGAAAAGTGAAGGGAACTCTGCACTGGGTTTCAGCAGCGCATGCTGTTGACGCTGAGGTCAGGCTTTACGATCGCCTGTTCACCGTCGCCGATGTGTCTGCGATTCCCGAGGATGATGACTACCGCGACTACCTGAACCCGACTTCCCTCGAGGTGCTTTCGCGCTGCAAGGCTGAACCGGAGCTTGCCACGGCCGAATCGGGAACGAAGTTCCAGTTCCTCAGGCAGGGTTATTTCTGCGTGGACAGCGAAGACAGCAAACCCGGCGAGCTGGTTTTCAATCGCACGGTGGGACTCAAGGACACCTGGGCAAAGATTCAGCGCTCGGACGGGCAGGAGTAGTCCCCCAGATCCTGACCATCTCGACTCAACGAAGGCGGAGCCAGAACGGCGAGAGGGCCTGTTTCACATTCTTTTCGATCCAGCGGATGTAACTGCTCAGCTGTGGCAGCGAGTCGGGCCAGGTCGAATCGGCGACATCGGCGGCCGTTGCCTCAAGAACGGTGCGCACCCCTGAGGCGAGCGCCTGAAGATTGTAGCCTCCCTCAAGAAGATGGATGAGACGTCCCTTCGCATGGCGATCCGCAACCGCCCGAAGAGCGTGCGTCATGCCGCGAAACCCGGTGTCTGTGAGCGCCATCTCCGCAAGCGGATCATCACGGTGGGCGTCAAAGCCCGCAGATACCAGAAGCAATTCGGGTCGATACTCGTCAAGCACCGGAACTATGATATCCCGGAACAGCATCAGATAGTCATCATCTCCCATTCCTGAACCGAGCGGCAGGTTCAACGTGTATCCTTCTCCATCACCTGAACCGATTTCATCATGAGAGCCGGTTCCCGGATAGTGCGGATACTGGTGAAGCGAGACGTACAGAACGTCTTTCCGGTTATAGAGCGAATGCATGGTGCCGTTTCCGTGATGCACATCCCAGTCAATAATGGCAACACGCTCAAGACGGTGATGTTCGATTGCATGTAGCGCGCCGATCGCGATGCTGTTGAAGATGCAGAAGCCCATAGCCTGGGACCTCTCCGCGTGATGCCCGGGCGGCCTCGCAAGCACAAAGGATGCAGGAGCCTCACCCGAGACCGCGAGGTCGACGGCCGCAACAGCGGCTCCCGCAGCGCGTACTGCGGCCGCGTATGTGTATCGATTTGCCGAGGTGTCAGGATCCAGGTAGGTCCGATCGTTGCCGGAACTTCTGCGCATGCGTTCGATGTATGAGCGCTCGTGAATGCGTGCAATCTGGTCTATGGTTGCATCAGGTGCAGTTCGGTCCACGAGCTTACTGATGAAGGGAGCCTCCGCGAGCATCGCATCGATTGCAGCCAGACGCTCAGGCCGTTCCGGATGCCCGGGACCGTTCTCATGAGCGCTGAACAGCGGGTCGCGAAAGAGTGTAACGTTGCGCACAACCGCAATTGTAGCCCGAAGTGCGAAGAAGTGGAAAGTGATTTGCTGGTAAGTGGCGGGAAGTTCGGGTAGACTGTGAATAAGAGTGGGGGAGGATCCATGGCTCGGCTAAAGAACGAAAAGAAGCGGCAGACGATTCTCGAGACCTCGAAGATGCTCTTCTCTCAGCACGGCTTCTTCAACACCTCAGTGTCGGACATCGTCCACGAAACCGGCTTTCCGGTGGGAACGATCTACACCTACTTCCGGAATAAAGAAGAGATCATCCAGTCTATCGTCGAGGAAGGGTGGCAGGAGTTCCGACGCGATCTTGTCCAGTCCGTGGACGGCCGGAACAACAGCCTGGACCGGCTCCGCATCGTCATCGACGTGTTTCTTCCGCGTCTGCTCGAGGATCTTGATTTCATCAACATACTGCTTTCGGAAGCGATTCAGTACACGCGCATCGAGGAGAAGATTGATGAACTCACGTCCATCGTCTCCTCGATTATTCCGGCCGCAGGTCTTCCATTCAATCGGAGTCAGCTCGAGGCGGGGCTCATGGTCTACTTCCTCGGTATCCTGAACGCTGCGAGGATAGCCCGGTCATCTTCGGTTGGGGTTACCATCGCCGATATCATGAGCTTTACCCGCATTACGATCGAGCAGTCTCTCGGCGTGATGCTGGGGCCGACACCGGTAAAGGAACCGATGTCGACGCCGACTAGTTCGTGACCGATGCGGATGATCCGGGATCGCTATTCGTCGAGAATGCGGCGCTGTCCAGTCAATGATCGCAATTCAGTCGCGTCCTGGGTAACTTCGACGGTACCGAGGTAGGTGCCCTCCGAGTCGACCACCGGGAAGTAGTCTATCTTGATGAACTTCGGCCCGAGCGCGATCCAGAATGATGCATCAGCTTTTGAGCCTGACCGGAACCCATCGAGAATGGCATTCACCTTGTGAAGGCTCTGCGGGGGGTGGCAGTTCTGCACCTTGCGTCCCAGGTCCATTCGGGTACGGGGGAATACGCGGCCTGATTTTGGCGTGTTGAAGTAGGCAACACGGTCCTCTGCGTCGACGAACGAAACATCGACGTTTATCGAATCAAACAGAGCTTCGATTGTTTCTATTTTCAGCGATGCCAGGTTCATAGGTTTCTCCTTTCTGTTTCCGCGACGGGCGTGTCGGTGAAGTAGCCGAGACTGTCACACTCGAGCCGTATATCGTTCCATTCTTCAGCGCTGAATAGCTCAATTGCAGCCGGGTAGAGAATGCGCCGCTCTTTCTGGCTGTGCATGGCAAACTGTTCCGAGAGCAGAACTGCGGCAGCATCCAGCTTCTGGACGAGCTCCTGCAGGTTTGCCGTCTCCCCGAGCACTGCGACCAGACGCTTCTTCTGCTCACGCATCTCAAGGTGCTCCTGCCACATTATTGCCGGTGGCTGCTCGATACCGTATCTCTCGAGCATCGGGAAGAGCGTATTCTCCTGCCTGACGTTGTGATTTTCGGCTGCAAGCAGCAGATCGACGAAACGCGTTATCTGCTCGATGTCGGAGGCGGCAGACGCCCGATCAGTCTTGTCGCGAGCCTGAGCTATTGCTGCACGAAGTGCCGCGAGCGTTTCGAAGATCACCCGGTGGTCCTCCTCGAACCTGCTGATGGGATGGTCCGGCGGAAGATCGAACGACTGTTCGCCCGCGGCCTCCCTGAAAAGTTCGAGGTGGGCATCGCATGCGGTGGTGAGATCCTGAATCGTAAATCCTTCGGCAACGAGTTCCTGCTCCGCCGCAGCGATCATGGCAGGGGAAGCGTGCGCCAGAAGGTGCTTTATTGCCGCCCTTCTTTCCGGTGAGAGCGCCGGGTCGTCGTTCGAACGGATATCACGAAGTACCGCTTTTATTCGTTCCTTTATCTCCGGCTGAACAGAGTCAGCCTTCCTGTCGATGGTGGGCATGGTCTCTCCTTTCGCTTCAGACGAAGTCGGCTATCTTTCGGTTTCTGAAGTACTCGACTATTTCCGCGTTTACCTTGTTCAGCAATCCACCGAACATGCAGCGGGTAAATGGACAGGTGCCCCGGTGAAGCGGGCACGGACCAGGAATCACTCTACCTTCGATGGCCTCGTACACCTCCAGAAAGGTGATCTCCTCTCGCGGACGAGACAGGCTGAACCCACCGTGTGGCCCCCTGACCGACTGTAATATGCCGGCCTTTACGAGGCGCTGAAGCACTTTGGCAATGTGGTTTTCAGACGCGCCGGAGCTTGCGGCAATCTGGCCGGCCGTAAACAGGTCACCTGGTACTCTCGCGATATACGCTACGCTGTGCAGCGCTATTGATGCCGCTTCCGAGAGCTGGATCATCTGTGCCATATTTAGGTATTGTAATACCTGTTTACCGAAATGTCAACAGTATGTATGGATTTCGATGCAAAAGCGTGCTCCGGAATGCCTCGCCGTTGACCGCCGTCTGCCGATCCGGTACCTTGAGACGGAAAGCAGAGTGAGGAGGAATTGATGGCATACGAAGCAGACTCGAACAGGTATTCAGGTATTGCGTACAGGAGAAGCGGGAGAAGCGGATTGAAGTTGCCGCTTGTGTCGCTTGGCCTGTGGCACAATTTCGGGGGCGTAAACGCCTATGAGAATGGGCGTGCGATGGTCCGCCGTGCGTTCGATCTCGGTATTACGCATTTCGACCTGGCGAACAACTACGGACCGCCCCCCGGATCGGCCGAGGAAAACTTCGGAAAGATCATGAAACAGGATCTTCGTCAGTATCGCGATGAACTCGTAATATCGACGAAGGCGGGCTACCTGATGTGGCCGGGTCCCTACGGTGAAATGGGTTCCCGCAAGTATCTGCTCGCGAGCCTCGACCAGAGCCTGAAGCGCATGGGGCTCGAATATGTGGATATCTTCTATTCGCACCGGTTCGATCCGGACACGCCGCTTGAGGAGACGATGGGTGCGCTCGACAGTGCGGTAAAGCAGGGAAAGGCGCTCTACGTCGGCATCTCGTCCTATTCAGGAAAGAAGACAGCAGAGGCAGCGAAAATCCTGCGACAGATGGGAACCCCGCTCGTTATCCACCAGCCATCCTACTCGATGCTGAATCGCTGGATCGAAAGCGACCTCTTGCCCGTCCTCGGAACCGAAGGAATAGGATGTATCGCATTTTCGCCGCTCGCCCAGGGCATGCTGTCCGACAAGTACCTGCACGGGGTTCCCGAAGGCTCCCGCGCAGCAACCCCGGGTTCGGCCCTCAACCCGAAACTGATAACCGCCGAAGCGCTGTCACACATACAGGCATTGAACAGCATTGCACAGAAGCGCGGACAATCTCTTGCGCAGATGGCACTTGCGTGGTCACTGCGCGACGAGCGGGTAACTTCGGCATTGATTGGCGCGAGCAGCGTTGCTCAGATCGAAGAGAATGTTGCGGCGATGAAGAACCTGGTCTTTACGAAAGAGGAACTTGCTCAAATCGATGTCCACGCCGTGGATGGCGGCATTAACCTCTGGGCAAAATCCAGTAGCGACGGCAAATAGCGAATACTTCGTGGTCCGGTGGTGGAAGAGCCGCCGGACCCGGTCTTTTAACTGTGGGATAATCAGGCAGGGAAGAATAGTTCGCGGTAGAAACCGTCTACGTGCGCTGTGAGCTGCGCAATGTCGATTTCCGATACGACACTGATTGTCGGCTTTCCTTCGACATAGACGAGGACTCCGGGGAGCGCGTAGATCGAAAAGCGGCTTGCGGCCATCGGAATTTTGGAAAGATCAACCACGAGTCCGGACAGTTTCGGATGCTGGCTCACCAGCCGTTCGATCTTGGGCTGCAGATCGGCGCACTCATCACAGTCGGGGCGTGTGAAGTAGAGCAGCGCCATCGGATGGTTTTTCGCCGTGTCCTGGATATCATCGAGAGTGTATGCGTAAAACACCCTTTATTTATACACTTCCCGCACTGTCTTGGTAAAGGGTTCACCGACGACGCCGGTTCGATGATACAGATTGACACCGTTTCTCGCGCCGTTCTATCCTTCTATCCGCCAACCAGCATCAATTCACGTTCCGGGGGAGTTCATGAGCAGCGATATTGTCGATGGCGTATGGCCAACTATGATTACACCTTTCAGCGAAACGAACCAGGTCGACCAGGGAGCATTGAGGCGCCTTGTCGACTGGTATATTGACCGGGGAGTCGACGGACTCTTTGCTGTGTGCCAGTCAAGTGAGATGTTCGTTCTGTCACTCTCCGAACGTGTCGAGCTTGCGCGCAGCGTAGTAAAGTATGCAGCCGGTCGAGTGCCGGTGATCGCTTCGGGCCACATATCGGAGACAATCTCCGATCAGGCGGACGAGGTGCGGATGATAGCGGACACGGGAGTTGAGGCGGTCGTGCTTGTCAGTAACCGTTTCGCCGGGCAGGAGGAGAGCGATGAGGTATGGAAGCGAAATCTCGAGCGGTTTCTCGCGCTGATACCGGAGGAGATTGCACTTGGATTTTACGAATGCCCGTTTCCCTACAAGCGTCTTTTCTCGCCCGAGCTTCTCTCCTGGACAGCCGCGCTCGGACGATTCAGATTTCTGAAGGACACCTGTTGCGACCTCCCGCAGCTGCAGAGTAAAATCGCCGCCGTCAGGGGTACCGGATTGAAGGTATTCAATGCGAACACTGCAACACTGCTTGGTTCTCTCCAGGCGGGTGCCGCCGGATTCAGCGGCGTAATGGCGAACTTTCACCCTGAGCTCTACGTGAAGCTGTGCAGGAGCTGGAACGCTGAACCCGCGATGGCAGCCGAGCTGCAGGATTTTCTCGGTACCGCATCACTTATCGAACGAGTTGCCTATCCGATGTGCGCGAAGTACCACCAGCAGCTTGAGGGAACGCAGATGACGCTTCACACGCGGCGTATGTCAAAGAGCGCACTCGACAGCGCGTCGCGCCTTCTGGTGGAGCAGCTTCGTCGTCTTGCCGGCGAGCGCGCCGCAGCGCTTGGCATCACCACAGGCTGATGCGGTCGGCGGGA
The DNA here is from genome assembly GCA_035530835.1 of Spirochaetia bacterium. Lineage (GTDB taxonomy): Bacteria > Spirochaetota > Spirochaetia > DSM-27196 > DATKUC01 > DATKUC01. Next base: position 12,676 of record DATKUC010000087.1, read on the forward strand.
ACCACGCTGCATCGAACCGGAAAATCCCGTTGCGTCGCGATTCATTTGAAGCCATAATCAAGGGATGAAACAGACAGTAGCTACGTGGCTTCGCTTCTCCCTCGTGCTATCGCTGTGCATCTTTGTCACACTACAACTATCGGCTCAGGGATCAGTTCAAAAAGGGACCCCGGCAGGATCGGGTCAGGTCGGCGGTCAGACTTCGATTGCCCAGGTTCCAATTACATCGGTCAGCCTCTTCTCCAGCGGCGTCGGCTATTTCGTCCGCCAGGGGAGGGTTGAGGGCTCCGGTTCGCTGCAATTTCAGGTGGACCAGGCCAACATGAACGACCTGCTCAAGAGTATGGTAGTCCGGGATCTTGACGGAGGTTCCATACTCGGCATGAATTATGCGTCGCAGGACCCGCTCGCACGCGCTCTTGCCGCATTTGCCGTCAACCTGTCCGGGGATCCGTCGGTGAGTGATATTCTCACTCAGCTGCGGGGCGAGCAGGTTCAGATCACCGCTTCCGAAGTCATTACCGGAAGCATTCTCGGCATTGAAATGCGAACTGTCGCGACTTCCTCGCCGGCTGGTGGTGATACTGCGCAACCGCGCGCGCGCGCGTTTCTCGATCTGTACACCGATTCGGGAGTGCGCAGCGTTTCGCTCGACGAAGTACGCACCATCAAGTTCCTGCGCGCTGACGTGGATCGCGAAATACGGCTGGCACTGGGACTCATCGCCGCAAGTCGGAATAAAGACAAGAAACTCGTAGCAGTTCGGTACGAAGGAAACGGATCCCGACGGCTGCAGATCGGTTACATCCAGGAGATGCCGGTGTGGAAGACCTCCTATCGGCTTGCGATCGACCCGACGGGAGTCTTCATGCAGGGATGGGCGCTCGTGGAGAACACGACTGACGAAGACTGGAAAGGAGTTCGACTCGATCTGGTCTCCGGGCGTCCGATATCGTTCACCATGGATCTCTACACGCCTATCTATCTGAAGCGGCCTGAAGTCTCACTCGGCCTTGCGCAGGCCGCCGTGCCGCCCGCATACGAGCAGGGTCTGGCCTCGGGGGCAAGCTCGCGCGATATGGCAAAATCGGCCGCCGCGCCGCAGGCAAGCCGATACGCCGAGATGGCGGCCCCCGCACCGTCAGGTTTCAGCCTCGATCAGGGGGTGCAGTCTGCGGCTCTGCCCGCCGAGGCAGGCGCTTTTTTTCAGTACACGATAAACTCGCCGGTGACGATCGCGCGCAGAGAGTCAGCGATGGTACCCATCGTGAACCAGAAGATCGAAGGCGAGAGGATATCCATCTTCAACGAACAGGTCGATCCAAAGCGGCCGATGAACGGTCTTCGGCTGAAGAACGATACCGGTCTCGACCTGAACGCCGGCCCCATTACCGTGTTTGAAGACGGCCAGTACGCGGGTGATGCGCAGATTGAGAATCTTGCACCCGGAGTTGAGCGACTCATCAGTTTTTCGGTGGACCTTGATACCGAGATCGCAGGACGATCGCAGTCCCTGCCCGAGCTGCTCGTCTCCGCAAACGTGCAGCGGGGAACACTGGTGATGACGCGAAAGCTGAGCCGGGAGCGTACCTACACCATTCGTTACGATGGAACGAAATCGCGTCAGCTACTAATCGAGTATCCGTTGGACCCCGACTGGAAGCTCGTGCGGCCCACCGGGAGCGTTGAGCAGACGCGAAGCTTCTATCGGTTTGCGGTTCCCCTTACCCCGCGAAGCTCCAGCGAACTCACGGTTCGCGAAGAGCGTACACTTTCCCAGAGCGTGGTACTCAGCTCCACGGGTCTTGATACCATTACGCGGTATCAAAGCTCGGCAGGACTCAGCGCGTCGGTACGTGCGGCGCTCGCAAAACTCGTCTCACTGCGCACCGAGCTTGATTCGCTCAAGCGCAGCGAGTCGGAGCAGACTCGCCAGCTCACCCAGATCTACTCCGACCAGAAGCGAATCCGCGACAATATGTCGGCACTCGATCGAACCTCGGCACTCTATAACCGCTACGTGTCCACGCTCAACAGCCAGGAGGACGAGATAGGCAGCGTCAGCCGAAAGGTCGATGATCTGAAGGCGCAGGAAGCCGTCAAGCAGAAGGAAATCGACAACTTTCTTGCGGGACTGACGATCCAGTAGCGGAGCCGATTGAAGTGAACTCCATCGCCATCGGGCCCTAATCAATCGGGCCCGATGCCTTACCCATGAAGCGTACTACCGAACGCCGCGAAAAGAAGTGCCGGAACAGGAACGCAGCAACGCGGTTCACACTGCCGGTTACCACGAGCGGACTTCGGCCGAGCGCCGACAGGCCAGCTCGAGCAACTCCTCTCGGAGCCATAACCCAGAACGGGAATCCGTCCGAAGAATCGAGTGAGTCGCCGTTTGCACGCGGCGCCGCTGCATCTGCGGTTGCTCGCGCGGAGTCTGCAGGGCGCATTGTTGAGGCAAAGCCGGGAGTAGCGGTGGCTCCCGCAACGCAGCCAAGCACGTCCACTCCGCGCGGCTTCAGTTCAACGTAGAGCGCCTCCGCCATCGCAATGTTGAACGCCTTGGACGCTGCATAGGTTGCGATGCCCGGAAGCCCCTGAAATCCTGCCATCGAGCACATGATGATGATTCCCCCGCGCCCGCGGGCGGTCATCCTCGATGCCTCCGTGTGCACGACCGACAGCATATTCCGCGAATTGACAGTGACCACCTGCAGATGGTCGGCACGCGGCAGGTCGAGAAACGGTGCAGCAGGTGCGAATGCAGCGTTATATACGAGCAGGCCGGCATCAACGGCTTTCGCTTCTTCGAGAATCCGGTCAACGCCGACATCGGTTCCCACATCCGCGCTGAGCGTTCTGCACACCACCGCGAACCTATTGGAAATGTCCTCGGCCCGCGCCTGCAGTTTGTCGGCGCGACGCGCAACGAGCACCAGGTTCAGACCGCGTGCGGCAATCTCTTCGGCGTATGCAGCCCCGATTCCCTCAGAAGCACCCACGATTACCGCCCACTGACCGTACTTCGCTCTGAAGCTGTCGGCGCCTTTCATTTATCGCCCCGTACGAATGACTGCGCAGTCCCTGCGAATGGTTCCGACGATTTCCACATCCGCACAATGAGGTAGATCGGCACGATTACCCACGTAGCATTAGCACCGGCAACTGCACCCAGGTGTGAAGTCGCGTGTGGACCCCAGATCTCTTCGCTCATGATGATGATGACATTCGTCAGCATGACCGAGGAGTAGATGACAGCAGGAATACGAATCCAGTTCCGTCCGCGAATGAATGCATAGATTGCAAATCCGTAGAAGGGGCCGAACAGGATCGCGTCGATCCATATTGTGGCGCGCCACCACACCGGGCGGGCAAACAGGAGCGGGTCGAACGTTCGTCCCCACCAGTGCGACAGATCAACAATAAACCGCGGCGGCCAGGGAGGATAGGTGAAATGCGCTGCGTTCACGATCACAATCTGCTCGAGATCGAAAAGATAGGTAATGAAGAGCAGATTGAACACGAAATAGGCGAGTACGGCAATGTCGACCGGTCGCTTGCGAAGCGGTAGGGTCTGAATCACTGATTCCTCCTTTGGGTCCGATTACACCATTATCGTGCAGGGTCGCTTCATCCTCAAGGGGCATTCGTCTGAGTCGCCGCTATTCAATCGAAACTCACTTTCATGGTACGATTGTGCCAATGAACACACCGCTTGTCGTGCACGACCGCCTCATACCGTTGCTTCAGGAGCTCATTCGCAACAGATGCATCAACGACGGGACTGCGGAATCCGGCCACGAAACCCGATCGGCGCAATCGCTGAGGAACTTCCTGCGATCCTATGGCGTCGAGTCTGAAATGATAGGACCGGATCCCTCGCGGCAGAGCCTGATTGCACGGCTACCCGGGAGTGATCCCATGGCGCCGTCACTGATGTTCCTCGGGCATACCGACGTTGTTCCGGCGAAAGCCGAAGACTGGACGGTGGATCCGTTCTCCGGCGAGCTAAGGGACGGGAGCATCTGGGGGCGCGGTACCCTGGATATGCTGAACATGACCTCGGCAATGGCGGTGGCGCTCGCGGAACTCGCCGCACAGGGAGACACGTTTCCTGGTGACTTGCTGTTCCTTGCCGTGGCCGATGAAGAGGCGTCCGGCAGGCTGGGAGCTCGCTGGCTTGTCGAGAATGAGTGGCAGCGGGTGAAGGCCGACTACAGGGTGGGTGAGCTGGGTGGCTACAACGTCGTCACTGACAGAGGTCCGGCTATGACGATTACGCTCGGTGAGAAGGGCGTCTGCTGGGTACGCATCAGCGTTCGCGGCGTTGCCGGTCATGGTTCCACCCCCTACCGGGCGTCAAGCGCGGTAACGAAGATTGCGCAGGCAATCGAGCGCATATCTTCATACCGGCCGAAGATCGTCATGACTCCGCT
>DATKUC010000088.1:0-10860 GCA_035530835.1 Spirochaetia bacterium
AACGCTTCGTTCCAGTTCCGTGCCGGACGGTCATAAGCCAGTTGCGTTTCACGAGCATCCATTCTTCCTCTCCCGCCGAAAGTCGTGTCCCGGCATTGTCGGTGGTGGTATTGTTACATGCCAGTGTTGGTGATGCAACTGCCACCCTTGCTGATCGATTTTACCTTATCATGTCGATATGTAACTGATTCGTTCGACTATTGAACAGGAAGGAGAAAAGATATGAAATACCTGTGCATTGGATATGGCGACAAGGCAAAGATGGATGCGCTTCCAAAGGAGGAGTTGACCAGACTCCTTCATGATTGTGTTCCCTACGTTGAGAAGCTCAACAGCTATAAGGGCATCATCATGCATTCGTCAATCTCGTGGGATGTCACGACCATACGTCCGGTCAGAGGAAAGCCGGTGGTTACTGACGGTCCATTCGTTGAGATCAAGGAACAGATGGGCAGCTTCTTTATTATTGAAGCTCCGGACATGCAGGAGGCGATTCGGATCGCTTCTCTTCACCCTTCAGCAAACATGGGTGAGGACCTCGGCTTCCGCATCGAAGTGCGGGCATTCGGAGATTTTGATCCGGAGGTATAGAGATTGTGAGTAACGCAGTAAATCTCAGAACGGGCCTCGTTCTGGAGTACATTTCGGTGGTCTGGATGGTCCTCGAAGCGGCTGGTAGCCTCGCAGCAGGTATCAGCTCCTCATCAACAGCGCTTGAAGCGTTTGGCATAGATAGCGTCATCGAAATCGTTGGCGGAGTCACGCTGATATGGCGGCTTCGGAGGGAAGCGAACGGGAGTTCGACCGACGACGTACAGAAAGCTGAACGAGTATCGTCCTGGATTGTCGGCGTGGGGTTGCTCCTGCTTGCCGGATACATTGTCCTCTGGTCAGGATACTCACTGCTGTCAAGACGGGCTGTTGAGGGTTCGTATCTGGGAATAGGCGTTACGCTCATATCAAGCGTCCTGATGCCCTATCTCGCACTGCAAAAGCGAAGAGTCGGCAGAGCAATCGGAAGCAAAGCACTTGAGGCTGATGGATTTTGCAGCATGGTCTGCGCCTACATGTCGTGGATCGTGCTCGCCGGCATTCTGGGCACATTTCTGCTGGGCTGGTGGTGGATCGATGCGGTCGCGGCTCTGGGAATGGTATACTACGTGGTGAAGGAAGGGCTCGAAGCGGTAGAATCCGCCAGACAGGTAGCGCCGGAGGTCCAGAGATGAAAGATCTGTTCTCACTCGAGGGGAAAACCGCACTGGTGACAGGCGGTTCGGTCGGTATTGGGGCGATGATTGCCGAGGGCTTCGTCAACTTCGGGGCGAAAGTATACCTCGTTGCGCGCAACGAGAATGCGCTGAAAAAGAAGCAGGAGCAACTCGCAAAAATCGGCCGCTGCGAGTACATCGCGGCCGACATAAGTTCCCTCGCCGGCATCAAAAAACTCGCAAAGGCGTTCGGCGAACGGGAAAAGTCACTCGATATTCTGGTGAACAACGCCGGTATAAGCGATGGCGGCCGGGAGATCGAAGATGTCAGCGAGGAAACATGGGACGCGGTGATGGATCTCAACCTCAAGGCAGTCTTCTTCATGATCCAGACGTTTCTCCCGTTCCTGCGGCCGGGTGCCACGCCACAGACTCCGACGAACGTGATCAACATCGCTTCGATCGACGGCTGCGGAAAGCTCAATCCATTCTATAACTATGCCTATGGCGCCACGAAAGCCGGACTCATACAGCTCGGGCGGCACCTGGGAGACAGTCTCGCCTGGGAGGGAATCCACATAAACACCATCTCCCCCGGTGATTTTCCTACCGATCTGAACACGACCGCCCGGGATCACGCGGATGAGATGAAGAAGGTAAACCCGGCACGGCGCATCGGCGAGAAGGACAACATCGCCGGGGCGGCGATATTCCTCGCTTCTCGTGCGGGAAGATTCAGCGTGGGCTCCAATATCGTGGTCGACGGTGGAGAGAACGTGCGCGGCATTCAGAGGTCATTCTATGCGACCATCTGGCCTGATTTCGTGAGAGAGGACCGATAGCTTCCTGAACGATCTTCCTTCGCCCCCGGAACGCACGGAACCCGAAGTCGGGTTTGTCCTTGTTTTGTCAGTCTCTGTTATCTTGCCGTAGCATTATGAGGCAGTGGATAATTGGGCAACTGGAGGGTACCACCGTGAGTTCATTCAAGAAGGCTGGAGTCGTGGATAATTCGGCGAGTCCGCACACGCGGCTGCGCGCCCTTCCGCTCGAAGCAGTCACCCTTGGGACAGGATTCTGGGGCAACTGGCAGTCGGTAAACCGAAAAAAAGCGATTCCGGAAGGATACTCACTTCTGCTCGAAAGCGGGGTGATCGAGAACTTTCTGAACGCCGCCGCCGGATTGAAGGCCGAACACAAGAGTATGCGTTTTGCGGATACGGATCTCTATAAGTGGTTGGAGGCGGCCGCGTACGAGTTCTCCCGGGAGCCCGATGATGAACTAGCCGATAAAATGGAAGCGGCCGTTAAGATCATCTCGGACGCACAACGTGACGACGGATACATCGACACGTTCTACCAGGTAAGGGACATCGAGAAACGCTGGAAAAACATCCGTCATGACCATGAGCTCTACTGCGCCGGACATCTGATTCAGGCGGCGGTCGCACATTTCCGCGCAACAGGCCTGGATTCGTTGCTATCGGTTGCCCGTAAGTTCGCCGACCATATTGATTCGGTCTTTGGACCGGACAAGCTGGTGAGCACCCCGGGGCATCCGGAAATCGAAATGGCGCTCGTAGAGCTGTATCGGGTCACGGGGGCCGACCGGTATCTGAATCTCGCACGCTTTTTCGTGGACGAACGTGGGAAAGGGCACATCGGAGGGGCGGCGTATTATCAGGATCACGTACCGGTTCGAAACGCACAGGAAGTCGCCGGTCATGCGGTTCGGCAGATGTATCTCGAGTGCGCGAAAGCAGATTTGTACCTCGAACTTGGTGACCGGACCCTGCTCGATTCCACCAGCAGACTCTGGAATGACATGGTTCGTACGAAGATGAGCATAACCGGCGGAATCGGTGCACGACATGACAAAGAGTCCTTCGGAGAAATGTACGAATTGCCAAATGACCGCTGCTACAACGAAACGTGCGCGCAGATCGGAAGCGTCATGTGGAACTGGAGAATGCTCCTGGTCACCGGAGAGACGAAATACGCAGATCTGCTTGAGTGGACTCTTTACAACGGCGTAATGTCCGGAACTTCGCTCAACGGAACCGAATACTTCTACGATAACCCGCTGATGAGTCGCGGAAAGGTAGAGAGAAGTCGCTGGTTTCGGTGTGCGTGCTGCCCGCCGAACTGGGTCCGTCTTGTCGCGTCGATACACGGATACCTCGCGTCCTCGGACTTACATGGCGTGCAGCTTCATCTCTACGAGAACTGCACTATTCACGTCGACAGGGATGGGGGAAAGGCGATAGACTTGCGGGTCGATACGAAGTATCCATGGGAGGAGACTGTGCGGATTTCGGTATCGACTACAATCGAGGACGAGCTCGAACTCTCCTTTCGCATTCCAGGATGGTGTGAGTCGCCCTCATGCAGCGTGAATGGTATCGCAATCAAGAATGTGACTCCGGGGAACTACTGTACAGTTCGACGAACGTGGGAGAAGGGGGATTCGGTGGAACTGACTTTTCCCATGACAGTCAAATTCCACGAGTCGCATCCATATGTCGAGGCAACGAGAAACTGCGCGGCTCTGACAAACGGTCCGATTGTCTATTGCTTCGAGGCGCACGATCAGGTGAACAACGTCGCCGTCGAAGACGCGTATGTAAATACGAACTCCCGCCCTTCAGCTACCTGGGAGCCGGATCTGCTGGGCGGTGTAGTCACGCTCGCCGTTGACGGAGAACTGGTTGAAGCCTCCGGCTGGACCAACACACTCTACCGCGTCATCGGACCGAAGGTCAGCGAATCGGCAGGGAGGCGGCCGGTCAGTCTGAAGGCCATTCCCTACTTCGCGTGGGCGAACCGGGGTCCGGGTCAGATGCGGGTCTGGATGCCTGCCGGACGGTAGCTCTTACCCGGAGAACGGCAGATTAACGCCGGCTCGAACGAATACCGGAATATGGTCCAGGGGGGCGTCAACCTCGATGGTGGAGCCCCCATCGTAGGACTCTCCACTATACGCATCCTTCCAGCGAACCCCGGTGGGAAGGTACAACGACCGCTTCCGGGTACCGTATTCGGTCACCGGGGCAACCAGAATATCGGTACCAAAAAGAAACTCGTCATCCACATCATAGGCTGCACGGTCTTCCGGGTAGTCAAAAAACAGCGGACGCATCGGAGGCACTCCTGTCTCGTGCGCCCGGTTCATATGCTGCCTGATGTACGGTGTAAGTCGTTCACGGAGAAACAGCAGTTCCTTAATTATCTCATATGCCTCGTCGCCGAACGACCATACTTCGTTGTCTCCGCCTTTTTTGGGGTCCCATGAATTGCGAAAACCGTGCAGGCGGAACACGGGGCAAAAGACTCCCCACTGGAACCAGCGCACAATAAGCTCGCGGAACTCCGGATCTTCGGTGTTGCCGCCAAAAAAACCTCCGATATCGGTTGTCCACCACGGGATACCGGCCATCGCCATATTCAGACCGTTCTTGATCTGCGCACGCAATACTTCGAATGTCGAATAGATATCGCCGGACCAGACACAAGCCCCATACTTCTGACTGCCTGCCCACGCGCTGCGGCAGAGATTTATCGGAAGCTCTTCCCCGGCCGCTTTCATCCCTTCAAAGAATGCACGTTCCTCGTACAACGGATAGAGCGACGAAACCTTCCCGCCGTTTCCGAGATAGTACCTCATGTTCTGGGTGTCGTAGGGGTTTACCTCCGGTTCGCACTCATCCAGCCAGAACAGACGCACACCGCGGTCGAAATAGTTCTTTTTTGCGATATCCCATACATATCGACGGGCATCCGGGTTCGTGAAATCCACGAAGTGCAGATACTCGACACCGTCGTAGGTATCGGTGAAACGCATGAAAACCGGAAGACTGTTTTCAGCTCGTACCAGGTAACCCCGCTCGAGCATTTCCTGGAAATGAGTGCTGTCTGCGTTGACCGTGGGCCAGATCGACACCATTGTCTCTATGCCCATAGCCTTCAACTCCTGCAGCATGGACTCCGGCTCCGGCCAGCACTCGGGATCAAAGTCCCATTCTCCCATCATCGCCCAGTGGAAGAAGTCGATGACGATTACCGAGAGAGGAAGACCGCGTCGTTTATGTTCTCTGGCCACGGCGAGGAGTTCGTCACGGGTTCGATAGCGCAACTTGCACTGCCAGAATCCCATCGCCCAGTCCGGCATCATGGAGGGGAACCCGGTGAGCCGGGCGTAACTTGTTGCCACTTCCGCCGGATCCGCCCCGGAGAAGACGAAGTAGTCCAGTTGGTCAGTTTCTTCTGCCGTCCAGTATGTGCCATTATTCGCAAATGTCGCCCGACCATAGGCCGGGTTATTCCAGAAGAAACCGTATCCCTTCGATGAGTAATACACCGGGACAACGGTATGAGTGTTCATCTGTCGCAGCTCCATGGTGCAACCTTTCAGATTCAGAAAGCTATACTGGTTGTGGCCCATCCCGTAGAACTTCTCGTCGGGGTCCGCCAGAAACCGGGCCTCGGCCCGGAAGCTCGAGGCTCCCACGGCCTTCACACGATGACCGGGATCGGGAAAGACCGCAGTTGACTGCCTTTCCTGAAGCAGCGTTCTTCCGCTCAGGGAATCGAAGAAACGCAGTGGCGCCTCCGCGGACTGAAAGAGACTCAGACCGTCCTTCGGCAGAACCACGGAAAGCCGACCGTTCTGGAGTGTAATCTCCTTCTCGGTCTCAACGACTTTCGCATCGAGATTCTCGTCTTTCGCCGAAATCGTCCAGTCGAACGGTCTGAGATCGGGTTCAAGGGAGCAACGGACCCGAATGCAGTTCGGACTCCACGCCTCTATGCGCAAATACTCACCGTGCGACCGTCTCTCCAGATAGTCACGCCCTTTGAGAACTTTTTCCTGCATTTTGGTTCTTCCTTCCCGTTATCCCTTAACTGCTCCTGCAGTCAGCCCCTGGATAACGTATCGCTGGGCCGCGAGTACAATGATGACGATGGGCACTGTGACGACGGTTGATGCCGCGCTCAGATCTCCCCATGGAACGTTCCACAATCCCCGGAACATTATCAGTCCGACGGGGTAGGTACGTATCGAGTCCGAAGTCGTAAACGTAAATGCAAATAGGAATTCATTCCACGAGAATATGAAAACAAGCATCGCTATTGTAAACACTGCCGGCGCCGAAAGTGGAATGATGATACGAAAAAGCGCCTGGAGCGGAGTGCAGCCGTCAATTGTCGCTGCCTCCTCCAGATCCGGTGGAATTGTCTTGAAGAAACTTGTCAGGAACCACATGGTAAAAGGAAGAAAGAATGCGGTGTACGCAATGATAAGACCCGGAAGTGTATTGATCAGCGAGAGCCGTCGGAAGCTCAGATAGAGCGGTCCGACGATTGCGACCGCCGGAAGCATCGACACAACCAGGACGCCAATCAGTATGGCGCGATGGCCGGGCACCTTGAGCCGCGCGATTGAATAGGACGAAAGAACGGAAAAAGCGAGACAGGTAATTGTCGTCGCCGATGAGGTGATAAGGCTGTTCCGGACGTTCAGCGGGAACGCCGTCTCGGCAAAGATATGAATGTACCGTGTGAAATAGAGTGGATTTGGAAATAGCTGTGGCGGTATTGCGGTAAGGTTCGCCGGCGTTCGAAGAGATGTGGTCAACTGCCAGTAGAACGGGAAGACAAAGTACACCACAAAAAAGATTGTAAAAAATACAATCAGTATATTGATTGGCGTAAACCGTTTCCGCCACGCGGATCGCTTCTGGTAACTCATCGTTGCAATCCTTCCTCTAGTCTTCGACTCGAATGGTTCTGATGTAGGCGATACTCAGAATTGTCGTGAACAGCGCGAGCATTACGGTGGCCGCCGAGCCCCGTCCGAAGTCAAGGAACTGGAACAACATGCGGTACGCAAAGAGCGAGCCGATTTCCGTTGAAGTTCCCGGTCCTCCCTGAGTCAGGACATACAGAATATCGAATGCGCGAAATGCGTCGATCGATCTGAACAGCAAGGCGACGAGGATAGCGTGCTTCAGCTGAGGTAGAGTGATGGCGAAGAAACACTGTACCCTGCCGGCCCCATCGATTGTTGCCGCTTCGTACAGTTCAGTCGGGATCGACTGAAGGCCCGCAAGGATTATTATCGCCATGAACGGTGTGTTTCGCCACACGTCGACAATCATCACTGCGAAATAGGCTGAGCTCGCGGATGCGCCGAGCCAGTCGATGGGCGTTTTAATGATTCCGGTCTGAAGCAGCATTGCATTTACAACCCCGAAGACAGCGTTGTACATCCACTGCCACAGCAGAGCCGTAATGACCAGCGCCATTGCCCAGGGAATCAGAATCGATGCCCTGACAAACGCACGCCCGACGAAGTTCAAATTGAGCACCAGCGCTATGAAGAGACCGAAGACCAGCTGAATTGCCACGAAGGTGCTGGCGAACAGGAATGTCAATCCTATGCTGTTCAGGAAGCGCTCGGAACCTATCAATAGAGAATAGTTCTTGAAACCCACGAACGGCTGCGCAGCATTTGGCAGGTTCAATCGCATGCTGTGGAAGCTGTACCAGATCGTTGTGAGAAAGGGATACAGAGAAACGAATGCGATAAGCAGGAGCGACGGCGCTATCAGAATATAACCGAGCTGATGTTTGGTTAATCCGCCTGTTCGTATCTTCATGGTCGCTACCTTCCGGAACTGTTCGTGTAGTCTCAACGAAGGCCGCACGGGCGAGTGCCATCCACCCGCGCGAACCGTGAAGTTGAGACCCGAAGCGGGCCAGACCTCGAACTACTGACCGATTACGGTCTTGATGTCCGTAGCGGCATCATTCATTGCCTGCTGCGGAGTCTTGTTCTGAAGAATTGCTTCCTGGAGTTGTCGCTGGAACACATCCGACACCTGTGTGTAGAACGGGCTCTTCGGGCGCGCTTTGGCGTTCGAAGCTTCCTTCTGCCACGAGAGATAGACCGGGTTCTTTGCAACAATGTCCGGGTCACCAAGCAGAGCCAGAATCGCCGGTGTGGTGTCGCTTTCGAGAGCGCGGATCTTCTGGACATCGGTGCGTCCGAGGAAGACTGCAAGCTGCGCGGCCATGTCGGCATTCTTGCTGTAGGCGTTTACCGAGAAGCTCCATCCGCCGAGCGTCGTCGTATGCGGACCGTCGGGGAAGCGTGGAACCGTGGTAACGTCGATTTTGCCGCTTATCTTTGATTCCGGACTGTCCTGAGCCATGGCCCATACATAGTTCCAGTTGCGATGGAACACGGCGCGGCCCTCGGTGAAGATTACCCGACCGTCATCAAGCTGCATGGTCGTAATGCCGGGCTGAACGACTTTGTACTTGTTCATCAGGTCTGCCATGAATTGCACGGCGTCGACGCTCGGCTTTTCCGTAAAACGAATCTTGCCGTTTGCATCGAAGAACGTACCATTGTTGCTCCACAGATACTCGGTGTAGTTACACATCAGCTGCTGATCGGGGAAGAAATCGGCAACGTATCCGATCATGCTGCTGCTCTGCAGTTTCTGGCTGGTGTTCACCAGATCCATCCACGTGTCGGGAGGATTGATTCCCGCCTGCTGCAGAAGATCCTTCCGATAGAAGAGATGCCCGATGTCGTTCAACCAGGGCACTCCGTAGATATGACCATTGATCGTCTGAGCATCGATCATCGCGGGGATGTACTTGCTCTGCTCTGACTTCGGAAACCATTTGTCGAGCGGCAACAGCCAACCCGCGGCTGCAAGCTCCGGCGGCCAGATAACGTCGGTTATAAACGTGTCGATGCTTCCGTCTTTCGCGGCGAGCATGGTGACAAGTTTATTGTGTGTGGTGTCCGCGCCGCCCTGCGGTTCCTGGACGAACACAACCTTGACGTTCGGGTGTTCCTTTTCGAATATTGCGTTGATTTTCGGATTGATGTTGAAACGGTCCTGGTGTGACATATAAGTCAGCGTGATCGGTCCGGCAGACGCGGACGCTCCTCCGCTCTCTCCTGAACCATTTGCAAACGCTGCGACGCTGAAGCCGAAAAGCAAGACTACCGTACACAGAATTCCGATTGTTTTTTTCATCGACTAACCTCCTCATGGTCTTCGACTAACAAGCAGGAAATCATCATACGTGCGCGTGCAGTCCCGGCGGACCGCAAACCCCATCTTTCAAATCATGAACGCGCCTCCTTCGCGATTATTGGTACGAGATACTACTACCGTCCCCTTCGATTATCTCTCCGAGTCTGCCGGGCCGCAAGGGAACGTTTCCCGACAAAAGAGGGAGTATTCCGACTTAGGTCTTCGAAGGCCGGAACGAAGTGGAGTTCCTTTGCAGAGCATTACCATGGAGTTCGGAATAATCCCCGTAATGTTCGTTTTCGTCATCTTGCGAAAACTGGTGTTTCGAAGTGAGACTATGAAGCAGACATTCAGGAGGATTTCCATGAAATATGTTCTGAACCATGTAGCACCGCAATCGTCGGTTCGCCTGCGAGCCGGGATGTTCCGGAATCGCTTCGAGCTGAATCGGAGCTACGTCATGAGTCTCGAGAATCACAGTCTTCTACAGAATCATCTTCTCGAAGCAGGCCTTACCCAGTTCCGCCTTGGAGAAACAAAACGAAACCGAAACTACGATACGCTTCAGCTGGACGACGGCAGTTCCGGTATCCATTGGGGGTGGGAGTCCCCAACCTGTCAGCTCCGGGGTCATTTCCTCGGTCACTGGCTCTCCTCGGCTGCGCGAATCTACGCATCGACGCACGATGCGGAAGCGAAAGCAAAGGCTGATGCGATAGTAGCGGAGCTTGCACGATGCCAGGTCGCGAACGGAGGCGAATGGGTGGGCTCGATACCTCCGGACTACCTCTACCGGATCGCTCGCGGGCAGAATATCTGGGCGCCTCACTACACGATTCACAAAACCCTTATGGGGCTGGTCCATATGCATCGCTACGCAGACTCAACGCAGGCTCTCGAAATCCTCGTGAAGACCGCTGAATGGTTTCGTCGATGGACAGCCGGTTTCTCGCGGGAGGAGTTCGATGAGATACTCGATGTCGAAACCGGCGGGATGCTCGAGGTGTGGGCCGATCTGTACGGAATCACCGGTGAGAAGAACCACCTCGAACTCGTCGAACGCTATACGCGGGCGCGCCTTTTCCAGCCGCTCCTCGACGGCAAAGATGTACTGACAAATCGGCATTCCAATACGACCATACCGGAGATTCACGGGGCGGCTCGCGCGTACGAGGTGACCGGTGATGAGCGATGGAGAAGGATAGTAGAGGCGTACTGGAAGAGCGCCGTGACCGACCGCGGATACTTCTGCACCGGCGGACAGTCAAGCGGTGAGATCTGGACGCCTCCGTTCCATCTTTCGGCGCGGCTCGGGGATACGAATCAGGAACATTGCGTGGTGTACAACATGATTCTCCTGGCCGACTTCCTCTATCGATGGACCGGCGACGTGAGGTATGCAGATTATATTGAGAGGAATACCTACAACGGGATCCTCGCTCAGCAGAATCCCCACACAGGAATGATCGCATATTTCCTCCCGCTCGAGGCCGGCGCGCGCAAGGTGTGGGCATCAAAGACAAACGACTTCTGGTGTTGCCACGGAAGTCTCGTTCAGGCGCATACGACACATAACGCTTACGTCTACTATCAGA
>DATKUC010000089.1:0-9119 GCA_035530835.1 Spirochaetia bacterium
CGACTTCTCAAACGGAGGGGCTGTCGAGGATGGTGCACTGGAGACCACCGCCATGCCTGCGGCAATGAGCGCAGCGAACTCTTCAGTCCAGGCGTATGCGGATGTGCTGCTCAGCCCCACGGTTTCCGGCACCACCGCGACCACCGACGGCGCCGTCGGGGTGACCACCCTGACCAAACAGTGGGGAGGAGCCACCTACGTATTCGCCATGGCCGATGGCAACTCAAGCAACATCTACGGGCAGGCGGTAAACGCAACCATCACCGTTCCCGGTGCCACCGCCACGACCGTGCAGGTGCTCTCGGACGGCCGCACGCTCCCCATGACCGGCGGGCAGATCACCGATCACTTCAACGCCTACGAGCTGCACATCTACAAGTTCTAGTCAACTCGACGATTTAGCGCACTGATGTGCGCTCCCCGGAGGGCGGCCGTTCAGGCAGCCCGCCCGGGGCTCTTGTTTCTGCACATCCTGACTTCCGTACTGCGATTCCGGCGTAATCTGAATACGTAATACAAGAACACGATATTTCCGATAAGGTAGCGCTGCCACATGCGTCGAGGCTCCAGCCAGAAACGGTAAAGCCATTCCAGGTTACACCTTCTCATCCAGACAGGAGCACGTTTTACACCTCCGGAAAGAAAATCAAGAATGGCACCTCCTGCAACTGCGAGAGTGCCTGCCGGAAGTCGCGCGGAGATTCGCGAAAGCCAGAGTTCCTGACGCGGCACCCCCATACCGACGATCAGAACTTCTGTCTTCGTATCGACAATCTCACGCAGAAGGCCTTCTTCTTCAGCGTCACAGAAATATCCACTGTGGGTTCCGACAATCACAATGCGTGAAAACCGATCCTCCAGTCGCCGCCTTGCCCGTTCGGCAACGCCCGGTTTGCCTCCGACCAGGTAGATTCGCTTTCCGAGTGCACTCGCACGCGCAATGAGTTCCGGGATGAAGTCCGTGCCGTTCAGGTTTTCCTTGAGCCGGATGCCGGCAAGGCGGGCGGCAAGCGCAATCCCGAATCCATCATTCAACACAAGGTCGGAGCGCAACAGCAGATCATGATACAAAGGATTGCGCCGGGACAGATTGAAGCAGTGAGCGTTGAGGAAACAGAGTTGCCGCGAATGTTTCTCCTGAAGTGAGCGCTCAAGAAGGTTCAGTGCCTCCTCCTGCGTGCACACGTCGAGCTTCAGCGTATAGAACGGTGTACGTTCCATATCATCGGTTCGCGCTGGTCTCGAGGTCCGATCTCTTGCGGAGCACGAATCGAACGACGTTCGCAACACCGTCTAGATTCTCCGGAACGGTTTCGGTATCCAGCACGTGGAAACCGAACTCCTGCTCGACGAACTCGATGAGCTCAAGAATGCCAGTCGAATCTACGACGCCCGTCTGAAGCAGCGACTCGTCATCTGTCGGTATCCTCTCCGTGTCGCCGAAAAGGAAATTCGCCAGAATGAACGCGACGACCTTCTCCCGAATCGACTGGTACACCAACGTGGAATCCATTTCCATTTTCATGCCTCCCGCTATGTATGTGTTGTAGCCTGAGTTCGACATCTTCGCGATTCATCAGGAGATGCTTCCAGTTGAAGAGCGCCAACAGGCCTCCGATCAGGCAGGTGCCTGCAGTCTGTATTGACAGGTCCCGTTCCCGGGGAAAGACCATCGCCTTCAGGGCCCACGGTCCAGTACGGAAGAACATGTATGCGGCGATGAGCAATCGAACTGCGCAGAATGAAACTCGTGTGCGGTGAAGTCGCATGAACAGAAGCACGCTTCCGTGCAGCTGCAGTGCAAATGCGCGTCTGCGGACAGACGTTGACTGTCCACCATAGTGAATGATTTGCGGCTCGGGTGTGTAAATGACCTTCCACCCGGCCTTCGCGAAGCGATAGCACCAGTCGTGATCGTCCCCGTAGAAATAGTAGAGCGGATCCATCATCCCCACCTGCTCTATTGCCGCCTTTCGCACCAGCGCAAAACACCCGCTAACGGTCTGTACTTCCCGCTCTTCGGCGTAGTCCCACCAGGTCATGAGCTGCCGGCCGAACAATCTGCTTCCAGGAAAGAGCTTATAGAGATAGAGCGCGGCAAATAGCTGGTTCGCGACTGAAGGGTACATGAAACAGGAACGCTGAAGGGAACCGTCGGAGTTCAGGACTCGCCCTCCGAACACGGCGCCTGCAGGTCTGCTCTCACCAAAACTGACAATGCGGGCAATGGCACGATCCAGAACAACAGTATCGGAATTCAGGAGCAGAACAAACTTCCCGCGTGCGACACTTATCGCCTGATTGTTTGCAGCGACGAAGCGAAGGTTCACGCTGTTCCGAATGAGGCGGACAGACGGAAACTCATGAAGCACCATTTCCGCGCTTCCATCGGTCGATGCATTGTCGACGCAGACAACCTCCATTCTGACACCCGCGCTCTGTTCGAACACCGAATGCAGACAATCACGAAGTAGTTCGATAGTATTCCAGGAAACAATAATGACCGACACGTCAAGTGACACGGTGTTGTCCATCCTGAAGCTCCTGAGCACCGATCGGCGCCCTTCCCCAGTCCGCCCGCTTCTGTCGGTAGATACTGAAGAACCAGGGGAAAGCCGCTACAGTAGATGCGAAGAAACCGACAAATACCTCATCGGGTCCTAGAGCGCGAATGACGATGAGAGACAGGATAGCGGTTGCCACACCCGATACCACCGAAGGCAGGAGAAGTGGCTCTTTCTTGTGCGCTCGCAGATAGATCGCCATCGCGTTTACGTACATTGATGGAATCCCTATAAACAGAAGGGTGAGAGCTGAACGCAAACCCATAAAACGTGCGACGATTCGGGAAAAAATTCCAAGATCGAACTTTGCACCAAGGTAGAGCAGAAGGATCAACGCCGCCACGCAGGCGGCGTACGTAAGATACGTAAGTTTCATGAGTTCCCGCATAACACGCTTTACCTCGCCCTCCTCGGAGCGCGCAATGAGGATGTTTATTTTCGGAATGTTCGCCGAAAACCAGACAGTTGAAAAGCTGATCGCGGCGGTCCAGATGGCGAGCGTAATCCCGACCTTGCCGGCAAGGACGGCCCCCTTGAACTGGAAGACCAGGGGCGTAAACACCTGGAGGTTCAGATAACCGCCAGTCCAGCTGATCGCGTACCGCCACAGGAGCGACAGAATTTCGCCTCCCCACTTCCTCTGCGAACGAATTCTGAACAGCTGCGCGAGACAACTCCGGTAATCCTTCAGAAGCATAACCACAAGCACACCACTTCCAACCAGTGTCGCGACCGCAAGCGCAAACAGGCCTCGATGCAGTATCAGCAAGCCGAACATGAGCAGACTCTGCACAACCCGGGATACGAGGGTGAGTCGCTGCACACGTGCCACCTGCCGGGCGCCCTGCAAGAAGGACGCAAGAATAGTGCCCCAGTAATTGACGAGCGTTCCTGCCGAAAACATGATCCACGGAATCAGCCATCCTGCGGCGGCGGCTTTCTGTATGAACAGATAGCATCCCACGCCGAACACAAGCGGCGTCACCGCGAGACCGGAAATGACTCCCCACTTCATGACGAAGCGCAGAAGTGCAGCGGTCGCGTACAGGTGTTCACTCTCTCCGCGAATGACGCCGTCCGCATCCAGCGTGAGAAAGGCAAACTCATGTGCCACGTACTGGGTGGCAATAGTGGTGAATCCCAGATCGGCGAAGATGGTCAGGGCGGCAAGGCTGATGAAGGTGTACCAGAAACCCTGGATGGTCGGCATGGTGAAAAGCGGAACGAGCAGCATGGTGAACGGACCGGCTATGATCTTCCACATCAGGTTCAGCGCCGAATGCGTTACGTCTCCGTTCAGATTATCGCGCAGGATGTTCTTTCGCATCAGACCTCACTGCATCCGGATCCGGATCCGGACGCGGGCCATTCCTCGAACGGCCTCTGATACGACGCAATATCCGGCATTATCTCCTCTATCGATTTTTCCCACCATTTCGAGGCAAGCAGTTCATTAATGGTCGCGTCTGAGAACCGGTAGCGCACAACGCGCGCCGGGTTCCCGACCACTATTGCGTAGGGAGGAATACTCTTGTGAACAACCGCTCCAGCTCCAATAACCGCTCCGTCGCCGATGCTCGTTACACTTGGCATGACAATTACATTGTCTCCGATCCACACATCGTTACCGACCGACAGCGGAATGTGCTCGATGAGATCCCGATCGCACAGATGCAGTGTGCGGTTGTAGAAGAACACGTGCATTGATTTGAAATGCATGGGGTGGTTCGCGTTGATGATCCTCACGTTTCGTCCGATCGAGCAGTACCTTCCGAATGTCGTATAGGGATCGATCTTTTCCGGATCGAAGCACCCACCGCTCGAATACTGACCAATTGTGACGCCATAGAGATTTTTGAATAGCTCCCGCAAGGCCGGTGATGTGAGTACGCCACCGTCAGTCCGTTCGATCCAGCGAGCAAGCACGCGTCGCATTCCCATGTGACTGGTTTGTCGATACATCCTGCAATACAATCGCGTTCTGAAGTTCATTCCGCCTCCCCGACCGACGGACAGACATGTAACGCCTGTCCCGTGGACAGTCCGACAGTCTCCGAATAGAGCGCTGCGTATGCATCCACCATGTTCCGGTAAGGAGCTGGAGGGCGCATAGCGCGACGCATATCCGCAAGTCTTTCCGGATTATCGAGAACTCTGCGGACGACTGCAGATAGATCGTCCATGTCATGACGGCCGAACAGGAAGCCGTTTATTCCGTCGGTAACGATCTCGACCGTTCCTGTCTCTCGTACTGCAATCACGGGAACGCGTGCTGCGAGCGCCTCAAGCACCACGGTAGAGTAACTATCCCACGTGGAGGCGTGGATCATGACATCCATTTCGCCGAGAATAGCACCAAGCTGGTCACGCTCATAATACCCGTGAAATACGACCGGGGCATTCAGCGGCACCATGCGTGCCACGTCAGATTGAGACTCAGGTGACGGACCCCAGACGTCAAGAACGAACTCGAAAAATCGATCTCGCAGTCGCTGGACTGCGCCAAGGATGATGTCCCCACCCTTGTGCTCTCGAAAGCCGCCCATCACACCTATGCGCAAGGGCGAATGCACGCTACGCACCCGCGGGAATGCGGGTTCGTCATAGGGGACGAGGTTGTTCACGGCTGTGATCGGATGCCGGACACCGAGGGCTCGGTACTGGTTGCCCACGTATTCGCAGCAGCTAACGATCCGGTCCATCCGTTCAAGTAGCGGACGGTATCGGATCTGAGTACGAACGACACTGGCTGCGGCACTCAGAATCCTTCGAGGATACTCCACGGCTCTTGACCCGCGGGTGAGTTCGAACGAGCGGCAGGAGAGGCAACGCACCAATCCGTATGATTGGCAAAGATGTCGGGTAATGCTGTGTTCGAAGAAGTAGTTTGCACATATCCACGCTCCGTCGTGCAGGGTCACGATAAAGGGCACACCCTCTTCACGTGCGACTGAGTACAACGGCCGCAACAGCTCGGTGATAACGTGAACGTGCACGATATCGACGCTCTGCTCATGCAGGAGCGCCCGGAGACGACGTTTCGTCGTCGCTCGAACGGCATGCCCTGCCTTGCTCAATCCCGCCCCGACACGTGTAACATGTCCCTCGGGTCGGTCCTCGACAAGAAACTCACCGGGCAGAAGTTCTGAATCACTGCTCGAACACAGATAGTGTACGCGCATGCCGTCCGCTGTCTGCGCAGCCCCGAGCCGGAATGCAAAAATCGCCGCTCCCCCCGACCATTCCGGCGGACAGCTCAGACACAGGTGCAGAACCGTAACTCCACGTTGGGTCCCGCTCATGACGGCTCCCCCGCAAGAACATCGCCGAACTCATGAGCGTATTGCTCAACATGGCGCTGGTAGAGGCTGCCGCAAAGTGCAACTGTCATCCACCAGGCGAACTTGACCTGACCGTAGTAGGATACGGCAACGAAGCTTGCCACGTGAACCAGGAGTGAGACTCCGACACTCCATGCGTAGCGTCGTTCGTCATTCGCGACTGCAGATCGCGTAACAACACCGATGTATCCGAGCGACGTGACAATAGCCGAGACGAACAGTAGAAGGCTTGCTGCCCCGCCCCGGGTTCCCTCGTACACGAACTGATTTGCCAGGTCTCTCAGTCCGACGGCGGCGAGGCCGTATCCTTCGCCCCACTGGAACGTGTCCCGAATGCCAATCAGGCACCAGTCGCTCCAATGTCTGAGGAAACTGTCGACGAGCAGGTAGCGGTAGTATCCCGTTGAACCTCCGACAAGATCCACACGGGCAAGCAGAAACCAGATGGGGTGATGCATCACAAGGGCAATGACCAGCAGCGTCAGAAGCAGACTGAGCTTGAGCGCGGTGAGCGATCGGCGCTGATAATACAAAACCGCCCCGGCAACTCCGAACGCCGCGGACGCTATCGGAGTGCTCGATGCAGAAAGGACAACGACAACCAGAGAGGCGAATGCCGCAAGATACATGACAGGCACGCGCAATCCTTCTCGGAGCCTGTAGCCGATAAACAACGGCAAAGCCGCAGCCCAGTATGCACCTGCAAGGATCGAGTGAGGATACGGACCCTGGATCCTGATCCGACCGCCACGAATATCTGAGGTTGCGGGGACACCGCCGAAGACGTTCATTGGATTCACTCCGGTTCGGTACTCGTACAGGAACAAGAGCACGATCACGATACTCACTCCGGCGAGAGTTTCCACGAGGCACCGCAGATTATCCCCATCGCGAACAAGCACGCGAACGATGAAATAGGCTCCGAGCGCATCCAGAGCGCTGCCCATTGCGTAATTGAGTGAGCCTGCCGACGGCACCTGCAACGTGTAGGTTATTACAGTTGAAATTCCGTACGCAGCGACGATACGGTCGAGATTGTTCAACCGCAGGTGAACGTATTCATTTCGAATCACAATCCGGAGGATCGCAGCGAAGATAAAGATGCGAATTGCCGGCAAGTTCATTCCGACTAAATACAGGCGTTGTGCGGCAGGAATGAAATTGAGCGTGAGCATTGCTGCGATGAGCGCACGATTGCGACCTGAAACAAGGGCCGCGGCGCAGGCGAGCAGGATGAATACCGCTATAGCAGGGTGCATGAATGTGCGATCTGCGAATGGGTCGTACAGAACGGAAACGGTTTCCAAAGGTTGCCTCCAGACCGGTGAGTCATCGAACATGCCCGCGCGGTTCGGTTTTTGCTAGCGCGAAGACGTCATAATCCACCGAGCGACGGAGCGACTTCGAGAAAAGAAGCAAATCGTGAAGTAGGTTGTATCAGCGGACCGCGTTCACACCGTTCAGGCGCCTGGCGATCGATTCAGCTACCATATGCAGGATGGCCGGTATCGTGAGAGCGAGAATCTTCAAGTCCAACCACAGCGACATATCCTTTGCATAGGTGATGTCAAGGCGTATCATCTCGAGCAAACTTAATTTGTTTTTACCACTGATCTGCCATAGACCAGTCATGCCGGGAACCACATCGAAACGTTGCGCGTGCCACCGCAAGAACTCGGCTGCCTCATAGGGCAGACAGGGACGCGGTCCCACCAGGCTCATTTCCCCTCTCAGGACGTTGAACAGCTGAGGAAGCTCATCAATGCAGGTCCGTCGCAGGATGCGCCCACCGCGTATGATGCGCGGATCGCCTTTGTCGTCAAGCTTCTCAAGCGGTTCGTTGAATCGCAGTTTCGCGACGATGTGATTCTTGTGCACTGCCTCGTTGTTGCCTATCTTCATCGACCTGAACTTGACGAACGTAAACACTCTACCGCCGAACCCAACCCGCAACTGGCGATAGAAGGCCGGTCCCGGAGAGATGATCTTGATGTAACAGGCAACAAGGAAGAACAGAGGAGAGGTAACTGCAAGGACAAGTAATGAGACAACAATGTCCAGAGCACGCTTCCACGTCGGCATCGAGACGCAAAACAGTGGAGGCAGCGTTGGAGCCGAAGACTCGTCCGCAGTCGCTGACGCATGGGCTCGCGGGTCAGGAAGCGAGGCCGTTTCACCACTGCCGATCGGTAATTTGTGCCATGGATAGGCATACACCCGATACGCGTAACGGCGCCCTCCCTGTTCGCCGAGAACCTGCTCGGCCAGCTTGTGTGCCCCGTCGAAAGTGGTCGAAGGAAGCACGACCCCTAGACCTCCGTCTTCCATCCAGCCGGTGCAGTCGAACGACCGCAACCTCAACAGAAGACGTTCAGTCAGGAATCTCCTCTCCGCGGCTGCTCCTTCGAGCCCGCCGAGGTCGACAACCAAGAGACAAAAAGCGCTGTCTTCCCGATCCGCTCTATGCTTTTCATATCTGATGAGAGTGCCAAAAGTCGCGGCATCGTGAACGGACAGCGCTGCGACAATCGGTTCATTCCGACCGTCGTTGGTCCGATCCACGCCCTGCATCTATATTGCTCCTATGAATCCGTTATAGACCCGGTAGGCGTTCCTGTAAATGGGATATGATATGCAAATAGCGAAAAAATCGCCAAATACCACTTTATCCGGTCGGTACTGGTACAATACCTTCGAATACTTTAGAATATCGTACACTTCCCAGGAACCGGCACCAGTTGCGTATACATTCTGTTCGCGATAAGGATTCATTATGCTGGTCTCCGACGGTCTTCTTCGGATTGCTGGAATCCGCTGCGCAGGAGAGGCGCCCAGACTCTTAGCGCTTCCAGTTGCGCTCTTCGTCGTGCTTGCAATCGCGCTCCCTTCCGTCGAACCTCTGGCCGCGCAGCCGAATTCAATCACTCGCGCCGGCTCCGACAATTCTCGAATGATATATCCGGTCGGTGTGTGGCTGCAGGATCCAATTCGCACCCGAAACGGCGTCATTAATGCAGTCAACTACAAGAACATCGGCGTAAACATGTTCATCGGTCTGTGGGGCTGGCCGGATGAAAGCGTAAAGTATCCCGGCTACGACCTGCAGGCCGCTCAGGCGCTGCAGGCGAACGGCATCAAGGTCATCGCCGGTAGTGATCAGACCGCTGTCACCTGGAACAATGCGAACCCTCAGTATGCCTCCACTTTCATCGGT
>DATKUC010000090.1:0-3461 GCA_035530835.1 Spirochaetia bacterium
CGAGTCGACGCGTAACAGACTGACACGTGATATGAGCGATCGGCGGGGAGTACGGTTCACCTACAGCGCCAGGCTTTATCCCGGCATGGTCGTGGCATTTGTCGGCGGTTTCCTCGGAGCCATGCTTGGACTCGGCGGCGGGATCATCTACGTTCCTATTCTTACGGGACTCATCGGGCTCCCCGCGGCCATTGCCACGGCCACCTCCACCTTCACAATACTATTTGCCAATCCATTTGCGGTCGCTGTTCGATTTGCCTCGATCCGATGGGATTTTGTGCTCTTTCTGTCTCTCGGCGTGGTAGTTTCGGCGAGCATTGTGCCGCGGTTCCTCCATCGCGTTCAGGCGAAATGGCTGCTCATCGGTTTCTGGACACTGGCATTCATTGCATCGTCCCGATTACTGCTCAAAGTCGTCGGGGTGAACATATAGCAGTCACTGGCGCATTGGCCGCGCCTCGCTCATGAATTGCGTGTGAACGAGTCGGCAATTTCGGAATTCATATTTTATCGTAAGGAGTATCAGGATGGGGTTAATACCTGAAGAAGTCGTCAAAGCCTGGGAAGACCGGGAGGACGCGGTCGTATTTGTGACGTCGGATCCCGACGGAACACCGAATGCCGTGTATGTCACGTGTGTCGGTATGTACAGGAAGGAGCACATCGTTATTGCAGACAACTATTTCGACAAGACGAAGAAAAACATACAGGCCCGGAAAAAAGGGACGATCCTTTTCATAACAAAAGAGAAGAAGAGTTATCAACTCAAGGGATCCCTGGAATATGAGACATCCGGCGAGCATTACGATTTCATGAAAACATGGAATCCGACCAAGCTTCCTGGACATGCGGCCGCGATCCTGACGCCGGAGAGGATATTTTCAGGCGCGCGAAAGATCATAGAGTTCGGCTGAAGACGTTCGACAGATCAGTCCGCAGGATATGCTGCTCGTGGATCTTCGGCGTACCCTCGCGCCGGGCGTCCTTCTGCGCCCGCATCGAAGCTCTTCCGAATGATGTCAGGCGGCCGGTAGCACCTGCCCGGCAGTTGCGTGAAGAATCGACTCAAGCTCCGCGTAAGGCGCATCCTGCTGTTTATTGCCCAGCCGGACGCATTGAGGATCACACTGATATCCCGGCGGCGCAGCTTCAGGGCCGCCGCTATGATTGCCGGCAGTGCGATCGCCGCGGCGAGAGCACCGAGGGCGAGGAGTATCTTCCACCACGCGATCCTGGCGAGCGTTCCAGTTATGAAGGCCGCCGCTGAACCGATTGCGGCAACTGCGACGCCTCCGCCTGCAAGAAGCCCTGCGGTATTGCCCGAACCGAACAAGCCACCTGCACTGCCGCTTGCCACCTGCTTCTCTGTTGTGGCGCCGAGGTTCTCGATGCGGGTCGCCAGAGAGTTGCCAAGACGATTGAACGGCGCACGAATCGCCTCAATCAGGGAGACCGGGTTCTCGATTGTGTCGACGATCTCCGCATCGAGCTCCGTGCATTCGGTGTCGAGAAACACGCCCCGCTTTCCGATTCCGAGGTTGCCGATGCTCCCGGACGTCACGGGAACCGCCACTTCATAGAGCGAATCTCCGTGCATGTCGCGGACAACCGCGTACAGAACAAACATGTTCGACGTGAGCGCCATCTGTTTGTGTTTCGCTCTGTCGAAAACCCGTACAGCGAGGTGGAAGTACCGGCCATCTATAACGAGGGATCCTGTTTCGAACACGGCCCGCGTATCGGAAGTGTACAGCTCGGCAAAGCTCACGAAGTTCTTCGCGACTCGAAGGATGTGTGCCTGGAAAATCAACGCCTTTTCCACGAGCGCGACCGCTTCGGGGCCGATTTCCTCCGCCTCGGCTGCCGCCGCAAGTTCCGATATTTTTGACGCCTCAGTTCCCGCTCGGTATTCCGAAAGTCGCTCGGGATCGATAGCGTCGTAGGTGAGGCGCGGTTGCGACGCGATCCACTCTGAGTATGCCGCATTCAACCTCGCAAGCTCTTTCCACATCGCTTCGGTCATGACGTCCGGAGAGTCCGGCCACCGCGGTTCGACCGCGAGCGAGAAAAGACGGGCGATGGAGTCTGCGTACTTTGCATTGTCAACCGACGCCTGCTCGAGCCGTCCGTCGACGCGCGGCGGCGCAATGGGGTAACGGTCGAGGAGCTCATCGAGTTTCTCCGAATCGCTCAGGTCGAATGAGGGATCAGCGTCTACAGAATGATGGAAGGGATCGATGCCATAGATACTTTCCGTGAGTCGGGGGTCCATCCGCGAAAGGCTTCCCAGCAGAAAGAACTGATCGATCTTCCGGGCGAGCTCGTCAATGAGAAGAGCAATCTCGTCTGAGTGCTCTCCGTAGGAGGCGGGTTTGGAACTCATCCACTGGAGATAGGGATCTATGCCTGCTGTGAACTCGGCACCCTGATCCACCCGCAGCCCCGTGGCGCCGGAAGGGTGGGGCGTCCCGCCTGTCACACGTATCGCGTCAATTATAAAGCGGCGAAGCTCCTCGCTTCCGGCCGCATCCGGCAGCAGGATTCCGGCGCTGCTCACCGGTTGCTCGGCCAGCCGAGCCGCGTAATCCCTGAGCTCATCAAGTGCAAGGTCGCCGCCGCCTTTCCCGATTCGCTCGAGGATGAGATCGATGCTCCGCGCAAGACGTTCGCCGTCAGGACCTCCTGGCGCGATCTGCCGGGCGGAGAGGCTCTGTAGTCCCGATTCGATCCCCCTGCGGTCGGAAAACGTCGCGAGCGTCCAGGAGATCGCCTGTCTCAGCTCATGTGAAAGCAACCGACCATCGCCGTCGAAGTCCAGATGACGCAGGAGCGCCGGGTCGAGCATCATACCCTCAAGAGGTGCTCCGGTCGCTGCCCATCGCGCAGGGTCGAGATCGAGAGCCTCCTGAAGGCTCGCGGCCGACGAGATGAGTAGCTGTCGGGATTTGCCGTACCTTCGAAAGTGTGCCACTGACCGAAAGCCTAACACAAAGTCAGGTCGGAGCAAACATGTAGTGTCACAAACCTTGGGGGCGCAATGAAGTAACGGTGCAAAACAGCGGTAGTACCAGGTATCCCTTCGTCATGGAGAATGCCTGTGTTAATTCCGCCGTTTTGTCCTTATCCGAAGTGTGTGTTCCACAACCCGGATCATCCCAAGTTCCCGGGGTGCTCCGGGTGTCACCGCTGGTTTTCTCAGTACGGGAGCTACTACACCGCCTCGCGCGGGATCGTCAGGCGGTTCCGCTGCAGGGCATGCGAACGCTCCTGCTCCGAGCAGACTTTTCGCCTCGATTACTACGTCAAGCGTCGTATCTCCTATCGGCGTATCGAGCAGGGAATCACGAGCTGCTGCGGGGTACGGGCACTCGGACGATCACTCGGGTGTTCACCTGGTTCGGTGTCAAACAGGGTCTCCCGACTCGCCCGGCAGTACATCGCAGCACACGAGCGGATCCTCG
>DATKUC010000091.1:0-2122 GCA_035530835.1 Spirochaetia bacterium
ATCCTCATCATACAGACAGAAAATACCCAGGCGGCCCGCCAGGTGCGGTTCACCAGCGTCCGAGAGATTACTGAGATAGCACTGGTGCTAAAATCCTATATCCTTCAGGCAATTGAAGTGGAGAAAGCAGGTCTGAAGGTACCCTTCAAGAAGACTGCGGAATACGCGATTCCAGACGAGTTCCAAGTTCAGCTGGACAATAATCCCGCATTGAAGACCGCGTTCAATGCGCTGACCCCGGGCAGGCAACGGGGCTATCTGCTCCACTTTTCCGCGCCAAAACAATCGAAGACAAGGGAATCGCGGATCGATAAATGCCTTCCGCGAATTCTTGATGGCAAAGGACTGGATGATTAGTCGCGCGGGAGTGACTTTTTTGTGACTTCCGGCACTAATTTGCTGAACTCGATTTCCGGTATGTTCTCCTCACGATCAATTCTGAGGAGGAACCAAATGATAGGTCAGATCCTTTCGCACATACCGTTGTGGGTTGTTGCATTGCTTGTTTACGGAATTGTCATGGGTATCCGTGCGATGTTCGCCCGAAATATATCGCTGGTAACAGCGTCACTGCTGCCCCTGCTCTTTCTCTTTCTGTCACTCACATCGCTCATCTCGGCGATGAGATCCGTTCCCGTGAGTGCCGTTGTGTGGATGGTCGGTGCTACACTTGGCATTGTGGCCGGTTTGACTGTTCTTGCTGCAAAGGTGCTCGACAGGGATGCGGGCGCGGGACGCATGCGGATCGCGGGGAGTCCGGCAACACTTATGGTTTTTGTCCTGATCTTCGCGACCAAGTTCTGCTACAACTTTCAGCTCGCAAGCGATCCATCGGCTGCGAGCAATGTCGGTTTCGTCGCCACGACGCTCGCACTATCGGGAATCGGCACGGGGATCGCGGTCGGCCGGGTGACAAAGCTACTTGTCACCTACTTCGGACACAGTAGCTTCAGTTCGGCAGAGTAAGATGTATACTTTCTGCATGAGTCATGCAAAAGCGCGGCGGCCGGGAGCCTTCCGGTTCATGGCCGCAGCAGCATATCTCGCAATAGGCGGAGTTGCGGCAAGTCTCATCCTGGGCAGAGACGGCTCTCCCGATCTGTCGGTGTCGACGGTGCTGGAAGAGGCGCTCGTGCTTCTGTTCGCAGTGGGCATTCCGATCGGCGGAAGGCCGTGGGCACGGACAGGGCGCGGACAGGTTGCCACAATAGCTTGTGATTTTGCACTCGTGGTTGCGCTTCTCTTCATCGCCCCGAGTCCATGGCTGCCGGCAATCCTCTTCTTTGTGCTGATCCCCGCCTCATCGCGACTCCCCGCTCCGCTGCGCTACGGGATCTATCTGGCGGCACCGCTGGTGTTCTTTGCCGCGGTCGCAGCGGGCGGCCATCTTCCGGCGGAGTGGTTCTCTGTAGCTTCAATGGTTCCGGGTTTCATCGCGATCATCGTCTTCACTGAAAGCTATCGCGCGGTACGTGAAAGCTCGGAGGTGAACCGACGGCTTCTGGATGAACTTGTCAGCGCCCAGGGACAGCTCCGCGAGGTGACGCGCATTGAGGAGCGGCAGCGGATCGCTCAGGAGATGCACGATGCGGTCGGGCATCGCCTCACTGTCGCCTCAATTCAGCTCGAAGCGGTATCCCGGCTCATCGCTACCGATCCTGCTCGTGCGGCAGAACTCGCTACCGTATCGCGGGAACAGGTGCGCGCCGGGCTTGCCGAACTGCGGTCGGCGGTGAGCTCACTCGGCGCGCTGGAGGTGGAGCCGCGAAGCCTGTGCCGGAGCATCGCGGAGACCGTCAGCGCCTTCCGCGAGAGTTGCGCGATCGATGTGGCGACGCAGATTGATCCTGCCGCCGATGAGCTTGATGCCGCACAGGCGATGGTGCTGCTGCGCAGCGTTCAGGAGGGGCTCACGAATGTTCAGCGCCACGCGGCAGCCGAACATGTCAGTGTGACTCTTCGGGTCAGCGACAAGGACCGGCGGATCGAACTCGTTATTGCAGACGATGGGTCGGGAAAGCGCACCGCGCAGAGAAGCGCTGCCGGCGGTGATGAGGTTCGCATTGCAGGCGGCTTTGGCCTTCGCAGTCTCCGGGAGCGTGCTGAGGCGATTGGCGGTTCG
>DATKUC010000092.1:0-12338 GCA_035530835.1 Spirochaetia bacterium
CCCTCCATGACCCGTCCTGCGACCAGGCCGGCGAAGTGCGCCATATCGACCATGAGCACCGCACCTACTGAGTCGGCGATCTGCCGCATGCGGCGAAAATCGATGAGCCGGGGATAGGCACTGTAGCCTGCAAGCAGGATGAGTGGCTTTACCTCGCGAGCCTGAGCCGCAATCTGATCGTAGTCGAGCAGGCCGGTCGACCGGTCAACCGTGTAGGTGTGCGCGTCGAACATCCGGGCCGATGTGTTATGCCGGTAGCCATGAGTGAGGTGACCGCCTGAGTAGTAGTCGAGACTGAGCAGCCGTTGATTCCCGGAGAGTCTGCGCAGCTCGTCCCACTCGTCGCGGGAGAGATGCACCGGATTCGGATCCTCTTTTGTCGCCAGGAACGGTGTTTCGACGCGCGTCTTCAGAATCGACCAGAAGGCGATGAGATTCGCGTCAGCGCCGCTGTGCGGCTGCACGTAGGCGTGCTCGGCTCCGAAGAGCGCCTTCGCTTCGTTGATCGCCAGCTGCTCGACCTCATCGACGTTGTCGCATCCGGCATAGAAGCGATGCCCCGGATAACCTTCGGCGTACTTGTCGGTCAGGAGGTTCCCCATCGCAAGCTGGGTTGCGAGGGACGAGTAGTTTTCGCTGGCGATGAGCTTGAGGTTCGCACGCTGATCCCTGAACTCCTGAACTATCGACGAGGCGACTTCAGGTGCGACACGGGCCACTGTGGAAAGAGCTGCCAGGTAGGCGATAAATTCGGGCGAAATGGATTCAGGGTTTCTACCGGACAGGTATTCGGAAAGCGGGTTCGACGGCATAGGAGTCTCCTCTCATCAAGTTCCTTCTGCCCAGGCGCGCGACAGAAGTTTCTTACTCCCCGATGGTACTCCATCTTGGTGACGCCGGTCGTGTCGGCAGTATAGCTGATTTCGTTCGGGGGTGCAATGCGATTGGATGACGGTGTATGATTGGTTCAATGAAAGAGTTAGGAACTGCGCTCGTAACAGGCGCAAATCGCGGTATAGGACTCGAAACGGCGCGAGAACTCGCCCGCAGGGGCTTTCGCGTAATACTTACCTCACGTGACCAGGCAAAGGGTAGCTCGGCAGCAAGGGCGGTTGCCGAAGAGACCGCCGGCCGCGTTGAGTTTCGCAGGCTGGATGTCGCCGACGAATCGGGTATCCGCGCGTTTGCCGATGCGATACGGTCGGAGGGAATCGCGATCGACCTGCTGGTGAACAATGCGGCGGTGGCGCTCGACGGCTTCAATCACCAGGTTGCGCGCCGCACCATGGACACGAACTTCTACGGTCCGATGAGACTGACCGACGCACTATCGGGCAGTATCCCGGATGGCGGAACAATCGTGATGGTCTCCAGCAGTGCGGGGGAAGTGTCAATCCTTTCACCCCAGCTCAGGCGAAGCTTCCTCGATACCGACCTGACGAAGGACTCGCTCATCGCCCTTGTCGAACAGTTCGTTGAATCGGTGCGAAACGGTCGCCATACCGAGGATGGATGGCCGACCTCTGCGTACGGGGTCTCGAAGGCCGCGCTGAATGCGCTCGTCCGTGTAACCGCACCGCAGCTTTTCCGCCGGAGAATCAGACTGAACGCAGTCTGCCCCGGCTGGGTGAAGACTGACATGGGCGGCGCAGGCGCTCCCCGCACAGTTGCTCAGGGTGCCGCTTCGGTGCTGTGGGCGGCCCTGCTCTCGGGAACCGTGTCAGGTGGCTTCTTTCGCGACGGGAAACCGATCGACTGGTAGCCGGAGAGCTCGGCGCTCTGCGGCGCCGGGCTACCGGCACATTCATGATGCAGGGTCGCGATGCGCGGTTGAGCCGGTCTACTCCTTGCCCGGCAGCTTTTTTGTGCCCGAATCGGACGGCAGGAAGAAGCTCGGAGTCTCGGCACCGAGGTTCAGCAGTCCCGACCGGGCGTAGAGCACCAGTTTCTCGTGCGTGTCGACTATGTCCAGGTTTCTCATGTGCAGCTGACCGATGCGATCTTCCGGTTCGAACGGCGCCTCACCAGCCTCTTCCGGACCGAACTCGGCAAGAGACCGCTCCATTGTCAGTCGCTCCGGCTTGTAGGTGAGATTCGGGCTCGAGGTGTCGAGGATCGTGTAGTCATCTCCCCGCCTCAGCTCGAGCGTGACTGTCCCGGATACAACGCGCGCGACCCACTTCTGGAGGCTCTCGCGGATCATGAGCGCCTGCGGATCGAACCATCTGCCTTCATAGAGGAATCGGCCCAGACGCCTGCCCATGGTGTAGTAGTTGTCGAGCGTGTTCTCGTTGTGGATGCCGCACGCGAGCCGTTCATACGCTATGTGTAACAGCGCCATTGCGGGCGCTTCATAGATTCCGCGGCTTTTCGCTTCGATTATGCGGTTTTCGATCTGATCGGACATACCGATCCCGTGGCGTCCGCCGATTTCATTCGCTTTGAGGACCAGTTCCACCGGCTCATATTCGACACCGTTCAGCGCGACGGGTACTCCCTCGGCGAAGGTAATTGACACCGTCTCCCGTTGAATAGCGACTGAATCATCCCAGAATTTGACCCCCATGATGGGAGAGACTATGTGGGCGCTGTTGTTCAGGTACTCGAGGTGCTTCGCCTCGTGGGTTGCACCCCAGATGTTCGTGTCGGTCG
Organism: Spirochaetia bacterium; assembly: GCA_035530835.1. GTDB lineage: Bacteria > Spirochaetota > Spirochaetia > DSM-27196 > DATKUC01 > DATKUC01. The sequence continues at coordinate 2,653 of DATKUC010000092.1, forward strand.
AATAGGCGTGCTCCGACTGCATTTTGTATTCGTAACCGTGCACCTTCAGCCATGCGCTTATTTCGCTGCGGCCTCCCAGCTCCCTGACGAAGTCCGGATCCAGCCACGGTTTGTAGATGCGCAGCCGTGGATTCGCCAGAAGTCCGTATCGATAGAAACGTTCAATGTCGTTACCTTTGTAGGTGGATCCATCGCCCCAGATCTCGACCCCATCATCCGCCATTGCCCGCACCAGAAGTGTACCGGTAACCGCGCGGCCGAGCGGCGTCGAATTGAAGTACTTCTTGCCGCCTGAGGAGATGTGGAACGCGCCGCACATGAGAGCACTGAAACCTTCGTTTACCAGCTCCTTCCTGCAATCGATCAACCGGGCAAGGATTGCTCCGTGCTTCATCGCCTTGTCAGGCACGCTGTCGAGATCTGTTTCATCCGGCTGTCCCAGATCCGCAGTATATGCGTATGGGAATGCGCCGTTCTCCTTCATCCATGTCACCGCAACCGATGTGTCAAGACCTCCGGAAAAGGCAATACCTACCTTCTGGTTCTTCGGAAGTGACTTGAGAATAATGCTCATTGCGACCTCACTTGTATCGTTGTTCCTGCACCGCGCCAACTGGCAATATTTGATTACGACGCAGTGTATCAGCAATTGCCAATTGTAAAAAGATGCATTTACACTGTATATCCATGCATCTTGAACAATCAGTCACGCCGCACGCCGGATGCGTACGATAGGGGAAAACATGCCACAAAAATGTAGCTTGGCGGAACGGAGTTGTAGGATTCTGCCGCCTGTCACACGAATAATCCGGATGCATACGGTACGGAAATGACGGTGAAAGTGGCCTGCAGCCCTTTCTTTCCGTACGAGTCATGCTATAATTGCGTGGCTCGTCCTGTCACCAGGGATTGGCATGGATATTGCTTACATATGATGGTCCGGCGGTGTTTCTGACGCCGAATCCTGTTCCGGGGTTCCACCGGACCCATACATAACAAGGAGAGACTATATGTCCGACATCGTCGACACCGTGACCGGGATTCCTGCAATCTTCGGTTCCAACAGTTTCAACGACGCAATGCAGCGTGAACGCCTACCCAAGTCCATCTACAAGGAACTCAAGCAGGTACAGGCTGGAAAGCACAAGCTTACCATCGCGGTTGCTGAAGTTGTGGCGAACGCCATGAAAGACTGGGCGATAGAGAAGGGTGCCACGCACTATACGCACTGGTTCCAGCCGCTGACCGGAATTACTGCTGAAAAGCACGATTCATTCATCAGCCCGACCGCCGACGGCCGAGTACTCATGGAGTTTTCAGGCAAGGAGCTGATTCAGGGCGAGCCGGATGCATCGTCATTTCCGTCAGGCGGATTGCGGGCAACCTTTGAAGCACGTGGATATACCGCATGGGATACCGCAAGCCCTGCGTTTCTGAAGTCGGATCCCTCGGGTGTGACACTCTGTATTCCGACCGCTTTCGTTGGCTACAACGGTGAGGCACTGGACAAGAAGACCCCGTTGCTCCGCTCGATGGACGCCCTCAACAAGCAGGCACTTCGCGTGCTGAAGACTCTCGGAAACACGACGGCAACCCGCGTCGTGACGACGGTCGGCCCCGAACAGGAGTACTTCCTGATCGACGAAGAGTACTACAACCTGCGCCCTGACCTCCTGCTCACCGGACGCACGGTCGTTGGAGCACTTCCTGCCAAGGGACAGGAGCTGGAGGACCACTACTTCGGTTCCATTCCCGACAATGTCCAATCGTTCATGCGGGAGTTCAATGCAGAGCTGTGGAAGCTCGGAATTACCGCGAAGACGCAGCATAATGAAGTTGCGCCGCATCAGTATGAGCTTGCGGTGATCTTCTCTGCATCAAACGTCGCGACCGACTGGAATCAGCTTGTCATGGATACCATGCGCCGCGTCGCGAGCAGACATGGATTGATGGCGCTCCTGCATGAAAAGCCGTTTGCCGGCGTTAACGGATCGGGTAAACACAACAACTGGTCGATGGGTACCGACGATGGTCAGAATCTGCTCGACCCGGGAAACACACCGCACGAAAACAGCCAGTTCCTGCTGTTCTGTACCGCTGTAGTCGAAGCGGTTGACACCTACGCACTCCTGCTCCGCACAGCGGCCGGAAACCCCGGAAACGATCACCGACTCGGTGCAAACGAAGCTCCTCCGGCAATCATTTCCATCTTCCTTGGTCAGCTGCAGGAAATCATGGAAGCAATCAGTGAAGGAAAGCCGGTCACCGCGAAGGAAGGCGTGAAACTCGAGCTTGGTGCAACAACGCTTCCCGATCTGCCGAAGGATCTTACCGACCGCAACAGAACAAGTCCGTTTGCATTCACCGGTAACAAGTTCGAGTTCCGCATGGTGCCCTCCGGCGACTCGATCGCAGGCCCGAACGTCGTGCTGAACACCGCGGTCGCAGAGATTCTCTCTCAGTATGCGGATCGTCTCGAGAAAGCATCCGACAAGATTGCCGAGATCAAGAAGATCGTAACCGAGCAGTACAAGGCCCATAAGAGAGTCGTGTTCAACGGAAACGGTTACAGCCCGGAGTGGGAAGCCGAAGCGACAAAGCGCGGCCTGCCGAACGTGAAGGCGTGGGTAGACTGTCTGCCTGAGTACTCGAAGGACTACAGTATCACCCTGTTCAAGAAGCACGGAGTGTTCAGCTCACAGGAGCTTCACAGCCGTACCGAGATCTACCTCGAGAAGTACGCGAAGACTATCAATATCGAAGCGAGCATCATGATCGAGATGGTGAAGAAGAGCATTCTCCCCTCTGCGACCGAGTGGCTCACCGGACTTGTCGGAAGCGTCGAAGCGCTGAAATCGGTGAAAGTCGATGCATCCGGCATCGAGATGCAGCTTGAGTCAGGCGGGGATCTCCTGGCGCGAGCGTTTACGAGACTCACTCTGCTCGAGAAGGATCTGGCCGCGGCCCGGGCCGAAGGAGAAACCTTCAAGAAGGCAAAACTCTTCCGTGAGAAGGTCTTTGGAGCAATGGCAGCTCTGCGTGTCGAAGTCGATGCCCTCGAGGCACTGCTTCCCGCCGACTTCTATCCGTTCCCGACCTACGAGGACATGCTCTTCCGTTTCTAGCTGCTTCATTGAGTAGCGAAAGAGGACCGGCCGCAAGCCGGTCCTCTTTTTTCGCCCTGTCACGAAGCCTGGTGATAGACCGCGGATAGAGGCGTATCGTGGAACAGGTGCGCGCGTCGGGTTATGTTGACAATAGTCGACTCGGACCGTACGATTTCCGTGATTTCCGGAGGTCGTCAAAGTGGATCAGGCAGTGCGAGGGTCGCAGTTCAAAGCCGATGCGCGCATCCTGGCGCTCTATCCGCTCGTCTTTGCGGGCTTGTGCATTCTGGCGGTGAAGTCGCTCAGCAGCGGATTCGATCCAATCATACTTGAGCGGTTCGCAGTCACGACGCTGAGCATACTGGTCGAAGCGCTTCCATTCCTTCTGCTCGGCTCGCTTGTTTCGGCCGTTATTCACCTCTACGTTTCCGAAGAGCTCATTGCCCGGCTGATCCCGAAGAGCCGCGTGATAGGTGCACTCGCCGCGTCGCTCATGGGTTTTGTCTTTCCACTCTGCGAATGTGGCATCGTCCCGGTTGTTCGCGGATTGATGAAGAAGGGTGCGCCGCTCCACGTCGGAATAACCTTCATGCTTGCAGTACCCATGGTCAATCCGCTGGTTCTCGCTTCAACCTGGCTTGCATTTATTCAGTTTCCGCAAATGGTACTCTTCCGTGGCATCCTGGGCCTTGCCGCCGCAGTGACAATCGGCCTGGTGCTCTCCTTTCTGGCAGATCGGCGCCTCCTGGATCCTGACGTGCTGCTCTCGGCAATGGCATCACGCGTTCTCCCTGCTTCGGGCGGACATCACCACGATGGACCGGCGGACGGTGGCCCGATCGCGCGACTTAAGGTAATTCTGCCCCACGCCGCCGAGGATTTCTTCGAAGTCGGACGCTATTTCTTCCTCGGCGTGATACTTTCGTCGATGATTCAGGTATTGCTGCCGGATGAGAGCCTGCGGAGCATCGGCCATTCGGTGCTGCTCTCGGTCGTGGTGATGATCGGGGCAGCCTACGTGCTTTCGGTCTGCTCTGAGGCCGATGCCTTCATCGCGCGCGCATTCATGAGCCAGTTCTCCACGGGAGCACTCGTGGCGTTCCTGATCTTTGGTCCGATGACGGATCTGAAGAATACTCTCATGCTGTCCACCGCCTTTCGCGGCCGCTTCATCCTCCTGCTGATCGGGGCCGTCGCGCTGGTAAGTGCAATCATCGGCATCGGGGTCAATCTGCTACCGTCGGTATTTGCACTCACGGGGGTTCCATGAGACGCGGAATCTATATTGGAGCAATCACACTGTACTCCGCGTACTTTGGTTACCTCGTCCTGTCCGGCAGATTGACTGATCTCGTGAATCCGCGGATGCAACCATTTGTCATCTTCGCGGCGGTCGTCCTGGCGCTCTTTGCGGGAGCCGAGCTTTTTCTTATGCCGTCACGGCGGTCGCGAACGCTGCCGTCCGGGGTTGCGCTCGTCGTCCTGCCGCTCCTCCTCGTTCCGCTTGCCGGGGGCAACGGCGGATTCCTGCTCTCATCGTCCGCGCCGCAGAATCTTCCGACGCTGGCGGCGGATGTAGCACTTTCCGCTCCGGCATCAGCGCCAGCGAGAACGGCGGCGGCGAACGCATCGACCCCGGATTTCTCCGGTTCATCGCTGACTCTGACCGAAAAAAGTTACTTCGGACTCTACACGAAGCTCTACGCCCGGCCCGCTGCATTTCGCGGCGACACGATCGAGATCACGGGCCGGATCATCCGGGACGGAACCTCGACCGGCAACCAGTTTCTTGCTGCGCACCTGCTCATGTGGTGCTGCGCAGCGGATGCTGTTCCGCTCGGATTCCTCTGTGCCGGACCACTGATGGCCGGGGCGCAGCTGGACGGTTGGGTTCGGATACGCGGCACGCTATCCACTACTAAGTGGGCCGACCCCTACAGCGGAGTAAGAGCGACTGTGCCTCTGGTCAACGTAATCTCGGTGCAGCAGCTTCCTTCCGCAGATTTTGTCTACGTCTATCCGTGATCGCATTGTTGATACCTGATCTCATTGACCATCGCATCATGAAGTGATTATCTTACGCAGTATAAATGATACTCCGTATCGTTAAAGGAGACTCTGCATGCGCGCAACTTCACTGACAACGGCTCTTGCCATCGGGCTTGTCATATCCGTGGCACAGGCATTTGCCGGCGGCACGGTCGAGAACACCCTCTTCTCCGGCGGATCGGGCCGTGTCGGAATCGTCGCTGCCGAGAACTTCTACGGTGACATCGCGTCGCAGATTGCGGGCCCTTACGCGACAGTGCGGAGCATACTCGCCGATCCGAACATCGACCCGCACCAATACGAAAGCGACGTGAATGATGCGAAAAGCATCGCGGTCGCAAGCCTGGTAATCGAAAACGGAGGCGGATACGACTCCTGGATGGACAGACTTCTCGCCGCCTCCCCCCAGCCGAAACGACTCGTCATAAAGGGCTATGAGGTCGCGCCGCTGAAATTGCCGGACAATGTTCATGTCTGGTACAGTCCGAAGAATGCCGAGGCGATAGCGGCAAAAATAGCAGCGGACCTCGCGTCGATCGATCCAGCCCATGCGCAGCAGTTTGATCACAACCTTACCCTGTTCAGCGAGAGCCTTGCGCCCATCACCGCGAAGATGAACGAGATCTCGGCACAGTATGCTGGCACGCCGATTGCGCTCACCGAGACAATCTTTCAGTATCAGTCGGTGCCGATGGCGTTGAAAGTGATCACGCCGTTCAGCTTTCAGAAGGCAATTGCCGAGGGAAACGATCCTCCCGCAAGCTCAATACTCGCCGCCGAAAACCAGATCCGTAATCGGGAGGTCAAACTCCTCATCTACAATGAACAGACAGTCGACAAGATCACGACCAGCATGCAGCAGGACGCGAAAGCTGCGGGAATTCCGGTGGTCCCGGTCACTGAAACGATGCCGCGGAACAGACACTACCAGTCGTGGATGATGTCTCAGCTTGCCGCCGTTGAAGCAGCGCTCTCCGGTCGAACAACGGGAACGGGGACCACAGCACAATGATCACAGCGACCGCAGAGACCCTCGCCGCTGTCGTTGAACTCGACGGCGTCAGGATCACCTACGGAGAGCGGGTAATCCAGGAGAGTATGAGCTTTTCGATTGAACCGGGCGAGTTCGTCGCGGTACTCGGTCCAAACGGCGCGGGAAAGAGTACGCTGCTGAAACTGCTCCTTGGATTGATCCGTCAACAGGCGGGGAATGTGAGCGTGCTCGGCCGCGAGCCGCGCAGGGGAAGCGCGCTCATTGGATACACGCCGCAGTTTCGCACGCTTGAGACCGACTTTGCCGTGCGGGGGCGTGACATCGTCGGATTCGGACTCGACGGTCATCGTTTTGGTCCCGGCTGGCCGAGTCGCAAGCGAACGGCGCTGATCGATAAGGCGATTGCCGAAGTGCATGCAGAAGCGTATGCGGATGCACCGATCGGCGAACTCTCCGGCGGTGAGCGGCAGCGGCTTCTTATCGCCCAGGCTCTGCTCACCGGTCCGCGCCTGCTCCTTCTCGATGAGCCGCTGTCGAATCTGGACATCGCCCGGGCGCAGGAGATTATTACGCTCGTCGACAGGCTGCGGCGGGAACGGAACATCGCTGTGCTTCTGGTGACCCATGACGTGAATCCGCTCCTGCCCTTCGTTGACCGCGTGCTCTACATGGCGGGAGGCCGGTCCGCTATCGGAACGTCGAAGGAGGTCATCACCCGCGCAACGCTCAGCAAGCTCTACGGAAGCCCGGTCGACGTGGTCGAAGCGATGGGCAGAGTCTTCGTACTCGGGGTGGAAATCTGATGTTCGCCTCCATAGTCGATCTGTATCGATACCCGTTCATCCAGAACGCCCTTATCAGCGGCGTGTGCGTGGCGGTTGCTTCAGCCGTCTCAGGTTACTTTCTAGTCGGAAGAGGCTTCACGTTCGCAGGCCATGCGCTGCCAAACATCGGATTCGCCGGTGCAGCCGGTGCGGTGCTGTTCGGAGTCCGACCGGTATACGGTCTGTTCGCACTGACTATCCTCGCCGCAGTTACCATGGCATTCGCAGGACGGGACGTCCGGGAACGGGATGTCTCAATCGGCGTTATCATGACATTCGGACTCGGCCTCGGTTTGATGTTTCTGTCTCTCTACTCCGGATACGCGCAGCAGGTCTACAGCATCCTGTTCGGAACTATCCTCGGCATTACGCGACAGGACACCCTTCTGACCGCGCTATCAAGCATGGGAGTTGTGGGTGTACTCCTCTTCCTGTTCCGGCCGCTCCTGTTCAGCACCGTCGACCCGGTGACTGCGGCTGCGCGCGGAGTACCGTTACTATTTCTGTCGGTGATCTTCCTGGTGACGGTCGCGGTCACCGTCTCGCTGGCGGTGCAGGTGGTTGGAGCAATGCTCGTTTTCACGCTGCTTGTCGGCCCGAGCGCAACGGCTACCCGCATTACCGGAAGACCGGTGCACGCAATCCTCCTCTCGAGCTTTCTCGGCGTCAGCTACGTATTCATCGGCATCACGCTTGCAGGACTGAGCGGGAACTGGCCGGTGAGCTTCTTCATCGCCGCGATCTCATTTCTCGTCTACCTTCCCGTTCGGATAGTGACCGGAAGGCCGCACGCGTCAATCAGGTACGCGAAGGTTCACGATTCATGAGCGCCATTTTCACATCGGAACTCGTACTTCGTGCGCTGCTCGGAGGAACCATCGTCGCCGTTGCCGCCGGGATTGTCGGATACTTCCTGGTCCTCAGGGCCCACGCGTTCGCTGGTGAAGCGTTCACCGACATAGGATTTGCCGGAGCCACCGGAGCCGCGCTCGTGGGAGCGCCAACGCTGTCGGGAATGATCGTCTTTTCGCTGCTTGCCGCCGTCGGTTTGGGCTTTCTCGGAACACGGGTAAAGGGGCGCGATGTTGAGGTCGGCATGGTGCTCTCCTTCGCGCTCGGCACAGGCGTGCTCTTCCTCAGCATCTACTCTCACACGAATGCAACTCACGCACTTGGCGGAGTGAACATTCTGTTCGGATCACTCCTCAATATCGATGTAGTCGACATCGTGCTTGCGCTCGCAAGCAGCCTGGCCGCAGTAACCGTACTCATGGTCGTCTACCGGCCGCTCCTGTTCGCGTCAATCGATCCCGCAGGAGCCGAAGCGCGCGGGCTGAACACCCGAACGCTGTCGGTCGTGTTTCTGGTTATCCTCGCGCTCATGACTGCAGCCTGCGTGCTTGCGGTAGGAGTACTTCTCACCGCTTCGCTGCTGATTGCTCCAGCTGCCGCGGCCGTCAATTTCACCAGACGCCCGACTCGCTCGATTGCACTCTCGGTGGGAATTGCCGTCGGCATAACCTGGCTGGGGCTCGTGCTTGCCGTAGCAGGAACCGGACATCACCTTCCCGTCGGATTCTTCATATCTTCGCTTGCAGCCCTGGTGTACGCTTTGTCACTTGCCGTGCGACGGAAGCGGCACACTGCACGGATCGAAGAGCCACACCATCTGGATCGCGAGACAGGACGAGGTGAATGATGAATCAAGAACCAGCTGAGGACCTGGAACAAAGAATCGAGGATGCATTCGGCGAACTGACGCGCCCGAACACCGAGCCGCGCCGTATAGTCGCCGAGAAGCTCGGGGAGCTTGCGCGCAGCGGGCGGGCATTTTCCACCGAAGACCTCTGGCAGGAACTTCGTGCGGACCACGGGCGAATCGGACGTGCAACTGTGTTCCGGTCAGTTGAACAACTCGTTGAAAAAGGAGTACTCGACCGGGTCGAGCTCTCCGACGGTACGCGTAAGTACCGCGTGTGCGGAGGTTCCCATCATCATCACCTCGTTTGCACGAGCTGCGATCGTATCGTCGACTTCAAAGAGTGCCTGCCTGAATCCACACTTGAGCGAATCGGGCTGCAGTACGATTTTGTCGTGAAAAGTCACGAGCTCACTGTCTACGGCACCTGCGGTGAATGCACCAGGCGCCGTTCGAAGCATGGGCAAACTTTGAGTAGTGTCACAAACCTTGGGGGCGCAATGAAGTAACCCGGCAAAAAGGACGGTAGTACCAGGTATCCCTTCGTTATGGAGAATGCCTGTGCTGATTCCGCCGTTTTGTCCGAATCCGAATTGCGTGTTCCACAACCCGGATCATCCTCTGTTCCCCGGGTGCTCCGGCTCTCACCGCTGGTATTCCCAGTACGGCTGCTACCGCACCGCCTCGCGCGGGATCGTCAGGCGGTTCCGCTGCAGAGCATGCGAGCGCTCCTTCTCCGAGCAGACGTTTCGCCTCGATTACTACGTCAAGCGCCGAATCTCCTACCGGCGTATCGAGCAGGGAATCACGAGCTGCTGCGGGGTACGGGCACTCGGACGATCACTCGGATGCTCACCCGGTTCTGTCTCAAACAGGGTCTCCCGACTCGCCCGGCAGTACATCGCGGCTCACGAACGGATCCTCGCTGCAGTCAGCCTGCGCGAACCGCTTGCGGCCGACGGGTTCCAGAGTTTCACGGTCAGTCAGTACTACCCGAACAATATCCACCTGCT
>DATKUC010000093.1:0-2317 GCA_035530835.1 Spirochaetia bacterium
GGAGACGCCGCTGAACCAGGTCAGCACGATTCGGACAACAAGAACGATCATGTAGATCGATATGAGTGTGCTCACCAGTCGAAGCGCAACGAACATACGGTTCTCCTCTTTGCGGGGCTACTGTTTCCACGCCTCCGCCACGCCGGATATCGCCTGTAGCGAATCCAGCACTTCCTTTCTCGAAGACACGGTCAGCTGACCGGAGACGCGGACAACCGCTTCATGTCCGGAGCCATTCAGGTTCACGTGGATGAAAACCGGGCAGCCGCCCGGATATTCGAGCAGATCAGCGCGGAGGCGATACATGCCCTCCTCATCGCCGATTGTATCGTCAAGCCGGATATGCACTTCACCGGTTTCTCGCTCTTCCATCTCTTCCGGTTTCCTCACCTCTTCAACGATAACCTGAGGCGTTCCGCGTTTCAGGTCTACCTTACCGAGCATACCTGTGATGCTCTCTTCAATCAACAGATCCCGGTATTTTTCATACGCTTCCCCGAAGAACAGGAGCTCGATTGAACCATTATAATCTTCGAGGGTGGCAAACGCCATCGGAGTTCCCTTGCGGGTGATGATTGTACGGATACCTTTCAGCAGCCCGATGAGGCTGTACACTTTGTCAGGCGATGTACGGTCTGATTTCGAAAGGTTCAGATCCACGCATCCCTGCCACCGATCGCGATAGTTGTCCAGCGGGTGACCGGAAAAGTAGAATCCAAGGTTTTCCTTTTCGTGGCGCAGCCGTTCGATATCCGGCCACTCGGGTACTTCAATGAGCTCGATCGCCGGAAACTCCTCATCCTGACAGGACTCAAACAGCGACACCTGGCCGAATTTCCTGCCGTCCCGCTTCTGAACAGCAATGTCGATCAATCGATCGAGATTGTGCATGAGCGTTGCCCGATTCGGCGAAAGGCTGTCGAACACACCGGACTGGATGAACATTTCGACAACTTTTCGGTTCACCGTCTTGAGGTCGACCCGTTCGAGGAACTCCGGGAACGATGTAAAGGCTCCGTCTTCCGTACGCGCCCTCAGAACTTCGGTGACTGCGGCCTGTCCGACGTTCTTGATGCCCATGAGACCGTAGATGATCTGTTCATTTACCACGGTGAAGTACATTTCACTCAGATTTACGTCCGGCGGAAGTACCTCGAGGCCCATCTGCCGGGTCTCGGTGATGTACTGGCCAAACTTGTCCGGGGAGTTTATCTCGTTCGTGAGGTTTGCCGCCATGAACTCCGACGGATAGTTCGCCTTGAGAAATGCGGTCTTGTATGCGAGGACCGAATAAGCTGCCGCATGAGCCTTATTGAATCCGTAACCGGCGAATGGTTCGAGCAGTGTGAAGATTTCTTCGGCATGCTTCTGGGAGACTCCGTGAGTCGCGGCGCCCTGAAGATACTCGGATTTCATCTTCTCCATCGCGTCGCGCTTCTTCTTTCCCATCGCCTTTCGCAGAATGTCCGCCTGGCCGAGAGAGAAGCCGGCAATGACCCGGACAATCTGCATGACCTGTTCCTGATAGACGATGACGCCGTAGGTCTCCTTGAGCACATCTTCGAGTGAGGCGTGCGGATATTTGATTGCGGTCCGGCCCCATTTCGAGTCAACAAATTGATCGATGTTTTCCATCGGGCCCGGTCGGTAGAGCGCGTTCAGAGCGATGAGCTCCTCAATCTTTGTCGGCCGTGCACGCTTCAGCACGTTCTGCATGCCGGTACTTTCGAACTGGAACACGCACGCGCTTTTGCCTTCGCCCAGCATTCTGAAGGTTGCGCTGTCGGTTTCCGACGCTTTTTCGATGTCGAAATCCGGCTCCGACTTTCTGATGAGCGCTTCGGTATTTTTGATGAGCGTGAGGGTCTTCAGTCCGAGGAAGTCCATCTTGACCAGACCGCAGTCCTCGAGGAGATCCATGGTGTACTGGGTCGAAATCGACCCGGTCTTGGGGTCCCGATAGAGCGGCACATAGTGGGTGAGCTTCTCTTTGCCGATGACGATGCCCGCAGCGTGGGTCGATGCGTGCCGCGCGAGGCCTTCGAGTCTCAGGCTCGTGTCGATGAGCTCAGCGTACACCTCGCCTCGTTCACGCAGCTCATTGAGCTTCGGTTCCTGCTCCATCGCTTCGACGAGGTTCTTTGCGGTGGCGGGCACGAGCTTCGCGATCTGGTCCGCCTCCGCGTAGGGAAGGTCGAGCACACGTGCAACGTCCCGGATGACGGCTTTCGCCTTCAGCGTACCGAAGGTAATGATCTGTCCGACCTTGTCCGAACCGTATTTCCGGTTCACATACTCAATGACCTCGGGCCGCCGT
>DATKUC010000094.1:0-13406 GCA_035530835.1 Spirochaetia bacterium
GCGGGAGCGGTGCTGCTCTTCTCCGAGCTTCCGCCTGCGAAAGCAAATCCGGCGGTGAGCAGAATGAGCCCCGTCAGGAATAGCACTCGTTTCATACCTTCCTCCTGTGATTCTTGACGCGTAGTTGCGCGTAGTGCGCAATTCGCGTTACTAACGAATAGTACACCGGGTTTCCCAGGACCGCAAGAGAAATCGATCAAGTGAATACTGGCTCGTTTCCATCGTCCGGCAGCTGTCGGTGAGCAGGAGAAACCGCAGCGCAGACGAGGCGTAAGGAGTGAAATCTACTGAGAAACGGAGGCTGGAATCACCTCTGAAGGGTTGTCGTGTGCAGCCGTTCGGCCGCCTCGCTTCCGACGAGATAGCGTACTATGGCTTCGGCAAACTCGGCGGCGGTGCCCGGACCGCGGCTGGTAATCACGTTTCCGGCAACCACAACGCGGTCCTCCAGGAATTTTCCGCGGGGGACCCGTTCCTGGAAGCCGGGGTAGCAGGTGAACTGCCTGCCGTCGAGGATTTCCGTTCGGCCCAGCACAACTCCGGGCGCAGCGCAAATTGCCGCAACCAGCCTCCCCGAGTCGAAGTACCGCTTGATGAGCGATAGTACCAATGGGCTCTCCGAAAGGTTCTGTGCGCCCGGCATGCCTCCCGGAAGCACGATGGCATCGGTGCCCGGATCCGCCGGAAGATCGTCCACAACCACGTCCGTGTGCACGAGCACTCCGTGGTTGCCTGCAACATCTCGCTCCTCAACCCCGACCATCGTAACTTCAATTCCGGCACGGCGAAGAAAATCGACCTGGGTTATACCCTCGACCTCCTCGAAACCAGTTGCAAAAAGCACAATCGCTGTCTTCGATGCTTCGCTCATTGGTCTGCCTCCGCTTTACAGAATGCGCATCCGTGTGGCAAGAATCAAGGGTTTACGGAATTTTCGCGGAACGCGCAATGCCCTTTTCGGTCCATTGAGAAACTGTTACTATTCCCATCACGAATAGACTGAGATACCCGGAAATCGCACCGGCCTCATGACAAGAACGAACAAGCATACATCATGACGACACCTACAGAATCCAAGGGGCCGAACAAGGACATCCCGCAACCGCAAGTACGATCCCCTGCAGTCCAGCTTCAGCGTATCTTCACCCCGCGCGACGAGCTCAGACCGCAACGGTGGAACTGGCACCTGCTGACGCGGCGAATGGATTACTCAATTCGCCGTTCATCCCGAACGCCGCTCGCTCCGCACCAGGTGCGGGGGCTGCGCTACTTCCTTTTCGATGGACTTTTCAGCTCATTCAGCGAGAATCTTGCCGTCACCTTCATTCCGCTCTTTGCGCTCGCCTTCGGCGCCACCAACTCGGAAATCGGAATTCTCACCGCGGCGGGAAACCTCCTGGGTACCATTTCGCTGTTTCCTGGTGCGCGATCCGCGGAGCTTGCGAAAAGCAGAAAGGCTGTCGTGCTCTGGACGGGCGGCGGGGTCAGCCGCCTCATGTTTGTGGTACTGACCGTGCTGCCGCTCTTTGTCCTTCCACGCGGCGCTGCAGTCTGGATAATCATCATCGTGACCGCTGTGCGTGCGTTCATGAACAACTTCGCAAACCCGCCCTGGACTGAGATGGTAGCGGGCCTGGTCCCCTCCGCGATGAGGGGCAAGTACTTCACATCTCGCGGACAGATGATGGGAATAGCAGCGCTGATCGCTGCGCCGCTCGGAGGCTGGGTGATTCGAGCACTGAATACGGGAACCGGCAATACCCACATTGGCTACCAGGCAGTGTTTCTCGGTTCGCTCGTGTTCGGAGCGGCGTCAACTCTGGCCTTTTCCCGAATACCTGAGCCGGTCGACAAGGCACGACGCCCGCCCCACCAGCGAGGCGATCTGCGAAAGGCGTTGCGCAGCTCACCACAGTTTACCGCGTTCATTGCGGGCGCGTTCTTCTGGAACCTTTCGATACAGGTCGCCGGTCCATTCTTCAATGTCTACATGGTATCGGAACTGAAGACCGGGATCGAAATTGTCGGCTATGCGACCGGACTGACGAGTCTCGCGACGCTGGTTGGCCAGTATCTGTTCGGCAAACTTCTTGACACCAAGGGATCATTCTGGGTCCAGCGACTAAACGGTCTGATTATTCCTGTACTGCCTGCGCTCTGGATGATTGCGCGTGAGCCATACCAGGTGTACATCATCTCGTTGTTGAGCGGAATCTTCTGGGGCGGCTACAACCTCTCCAACTTCAACCTGCTGCTCGAGTACAGCCCGAATGAGCAGCGCCCCCGCGCGGTTGCACTCTATCAGACAGTCGTCTTTTCGAGCGCCGTGATCGGACCGGTGCTCGGCGGCTACCTGATCGACACGTTTTCATTCCGCCTCTGCTTCGGAGCCAGTTCGGTCGGCAGATACATTGGAATTGGACTGTTCCTGCTGCTTTTCAAGGTGCTCGTAGGACGCGCAAAAGGAAACCAGCAGCCGCTGCATGAGTAGATGATTTGGATATCGGGGAGGGTTATCTCCGGCCGGTGCAACTACCGGGCGCGACTCTGTGTCCGCCCGCTGTTGCCGCTTCCAGCGTCAGCCTTCACCCTTGAGTTTTTCCGGAGTGGTTTCGCCGAGCATCAGTTTCACAATGTTCTTGTACCCGACATTCCGGAATTTCTTGAAGAATGCTGAAAACAGGCCGTACGCTTCAGGATGCAGTTCGTTGAGGCGCTTGAGCTCCTCTTCGACGGCCTTGAGGTCATCGAGCGATGCAACTGCAGGCATGGCTTACGCCGCAGTTTCCTTTTTCTTCGCCGCCCGGGTAACTGTAGCCCGGCACTGCTTGCAAATGGTCACTTTCTGCTCGCCAATCTGATGCTCGTACATTACTTTGATGCCGGTTCGCTTGCAGATCGGGCAGCTTCCCCGACCCTTGCTCGGCACGGTGCGGATACCCGCTCCACGGTGCGCTTTTGACATTTCTACTCCTTGAAAATATGAAGGGTGCGGCAAATGATCGCCGCACCCCGTTGGTGCTGGTTCGCAGGAACTATAGCCGTGGCGAGGCCACGAGTCAAGGGCCTGCGCGAACCGCGCCCCTCGGCGGAGTGGTTCGCGCGGAAATCTACGGCTTCGGCGCCGGTTTGGGCGGCGTGGTGAGCAGGAACTCGACGCGCCGGTCCTTCCACCGGTTCTGCAGATCGCTGAACGGCACGATCGGGTTCGAATCACCAAGCCCTTCTATGCTCATCCGCGACCGATCCACGCCAAGAATTGCGAGGGCCTTCATGACCTCGTACGCCCGAGCCCGTGAGAGCGGAATCAGCGTCTCCTTCTGTTCCTGAGCTGATGCAACCGGATCGGCGTAGAGTACGCTGACTGCATTTCCCTGGATCAGGATATTATACCCCGCGTACTTGTTCAGAATCTTTGCGAGCCTGCGCAGAGTCTCCAGATTCTTCACCAGGAGATTGTCGGCTACGAGGAACATGTCGGATGTATTCGGTCCGAAGTAGATGCTCGGAACGCGAATGCGATACTGGTTGCCCTGCTTGATTACCAGAATATCAACTGAAATTACTCCGCCGACGTTCTTCGTTACTCCGTAATCATCGGTCACCGTGAGAATTGCCGGATAATCCAGACCGGACTGGACGAGCTCACCGGAAGTGGCCGTGCCGTCCCAGATTATGGATGCGGGAGGCGCTCCCGAACCACCGTAGGTGCGGAAGGTATTTCCCATCGGATCGACGATATCCAGCGACCAGGATTTGATGCCGGCGTAGGAATCTGCAGCGTTCATGCCGATGGTGACGGTGTCGTTGATCCCGTCGCCGTCCGGTGAGAATGGCACCGGATTGATGCTGACAGTCGGCTTCGGCCCCGTGGTATCCAGTACGAAACTCTTCTTCGAATCAGACTGGATCATGCCGCCGTTGTCGTAGTAGACAACCATCTGTGCATGATAGGTTCCGTCGATGATGAATCCGAGATCGCTCTTTCCATCCCACGAGAGCGTCGCGGGTATGTCCGGTCCTCCGCTGACCTTCCGTACCACACCTTTCTCGGTGTTAACGTAGCTCACCGTCCACGACTTGATTCCGGTCTTCCGACCTACCGATACCGAGAAGTTCTCGGTATCCATAACTCCGTCGCCGTTCGGCGAGAATCCTGGAGTGAGCGGCTCAATGACCACATCACCGGTAAGTGTCTTCACCGTTATCGGCGCGGAGGTCGCCTTCATATCGTTGCCGTTCTGATAGATGACTTCGAGGTCCGCCGTGTACTGACCGTCGGGCACCGGTGTGCCGGCGTCGGTTCGTCCGTCCCACACAAAGGTGTCAAACGCCGATGAGGCGCGCTGAGTTCTGACAACCTCGCCCATCGCGTTCTTGATCGAGAGGACGTAACTGTCGATGTAATCCTTCACCTTCGCGTCGGTCTTGATGGTGACTGATGCGTTTTCGGTTCCCGCATTACGAGTGAGGGTATCGTTCGCAAGCGATATGCTGATCGGAGTAGGTCCTGTCAGCTTTACCACCTTCACGTGGCTGGTTTCACCGCGATTCCCTGCAGCGTCGACCGCATAGGCATAGATTGTGTAGGTTCCGTCCGGAACCTCGTTGCCCGAAAGGTCCCTACCGTTCCAGGCAAACGGGAAATCCTTCGCGGTAATTCCGTAATCAGACGCCTTTGCCTCCAACTTTCCGCCGTTGTATTCGACAACGCCGGTCCAATCGACGCTCCAGTCCGCTTTCAGATCGATCGAAGTAGTCGGCTTTCCGGTTCCCCCGAACACCGCCGGCGTGGCCGTTAGCGTTGCGACAGGAGCCTTTGTATCGATGGTCAGATCCAGAGGTTCGGATTGTGCCGAGTTTCCATTATCGAAGTCGCCGGAGAACTCAGCAATGTACTTCCCATCCGGAAGCGGGAGTCCACCGTTGTCCTTTCCGTCGAACGTAATACTGCTCGGCGGCACTCCGGTACCGGTAAAGGTGCGCAGCGCCTTCCCGGGATCGGCGGTTGCAGAAATTGTGACAGCCCATTTCGCCAGACCGGTGGACACCGATACCGCCGGCACAAGCTCGGTCGTGTCTTTCACACCGTCACCATTTGGCGAGAAAGCGGGATTCGAGGCGGTAATGCTGAGCTTCCCTGCCTTGGTGGATACCGAAATGGTGAGTGGCTGAGACTGAGCGATATTTCCTGCCCGGTCTTTTCCGATCAGGGTATAGGTGTAGGTTCCGTCCGGTACGACGTTTCCTGTGGTGTCTTTTCCGTCCCAGCTGAAGTCCGGCGGCGCCTGATCGTTCGCAGGATCCTGCGCAGTTGGCTTTGCCGGATCATATTGAATCGGGTTGTCCCAGGTATACTCACGAACTACGTTTCCGGCGCTGTCTTTGAACACGCCGTGCCAGGACACTTCGCGCGATCCTGACTGTTTGATGGGGACTGTGTCGCGGACACCATCGCCATTTGGAGAAAACAGCGTGTAATCCGCGGCGACCGAGGTGATCGTAGGCGCCGTGTTGTCCACGGTGACATTGAGTGGTGGTGTCTTCGCAACCGCGCCGGAGTTGTCGGTCACGCTCAGCTGATAGACATAGTCGCCATCCGCGACCGGTTTTCCGGCTTTGTCGACACCGGGCCACTGGAGGCTTTCAATTGTGGCTGTCGGAATTTGCGGGACGGTACCAATGTTGAACAGGTCGCCGAAGAATCCGCGGGTCTTTGTCTCAGTCTCTGATTTTGACCAGACCAGAACGCCGCTTGTGTCATAAACATCAAGCTCGTAGCTGCGAATGACCTTTCCTGTTCCCGGCACTACGTTCGACTGAAGCTTCAGCGACGTGTTACCGGAAGCCGCATCAAGCGGCGCGATATAGACGCGCGGAGTCTTCGAGACTTCAAGCGCTGTCTGACGTTGTTCCTGACTACCCCCGGCAAACGCCTGAGTAGCAACGAAAGCAACCAACAACAGCGTGACAGCCGAAAACAAAAGTCCCTTGCGTTTCATAGTCTCCTCCAACACGTCCCGGCAAAACTGCGAATTGCACACTGCACCATAGTTAGCATAACACACCGCAGACTCAATGGACAACGGGCAGAAAAAAAAGTGATAAAAGCCGTCTGCGGTCACCAGCTGATCGCCGGTTCAGGATGAATCGCCGGGGATTGTAGCAGGTGGTATAGATCGGAGGGCAGTGAAGTGGTGAAGACTATCCGAAAGATGGACGAGGTGCCGGTCTCCGAGCGTCCGAGAGAGAAGCTTCAGGCTCACGGTGCCGAGCGCCTCTCGGACCAGGAGCTTCTGTCGGTGTTGCTCGGATCCGGCACCCGAACGAAGGGAGTGGATGAACTTGCGGCGGAGGTGCTTCCGCTCTTCGATCGGCGAAACGGCCGGGTCGGTGTGGAAGACCTCATCGCGATCTCCGGACTCGGTTCGGCAAAAGCATCGATGCTCGCGGCGGCACTCGAGTTTGGTCGCCGCGTGCTCTGCCCGAAAACCCGCAAGATCAGTTTTCCGGCGGATGTGCTGCCGCTCGTCCGCCACTATGCGGACCGCAGGCAGGAATACTTCCTCTGCCTTTCGCTCAACGGAGCGCACGAGGTGACGGCGGTGCGTGTGGTATCCATCGGTCTGGTGAATCGCACCATCGTACACCCGAGGGAGGTATTCGCCGATCCGGTCACCGATCGCGCGGCGGCAGTAATCGTCTGCCACAACCACCCTTCAGGTAACGTCGAGCCGAGCGCCGAGGACCGCGAAGTGACCAACCGTCTCGCATCGGCGGGAGAAACACTGGGAATTGCCCTGCTTGATCATGTCATATTCGGCGAGGAGGGCTACTTCAGCTTCCTCGAACACGGTGAAATAGATCACTGAGGCTGCCGCGATCATCACGCGCGCGCAAGCCTCTTACTCTGCGGATCTCAGTAGGCGAGCGTTGACGCCAGCCATCGCTCGGCGGTCGCAACATCTATCCCCTTGCGCGAGGCGTAATCGGCTACCTGGTCCCGGCCGATTCTGCCAACCGAGAAGTACTTGCTCTGCTCGAGCGCAAACATGTATCCGGACACGCTTGCGGCCGGCACCATCATAAAACTCTCGGTCAGCGTTATGCCCGTCTGAGCCGAAGCGTCCAGCAGCTCGAATATCACCTTCTTGTCGGTATGGTCGGGACAGGGCGGATAGCCGGGCGCCGGGCGGATTCCTGCATATTTCACCTTCAGCAGATCCTCACGGGAAAGGTTCTCGTGCGGTGCGTATCCCCACAGCTCTTTTCGCGTCTTCTCGTGCAGGCACTCCGCAAACGCCTCGGCGAGCCTGTCTGCAATTATCTTGACCAGAATTGCTGAGTAATCGTCGTTCCGTGCCTCGTACTCGGCGACGACCCTGTTCAATCCGACACCCGCGGTGACCGCGAAAGCTCCGACGTAGTCCGCGATTGCTGTCGATTTCGGTGCGACAAAATCCGAGAGTGACAGGTAGTGCGGTATGGTCTCCTTGCGTCTCTGCTGACGCAGCGTGTTGATGACGGCACGCACTTCCTTGCGCGAATCGTCGGTGTAGACTTCGATGTCGTCGTTCGGCAGTGAGTTCGCCGGCCAGATTCCGACGACGCCGTGCGCCTTAAGCAGCTTGCGGGAGACCACGCGATCGAGCATCCGCTGCGCATCGGCAAACAGCTTGCGTGCCTCCTGCCCGATGGTCGGATCGTCGAAGATCGCGGGATACTTGCCGTTCATCTCCCATGCGACGAAGAAATAGGTCCAGTCGATGTAGGTGGCGATCTCTTCTAGCGAATAGTCGGCGAACAGGGTTGTCCCCGGATGCACCGGGGTTACCGGATGAATCGAGTTCCAACCCGGATCAAACCGATGGGCACGAACCTCGGCCACCGGAAGCAGCTCTGCCTGTTCGAGGCTTTCATTCCGTTTGTCGCGCTCGCGCTGATGATCCTCGCCTACCTGCTTTATGTAGTCCGTGCGCAATTCGGGGTTCAGGAGCTTGCCCACAACGCCGACGGCGATCGACGCATCCTTCACGTGGACGACCGGTCCGGAATACTGCGGCGCGATCTTTACTGCAGTGTGTATCTTCGAAGTGGTTGCACCGCCGATGAGCAGAGGCAGTTCGATGTGCTGCTTCTCCATTTCGGTGGCAACAAGCGCCATCTCCTCGAGCGACGGCGTGATAAGGCCGGAGAGTCCGATGATATCGGCATTCTCCCGCCTGGCCGCCTCGAGAATGTCGTGAACCGGCACCATGACGCCAAGGTCCACGATGTCGTAGTTGTTGCATTGCAGCACGACGCCGACTATGTTCTTCCCGATATCATGCACATCGCCTTTGACGGTCGCGAGGAGCACTTTGCCTTTTGACCCCGCCTGCGGCATTCGCCGGTGCACGGTTTCCGGCGCAACACCGTCGTTGGCGAGGTTCACGCTTTCACGTGCCGCTTCCTCCGCGGCAGCCGCGCCCTTTTCGGCCTCTATATAGGGAAGAAGGTACGCCACGGCCTGTTTCATGACACGGGCACTCTTGACGACCTGGGGCAGGAACATCTTTCCTGAGCCGAAAAGGTCACCGACGATGTTCATGCCGTCCATGAGCGGGCCTTCGATCACACCGAGTGCCCGGGGCGACTCGCGGCGCGCCTCCTCCACGTCGGTTTCGATGTGGCTCGTTATGCCTTTTACCAGTGCATGCGCAAGCCGCTCGTTGACCGGGTTGTCGCGCCACGCGAGGTCTTCCACCCGCGACGTACCCTTGCTGTCCACCTGTTCGGCAAATTCGAGCAACCGTTCGGTCGCGTCCTCCCGGCGGTCGAGAATCACATCTTCAACCCGTTCGAGGAGCGCAGGGTCGATATCGTCATACACGGCGAGCTGTCCCGCATTGACGATGCCCATGTCCATGCCGGCGGCAACTGCGTGATACAGAAAGGCTGAATGCATCGCTTCGCGGACCGCGTCGTTGCCGCGGAACGAAAAGGAGATATTGCTTACGCCGCCTGATATCCGTGCGAACGGAAGGGATTCCTTGATCTTTTCGGTTGCCCTGATATAGTCCACCGCATAGTGGCGATGTTCCTCAATTCCGGTGCCGATCGCGAAGATGTTCGGGTCGAAGATGATGTCTTCCGGCGGAAATCCGGCCTGTTCAGTCAGAAGCTGATAGGAACGGCTGCAGATATTCACTTTGCGCTCGAAGGTGTCCGCCTGTCCCTGCTCATCAAATGCCATGATGACTGCAGCGGCTCCGTACTTGCGCACCTGCCTCGCGCGGGCAATGAACGGCTTCTCGCCCTCTTTCATACTGATCGAATTGACTATGCCCTTGCCTTGAATACACTTCAGGCCCGCCTCTATGACCTCCCATTTCGACGAGTCGATCATGATGGGAACGCGGGAGATGTCCGGTTCGGTTGCCAGCAGATTCAGGAACGTGACCATCTCGGCCTGCGAATCGAGCATCGCCTCGTCCATGTTTATGTCGATGATTTGCGCTCCGTTCTCCACCTGCTCTCGGGCAACTTCGAGCGCCTCCTCGTACTTTTTCGAGGTGATGAGTCTCCTGAACTTTGCCGAACCGGTTATGTTCGTCCGCTCACCAATGTTAAGGAACCGCATATCCTCGCGTAGCGTCAGCGGCTCGAGTCCGCTGTACGACGAAATGTGCCTGTTCTCCGGTACCTGCCGTGGCACAAGGCCTTCGACCGACTGCGCAATCACGCGGATGTGTTCCGGCGTGGTTCCGCAGCAACCACCGACGATGTTCACCGATCCTTCGAGCGCCAGCTCTTTCAGAACCCTGGCCATGAACTCCGGCGTGTGGTCATATTCGCCGAACGCGTTCGGAAGGCCTGCGTTCGGATGTGTGCTGACCGGCACAGTTGCCACCCGGGCGAGCTCCTCGACGTACTGCCGAAGCAGGTCAGCGCCGAACGCGCAGTTCAGCCCTACCGAGAGCGGCTGGGCATGCTGAACCGAATACCAGAACGCTTCAGTGGTCTGCCCGGACAGGGTTCGACCGCTTCTGTCGGTGATGGTTCCCGAGATCATGATGGGGAGCCGGAACCCGCGCTCTTCGAACATGGTCAGGACTGCAAAGATGGCGGCCTTTGCGTTGAGCGTGTCAAAAATGGTTTCAATGAGCAGAATGTCGGCACCGCCGTCGACAAGCCCCTCGGCTGCCTCGCGGTACGCCTCCACCATTTGATCGAAGGTAACATTACGGAAGCCGGGATTTTCAACATCGGGGCTGAGCGACAGAGTCTTGTTCGTAGGACCGAGAATGCCCGCCACGAATCGCGGTTTCTCCGGCGTGCGTTGCGTATACTCATCAGCTGCCTGACGGGCAAGCAGTGCCGCCGCGTAGTCAATTTCGTAGGTAAACGGCTGGGTGTGGTAATCCGCCTGACTTATCCTGGTTGCATTGAACGAGTTCGTCTCTATGATGTCGGCCCCCGCCTCAAGGTACTGCCGATGAATCTCGCCAATGACGTCCGGCCTCGTGAGGCAGAGGATATCGTTATTTCCCTTCAGCGGGCTCGGGTGTGAGGCAAAGCGTTCGGAACGGAAATCCTCCTCCGTAAGGCGATAGCGCTGGATCATCGTCCCCATCGCTCCATCAAGCACCAGGATGCGCTTGCGCATCATCTCCAGAAGGCGTCTGCGTGCGTCGGGTCGGGGTTCGGGTCGGTCGGCCTGTTCGGTTGCCGACGGGTCGGGCATTCTTCGCAGTGGTTCTGCCTGCAGAGGGGCGGTTGTTCCGGCGGACACGATTCTCTCGGTGCCGTCGCTCGGATTGAGACGGTCGTTCACGGTAACTCCTTGTCGACCGAAATGATAGCACATTCGCAGAAACTGATGCACTGGATAAAAGGCCGGAAATGTGGTTAATTGTACCGGAGGCTGAGGACTCCCGAGGATGCCGCTTACGAACGATATCGAAACACAGCTGGGCCTGATCGCAAACTGGACTCACGTGTCCTTCAAGAAGAACCTCGTCTCATCGCTCAGTCGCATACTGGATGACGAAGAGGGTGTTGAGGACGTGCTCGAAGGGTTCTACCGCGGTACGGCGATTACCGGTTCGGGAACCGGCGCACCCGGCCTGCTCTGCCTCACCGACCGCAGACTGCTCTTCGTTTCAAACGGGAGTACATCAGCGACTCCAGAAAACATCGCGTTCGAATCGCTGAATGCTGTCGAGACCAAGAAGGGCTTTTCAGCAGTACAGGTGGTGCTCCAGCAGCGCGGCGGCACCACGATGCTCACCGCCACGGGAAACGGCATCCAGGTGCAGTCGTTTGTCGACAGGTTGCAGCGGAAGCTCAACGACGTTCCGAGCGCACACCCGGAAGGAAACGGGGATGATTCGGACAGTGTCCTTCCGCGACCGATTCAGACCGGTGAAGACCGGCTCGCGAATCTGAAGTTCCTCTATTCTGAAGCAAAGAAAACATACCTTACCATTAACGACTACAAGCAGTTCAACGGTGAGCCGCTGTTCCTGCAGCAGTTGACCGATGACCTGATGTACATAACGTATCGCGCAATTGGTAGCGACGGCGAAGTTCCCGAGGAATCCCGGCTCTTTGTGTCGATGGTGTTGATGCCGCTGAAGCAGAATATCATCAAAGACCGCGAGCTCATTATCGATCTGTTCAGGTACGATAGTCCGCCGCTGCGCCACCGCAAGGCAATCCTCAAGAACTGGGATCTCTTCTCGAACGAGATACGGAAAGCGGGAACCGGGCAGAACAGCAAACTGCTTCGCAGTCTGCAGTACCTGCACCTGTACGACAGCCGCCACAGCACCTCGCACTTCGACAAGATGGCGAGCACGTTCTACAACTACGCGCAGGTAGTCATCAAGGCAGACGGAACTGTCAACGATCAGGAGACCGCGCGGATCAGGCAGCTTCGGGAGCTCATCTACGGCGAGAACGGCACTCATGCCGCCGGTTCGAACGAAGGCGATGAAAAGAGTGAAGGCGCTCAACAACGTGTCCAGTTCGCCCCTGCGGAAGAAGAGGAAGAGACGCTCGAGCAGGTAATGGAAAAGATCAACAGCCTGATCGGAATGGAGAAGGTCAAGGCACAGATCGCAACATTCGTGAACCTGCTGAAGGTGCACAAGGAACGGGAGAAACGCGGGCTTCCGGTGACACCTTTCTCGAAACACGCAGTTTTTTACGGACCGCCGGGTACCGGCAAGACGACCATTGCACGGTACATCGGCAAGGTATACAAGTGTCTCGGGATGCTTGAAAAGGGGCACTGCATCGAAACCGACCGCGCCGGCCTCGTTGCAGGCTACGTTGGCCAGACAGCAATGAAGGTGGATCAGGTCGTCCAGGAAGCGATGGACGGAGTGCTCTTCATCGACGAGGCGTACACCTTGAGTCCGCGCGATGCGGGAAAGGACTTCGGCCAGGAGGCGATCGATACGCTGCTGAAACGCATGGAGGACTTCCGCGACCGACTCGTCGTGATTGTCGCCGGTTACCCTGACGAAATGCAGGACTTCATCGATTCGAATCCGGGACTGAAATCGCGCTTTTCCCGGTTCTTCTACTTCGACCACTACACACCCAAGGATCTTCTCCGTATCCTGAATGTGTTCATACACAATTCATCATTCACGATAACGCCTCAGGCACGCCGCGAACTTCTGAACATCTTCACCTATTTCTATGAGCGCCGGGACCGTTCATTCGGAAATGGTCGCTTCGTCCGCAACCTGTTCGAGATGACGGTTGAGAAACAGGCTAACCGCATTTCAGGCATTTCACCGCTCACCGACGAGATCCTCTGCTCAATTACAAAGGCCGATGTACCGACCGCGCAGGACTTCCAGCACTGAGCAGTCCGGTCACCTGAACTTGAGAACCGCCTGAAGCACCTCATCGCCATAGGCGCGGACTCTGTCGCTGTAGCGGCTCACGGCCAGAAGCCGATCGAAGCGGGCAGTGTGAGTCGGTAGGTCGAGCTTCCCGCGGTAAAGCAGCAGGTGCAGCATCATCAGCGCGTTGAAGAACGGTACGCCTTCCCGGTCCAGACGCAGCATCATCTTTCGATCCTCGGTAATGACCGGTAATCGAAGGGTGACAGCCTGCTCTACGAGAAGCTCGTCGACGGTGGGTGATTTCTCCGCTGCGTAAGCCTTTTTCTCGCTCGATGAGGCAGTCAGCACCAGTGCCGGCAGGTCGTCGAAACCGGTCTCCGCAACCACTTCGGGAATTGTCGCCAGCTCGATCGTTTCGCAAAGAAGTGTGAGGAAGCCTGCTTTCTGCATGCAGATTGCCGATGAGGAATCGATGAGACAGCGTCTGAGCCGCTCGAACGCCGCGAGTTCGCGGGCAGGGTTCTCTCCACCGGAGATATCCTGTCTGTCCTCACGTTCCGG
>DATKUC010000095.1:0-4286 GCA_035530835.1 Spirochaetia bacterium
CCGTCATTGTCCTTATTCCTCCCTCTGTGCAATTGCTTTCTGTTCCGGTGCAGCCACCAGCTTGATACTCGTCATTCCCCCTGATACCGATCTGACATCTTCAAATC
This sequence comes from Spirochaetia bacterium, assembly GCA_035530835.1. Classification (GTDB taxonomy): domain Bacteria; phylum Spirochaetota; class Spirochaetia; order DSM-27196; family DATKUC01; genus DATKUC01. The sequence continues at coordinate 108 of DATKUC010000095.1, forward strand.
CATTCTGAAGAAGCTGTCGTACCGCGAGGTGTCCCTCGAACCCCGCCTTCGACATCACGATGAGCGGCGTATCCACGGGCAACTCTTCGAATCGCATGCGAAGCTCATCCAGTGGTATGTTCATCGATCCGGGGATGTTCTCCTTCGCGTAGTCGCCGGAGGTCCTTACATCGAGTACCGCGACTGATCCGGAGTCGATGAGACGCAGCGCCTCCTGCGGCGAGACAAGCGGAGAGTAACCCGACAGATCGTTCAGTGCCACGAATGCCGCCATATTCAGCGGATCGTTCGCCGAGGAGTAGGGTGGCGCATACGCAAGATCGAGCTCGGCGATGTCTTCGAGCGTCAGGTTTCCGGCGAGTGCGGTCGCAAGCACATCGATTCGCTTGTCCACACCCTCTTTGCCGAATGCCTGAGCGCCAAGCAGCCGGTGCGTGTCCCGGTCGTATACAAGCTTCAGCGCGACCTCTTCGGCACCCGGGAAGTAGGATGCGTGGCTTCCGCGATGCACGGTTGCCGCTCCGGTATTGTAGCCCGAAGCCAGTGCCGCCTTCTCGGAAAGTCCCACCATTGCGAAGGTATTCTCCATCGCCTTGAATATGCTTGTCCCGAGCGCGCCCGCGTACTTCATGTGTCCGCCGAGCGCGTTGACCGCAACAATCCGACCCTGTCTGTTTGCAGGACCCGCAAGCGGAATGCGGACATGGGCACCGTCCACTCTGCGGACAACCTCGATCATGTCGCCCGCCGCCCAGATTGCCGGATCGGAAGTTGCCAGGTATTCATCCACCACCAGGCCACCCGCTTTGCCTGTTTCAAGACCTGCAGATCTGGCAAGATCCAGATTCGGTCTGACACCGGCTGCAACCAGGACGATGCCCGCGCCAACGGTGCTTCCGTCATCAAGCAGCGCAGTTGCCGAGTCCGGATTGATTGCACGAACGGCCTTTCCGGTCACGACCGTGCCGCCGGCCTCTTCAAAAGCATTTGCAACGAGTCTGCCGAAATCCGCATCCGCCGGCGGCATGAGGTGATCGGTGAGCTCGACTATAGTTGTAGCCAGTCCTCGCTTGATAAACGCCTCTGCGGCCTCGAGGCCGATGAAGCCACCGCCGATCACCAGTGCGCTCTCCGGGTGCTCCTCCTCGATGAACTTGTGGATCGCATCCATGTCGGGTATGGTCCACAGATGGAACACATTCGGCGACGTGATTCGCTCAACCGGCGGGACTACCGGAGATCCGCCCATCGCGAGAATAAGCGAGTCATACTGCACGGATTCTTCACCTTTGGGACCGCGCACGAGAACTGACTTCTGCGCACGATCGATCGCGGTAGCTGTAGTATTCAGCATCACACGCACGCGATACCGTGAGAAAAACCCTTCGGCCGTCTGAAGCAGCAGAGTGCTGCGTTTGGTGATATCACCGGAAATGCGATATGGCAGGCCACAGTTTGCAAATGATACGTATTTGCCGCGTTCGATCAACGTGATTTCGGCGTGCTCGTCCTGGCGTCGAGCCTTCGCTGCAGCAGTCGCTCCCGCAGCTACTCCGCCGATTATAAGTATCCGGCGCGGTCTGTCTGTTTCCTTACTGTTCATAGAAATTAACATATAGTAAATTATCTATATAGTCAATACGATTCATCTGCTCACCCTATACAATCGATCGGGAATTCCGTAGTATGCTGGGAAATCGGAGATGACCATATGAGCCTCATAGAGCCACGGTACCGCACGCTTTATATCGGACTGTTCGGCAATTTCGTCGTGTACGGTATCGGCATGACAATCATCGGAGCTACGCTGCCGAAGATCCTTGCCGATTTTTCGTGGTCCTACACCGCTGCCGGAGCGGTCCTCGCTGCCGGATCACTCGGGTACTTCATTTCGACCTATCTGAGCGGGATGCTGCTGCAGCGTCTCGGACCGCGAGTGGTAGCCGCCGGAGGGCTGGTAGTACAGGCGATATCACTGGCCGTGTTCGCACTCGTTCCGTCAATAGTTGTCAATTTCATCATCTATTTCATCATGGGACTCGGACAGGGTGGAACTGAGGTGACCATCAATTACGCTGTCGTGCGCATGGAGCGAAAGGGTGAGAGCCACCTTATGAGCATCATTCATGCAGCGTTTTCAGTCGGCGCAGTGATCGGACCACTCATCATCGGGCTCATCATCCGCATGGGCTTTTCCTGGCAACTCCTGTATCGGGGCCTGGGCGCCGTCACTCTCGTCATGGCGGTTATCCTCGCGATCCTGCCGTTCGGCAGACTCACCCTGTCGAATGTCGAAACACCTGAGATGCGCGCATCACTTGCGCGGCCCGAACGGCAGCCGATGTTCTATCTCGCCTTCTTTCTGCTGCTCGTCTACGTGGGCGTGGAACTCGGCTCGTCGAACTGGGTGAGCGAGTACTTCGTAACGATTCTGGGAAGCACGCCTTCAGTCGGTGCATTCATGGTGTCGATTTTCTGGATAGGCCTTCTGGTCGGCCGCGTCGGCGTTCCCGTTGTATTCCGTCGCGCAGCGCATGCGAAGGTGCTGACCGGTCTTGCGCTCTTTACGACTCTGTCACTTGCCGGCGCACTCCTGTTTCGCAACCCCGTTGTTGTCGGTGCCGGATTCTTCTTTACCGGCCTTGGCTGTTCGGCAATCTATCCGCTGATAATGACCATCATCGGACATTTCTTCGACGAAGGTCAGAACCGTGCAATCGGCTTTGCGGCAGCAGGAGGCGGCGTCGGCTCGCTGGTATTTCCGTTCATCATGGCGGCAGTTTCACAGGGCTTCGGATTGCGCACCGGCTTCCTTCTGTATGTGTTCATGGCACTCGTGATGAGTGGCATCAGTTTCGCGGTCCTCGTTCAGATACGAAAGAAGAAGGTAGCAGCATGATCCTCTCTCTGCCTCCGGCGATGCCTGTCCGGAGTACCATCAGGATTCCAGGTAGGGCCTAATCATGTCAGTGCTGATATTCCTCGCAATTGTGGCTATAGTCGGCTACCTCATCTTCTGGGTATTTGTGCCGCTCGCGCGCGGAGCACTCTACGATCCGAGCAGTCCCGAACAGGCCGACCTCATGGCGAAGTTCGCCGATGTCAAAGAAGGCGCGCGATGCGCCGACCTAGGTTCCGGCGACGGCCGCGTGGTAATAGCACTTGCGAAGGATGGAGCCGAAGCGCACGGCTACGAGGTGAACCCACTACTCGTGCTCATCGCACGGCGGAACATCCGGCGCGCGGGCGTTGCGGATCGAGCATTTATCCACTGGCGCAGCTTCTGGGGAGCGGACCTCACGCGGTTCCAGGTAATAACCGTTTTCCAGGTGGATTTCATCATGTCACGCCTCGAACGGAAGGCGCTGCATGAGTTGCTTCCCGGCTCTCGGATCATCTCCCATCACTGGAAGTTCCCGACGCTCGAGCCTGAATCCCGGCGCTCGGACATCTATCTCTACAGAATTCCCTAGGTAGTGTCCCAAAGCCTGGTGATGGAACTCAGCTAAAAGCATATCCCGGAACATATTCGCGCTTCGGGCATGAGCTTTTGGAGTCGCCCATCTGTCGCCGCAGATCCTGAACATTGATTTCCCCTTGTGCCCCGAGTCGCCGCACCTTTGCCAGAAGCTGCGGATCCTCTCCCCGCAGTGGCGTTGAGTATCGACGCAACCAGAGGTTTCGCGCACATCCTCGTACCGGTTCCAGCGAGAGGAATCGCCTCCTCGCATACAGATTCGCAAGCGCCTCATCGATCCCCTTTTTGTCGATTCCCGCCTCAATCGCGTGAGCCCTTCGTTCCGCGATCGGCGTGTTCAGCCGAAACTGTTTCCGGTAGTTGTGTACCCCGAGGTAGACCCAGAGGCGTTCCATGCTGTTGTTCACATTGCGGGCGAATCGAGTTGACTCCCGCACATGCTCGGCAAGTCCTTTGCGAAACTCACGGTCCATGTAGTTCACCGGGAACAGTGGATTGTGCACATCACGAGCGCGCCGTGAACTCACCGTCGGATGCTCAAAGGTGTGATCGATCGTTCTCCGTCTGATCGCAGGGATACCGCTCAACGCCTCGCGATACGCGGTCTTTTTATCGGTCCACAGGGTGATGCGTGGTAGCTCGGATCGATCGGCGAGCTTCGCGATAGCGACCGCGAGATTGGAGAAACTCCTGCGAATACC
>DATKUC010000096.1:0-6230 GCA_035530835.1 Spirochaetia bacterium
AAGCGCGACTGGCGGGTGTAGTGGACGCTTCGCCGGTTCGGATTGGAAAACAGGCTGCGAAGATAGACTCCGTAGTCCATGAGCGCGTAATACCACTCGCGCGGGTTCCGCGTGTCGAGCGTTCGCTCAATGATTGGCAGAAGTTCCCGGTCGTGCACACGGTCGCGGTCGGGGAAGAAGAAATGAAGGTAGACGCGCCTGATGTTCGTCTCGATAAAGACGGTCGGGACTTGGTAGGCAAACGCGGCAACTGCACCCGCGGTCCCCGGCCCGATTCCGGGAAGCTCAACCAGAAGGGCGGGATCACGCGGGAGCTCGCCGCCGTAGCGCTCAACAACCTGTCGGGCGCATTCGTGCAGGTAGCGCGCCCGGCGGTTGTATCCGAGGCCCTGCCAGAGTGAAAGCACCTCTCGCAGGCCGGCCTCCGCCAGACAATCGAAGGTAGGAAAAGTTTCGAGGAACGCAGCATACTTCGGACCGACGCGTTCAGTCTGGGTCTGTTGAAGCATGAGCTCGGATACGAGAATACTGTAAGGATCCGAGGTCTGCCGCCACGGAAACTGGCGGCCGTTGCGTCGGTAATAGGTGCCGATTATCTCCCGAAAGCGGTCAAGGACCGCGTCACTGAGCCCGGGAGCTATCGGGTGACTGCCTGCTTCGTCCGGGTGCTCAGAATCCACTGAAACGCCTTCTCTGCACTGAACTCCGACATACCGGATTCGAAGAGCAGACCCGCACGCATGAAGCTGTCAGGAAGCGGTCGCGTCTGGACTGTCGGTACCGCAATGCAGGACATGCCGCCGGTCACAGCCGCCTCGACTCCGTACTGTGAATCTTCAATCACCGTACAGACTGACGCATCGGCACCGAGACGCCTGGCGGCTTCGAGAAACACATCAGGAGCCGGCTTCCCGCGCGGAACTTCCTCCGAACTGACGATAACTTCAAACCGATTCCGCAACCCGGTGATTGCGAGCACGGCATCCACAACCGCGATCGAGCTTCCTGTCGCCACGGCAAGCGGGATTCCAAGTTCCGAAAGCTGTTCGATGAGATTGACCATTTCGGGAAATGCCCGGGTGCGGGTGGCAGCAAGTTCCAGGTAGATATCGTTCTTCTCTTTCAGGAGATTCTCCGCCGAATAGTGCAGTCCGATCTGTTCGTGCATCATGCTGATCATCGCCTGCGATCCGATTCCAAGAGTGTTCTGCCACATTTCGACTGTGTACTTTATACCGTGTCGGGCAAGGAAGATCCTGTCTGCTTCGCGATAGATCTCTTCGCTGTCGACAACTGTGCCGTCAAGGTCAAAAATAACCGCTATTTCTCTGTTCATATGGTGTTGTTATACCGTAATCTGCTTTTCGCGCTTTTTTCGGACATCTTCGGCTTTCCGGGATATCCGGTTCCAGATGCCGGTAAGGCCCATGGCTTTCTTTGCGGCAACAAGCGTCTTCTGGGCCTCTTCACGCATCGCAAGTGTTCCCTCGTAGATCACCTCGTCCACGTATCCGGACCGGCCGCTAAAGGTCTCGCGTCGTTCCCGGATAGGTTCGAGGAACGCGTTCAATGCGACGGCGAGTTTCTCCTTCACCTCAACGTCCCCCACCGCTCCGCGCCGATACCGTTCCTTGAGGTCGTCCACTTCCTGCCTGTTGCCGTTGAATGCATCGTGATAGGAAAAGACAGGGTTTCCCTCGACTGTTCCCGGGACATCCGCGGATACCCGCTTCGGGTCGGTGTACATGCCGCGGACTTTCTTCTCCACGCTCTTTGCGTCATCCGAGAGCATGATAGCGTTATTCAGCGACTTGGACATCTTCGCGCTTCCGTCGGTTCCGACGAGCGTCGGCACATCTCCCACGAGCACTTCCGGTATCGGAAACACATCCCCATAGAGGTAATTGAAGCGTCGAGCGATCTCCCGCGTCAGTTCGACGTGTGATTCGTTGTCCTTGCCAACGGGAACAAGATGTGCGCGGGGAAGCAGAATATCGGCCGATTGCAGTACCGGATAGCCGAGCAGTCCAAAGGGCATCTCGTTCAGATTCGCGTTCTGCGCCATCTCCTTCAGGCTGGGGATACGCTGAAGCCGCGGCACTGAAACCAGCATTTCGAAAAACAGATTCAATTCGAAAATTTCGTGAACAGCCGACTGCAGATAGATGCGCGACTTCGCGGGATCGATGCCGCAGGATAGGTAATCGAGCACCATCTCGCGCGCGTTCTCGGTAACCTGCTCGATGCTCTCACGGTCCGGCCGTGTGGTAAGTGTGTGAAGATCAGCTATGATGAAGAAGCATTCGTACTGATCCTGCAATCTGACTCGGTTCGCAAGTGAACCGACGTAATGTCCAAGGTGAAGTTTCCCGGTCGGTCTGTCGCCGGTGAGTATGCGTTTACGTTCCATCTGGCTGCAATTCATCCTTTCGCTTTGGGGGCCGATGTCTTTCACTGCCGGTTCCCATGAGGACTCCGACAAACTCCAGTCCGGGAACATGCTCGAAAATGATCTTCAGCGCAACGGTAAGCGGCACTGAAAGGAACATCCCCATCACTCCCCACAACCATCCCCACAATAGCAGAGAGAACAAGATTATTACAGGGCTGAGGTTCAGATTGTCGCCCTGGAGTTTCGGCTCAATGATATTCCCGATTACGTTCTGAATTGCAAGCATCGTCAGTCCCACGGCGATGACCGGGTTCCAGTTCGGATAGAACTGTACAATTGCAAACACAAAACTCGCCACGCCGATCGCTATCGAGCCGATGCTCGGCACGAAGTTGAACAGAAACGCAAGCACTCCCCAGATAAATGCAAAGTCGAGTCTTGCAAATCCGAAGCAGACCCAGACAAGAATACCGGTAACCAGACTGACAATGAACTTGATCGTGAGATACCGCCCAACCTGGTTGTTGATGTGGCCAAGGATCTTATAGACAGTCTCGGTCCGGGGTCCCTGAATAGCATCGTGCAGCTTCGTCCGAAGAAATGGTTTCTCGAGCAGAATGAAAAGGAGAAATACGATGACCATAATCAACCCGGCCAGAAAGCCGACAAAACTGCCAAAGAACGAAACCGCGAGTGTTCCAAAGCCACGAGTCAGATCGAGGCGACTGAGTATCGGGGCCGATATGTTCATGGACTGAATCAACTGGTTGATCAGCCCGGTGAGCTTCACCTGGTAGGCAGGCCAGACGCGAACCAGCGTGTGCACACTCGAATAAAGAACCATTCCCAGGAGAAAGCCAAAACCCAGAAAGAGCAGGATGACCAGTATGATTGCAACTACACGCGGAATGTGCAGCCTGACCATCCACTCCACCAGTGGCGACAGCACAAACGATAGCAGCAGGGCTATTACCAGAGGCAGGAGAATTGCAACAGTAAGCTTCAGCACCCCGCCGACAGCGATCGCAACGAGGACGAACAGGAGACCCGTACTTGCGCGTGTTGCATGCATGCGAGGAAGGTATCAGATTTCACGAACTTGTGTAAGTTGGCAACCGTGTCCCTTCGCGCTATATGTGGATGGCCCAGCCTTCGGCGACCCGAGCCGACTCCATGACAGCTTCCGACAGTGTGGGATGCGCATGGATCATGGTTGCGATGTCCTCGGGCAGAAGTTCGGCCTTCTTTGCCAGCAGAAGCTCATGTATGAGTTCAGTTGCATTCGCACCTGAAATATGCGCCGCGAGAATCTCGTGCGTTTCGGGTGCATAGAGGACCTTCACCATGCCTTCAGGCTGTTCTACGGCAACAGACTTCCCAGCGCCACGATACGGGAATATCGCCTTTTCGAACGCCATTCCTGCGGCTTTGAGTTTTGCCTCGGTCGGACCGAAGCTTGCTACCTGGGGTTCGGTGTACACAGCCGACGGTATCTCATCCGAGGGAACGCGCCGTTCCGGATCTTGCCCGGCGATGTGCTCTACGGCGATCTCGCCCTCTTTCATCGCGACGTGCGCAAGAAGCGGGGTCGGAATCACATCACCAATCGCGAAGACGCCCTTTACGGCTGTTTCGTAGTAGTCGCCGGTGACGATGAATCCACGGTCCAGTTTCACGCCGATTGATTCGAGGCCGAGGCCCGCGCTGTTCGGTGCGCGGCCGACTGCAACAAGAAGTTGATCGGCGTCCAGGGTGCTGCTCTTTCCGGTTGCGTCTTCGATAGTAAGTTTGATCCCCGATTTGGACTTCTGCAGCTTTGTCGCCCTGGTCGAGGTGTGCATCGTTATGCCGCGCTTCTTGAAATCGCGGGCAACCACATCGACGCTGTCTGCGTCCTCGAGCGGCAGGATCTGATCAAGCATTTCGACTACCGTTACCTCAACGCCGAAGGAGTTCATGATGTGCGCGAACTCCATGCCGATAGCGCCGGCACCGAGGATGATGAGCCGCTTCGGAAGCGTCTCAAGCATGAGTGCACCAGTGGATGACAGTACCTGCTTTTCGTCAAATTCGAAACCGGGTATCTGCCGCGGACTCGAACCGGTCGCGACAATGATGTTCGCTGCTGTGACCCGATTCTTCCCGTCGATTTCAATTTCGTGTGCGGAAACGAACCTGGCGGTTCCCGGCAGAAGCTCGACCTTGTTCTTCTTCAGGAGCGACTGAACGCCTTTCGAGAGTCGGTCCGCCGCAGTGCGCGATTTCTTGAAAACCACACTGTAGTCGAACTTGCTGCTGTCGATGACTACTCCCATCTCCTTGAGACCCGCAATCGAGCGGAACACTTCTGCCTGGTGGATGAGCGCCTTCGACGGAATACAGCCGATGTTCAGACAGACTCCACCCGGTTTGTCCTTTTCGATGACGGCAGCCTTCAATCCGAGCTGAGATGCTCGAATTGCGGCTACATATCCTCCAGGCCCCGCTCCGATAACGATAAGATCGTAATTATATTCTGCCATAATAAATTATCCTTCAGTAGAGAACCCGGACCGGGTTCTCCATGGTACGGGTAAGCTCGTGCATGAAGCGCCCTGAAGTTGCTCCGTCGATGACGCGATGATCGCAGGAAAGCGTCATCTTCATCACTTGCCGGACAACAATCTGATCGTGCTCATCGACAACCGGCACTTTCTTCAACTCTCCGAGTGCAAGAATCGCAGCACCCGGCGGATTTATGATCGCCGTGAACTCCTCGACACCGAACGAACCAAGGTTGCTGATGGTGAAGGTTGCCCCGGTATACTCTTCCGGCTTCAGCTGACCGGCTCCGGTTTTCTGTATGAGCTCTTTCAGTTCGTGATCGATATCCACGACGCCGCGGTTTCCGCAGTTGCGCACGACCGGCGTCATCAGTCCGTTTCCAAGATCAACTGCAAGCGCAATGTCTATGCTGCCGAACTGGGTAATGTGGTCACCCTGCCACGACGCGTTTACCGCCGGATGGCGCTTCAGTGCCTCGGCGACGAACTTGATGATGAAAGCGTTGAAGCTTACCTTTTCGGTCTGCTCCTTGTTCAGCATTGAGCGTGCTTCGATGACCCGCTCCATCTCAACCGAAGACTTCAGGTAGTAGTGGGGGGCACTGAACTTCGACTCGGACAACCTGCGAGCGATGACCGCGCGCTTGCCGGTGACGGGAATATCGACGTTCTGACCCGTCGCAGCCACATACGCCTGCCCCGCGGCGGCAGGTTGCGCGAGTGAGGGATTGAATCCCTCGACATCCCGTTTGACAACCCGACCGCCGGGACCCGATCCGCTGATCTGCCGAATATCGTAGCCGTTCCGGCTTGCAAGCTTACGGGCAAGCGGACTCGACTTCGACTGACCGGGGGAGAGCGTAGGGAGTGGTCCGTTTGCTGCAGACGACGGCTTTGCCGCAACCGACTGCGCGGCTGCAGTCGGCTGCGCCGGAGCCGATGGTTGCGCGGACGCGACCGGCTGCGCGGATGCGACCGGCTGGGCAGGTGCCGCCGATTGAGCCGGCGCGGCGCTCAGGATCGCCTGTATATCTTCGCCCTTCTGCCCGATGACGCCGATGAGATCGCCAACTTTCGACGCTGTCCCGTCACCGTGAACAATCTTCAGAAGAGTGCCTTCCTGGGACGATTCGTAATCCATGGTGGCCTTGTCGGTCTCCACTTCACACAGGACGTCCCCGGATTTCACCGAATCCCCTTCCTTCTTGTGCCATTTGACTATGGTGCCCTCTTCCATCGTCGGAGAGAGTGCAATCATCAGGATCTTCTCTGCCATTCGGTAACTCCCTTACTTC
>DATKUC010000097.1:0-15230 GCA_035530835.1 Spirochaetia bacterium
GATTTCTCCCCGCCAGCCTTCGCCCATCGATACGACGAGCGTATCGGGCGGGAACGCGCCGGCAGCCTCGCCACCATGTACGGCCGCGTCAGCGCTATGAGAGGCGAGTTCCACCAGCAGGTCGCGCACGATATCAACCGACTGGGTGATCTCGATATACCGCATGTAGGCGCGCGCGTAGACATCGCCTGATTTCAGTGTAAGCGCGTGAACAGGAAACTGGGCAAAGCCGCCGTAGGGATGATCCTGCCGCACGTCGAGCGGCACCCCGCTCGCCCGGGCCGCGGGCCCGACCATACCGATCTCCCGTGCCGTCTCCGCAGTCACCATGCCGGTCTTCTCGAATCGCTCGAGCACAGTGGCCGACGAGAACATCACTCGCGCTGCAAGTTCGGTCTGTTCCGCAACCATATTGATAGTCCTGACAATTGTTTCATGCCCGTGCGCGTCCAGATCATTGCGGACTCCGCCCACTGCAAGAAGGTCCCGACCAAAGCGGTTTCCGCACAGCACCATCGTCGTGTTGATCACCTTTGTGCGCAGCGCCCCGAACACCGAGCTGCCGGTCAGGTAGGCGACGTCACCTGCAAGTGCCGCAAGGTCCGCCAGGTGCATTGCGATTCGTTCAAGTTCGAGGGCGACAGTCCTGATCTGCGCAGTCCGCCGGGAGACTTCGACGCCGCCAAGCGCTTCCAACGCCCGCACGTAGCTTCCCCCATGAGCAATGACGCTGTCTCCTGCAATCGATTCGGCCAGGCGCATCAGGTAGGCCGGTCTGTTCCGGTTTGCGACGAACAGCTCCTCGACACCACGATGCTGGAAACCGAGCTGAATCTCGAGGTTATGTACCTCTTCACCCAGACATGAAAAGCGGAAATGACCCGGCTCGATGACTCCCGCATGAACCGGACCGACGCCGACCTCGTGGACGCTCTCCCCGTCCATGTGGAAATAACGGTGTTGCGTCGAACCGCTGCCAGGGACTCCGTTCCGCACCGGCTGAAGCTCCGGATGTCCGATCGGTACGATGCCGAACTGCTCGTACAACTCCCGTTCGAACAGATGGATCGACGGAATGGTCGGCGCATGCGACGGGCACTCGTCGCCCGCGTTCGCGTCTGCTGAGCCGATGAACAGTCGTGCATGAGCATCGTCGGCGACAACAGCGTAGACTGCCGTCTTCTCCCCGTCCCGTGAACCGAAGTACTGAACGATGCGCATCTTCTCTGAGGTCGCCAGTGCTATCTGCTCGCCAAGTTCCGGGAGGCTGAAGCGGGGAATTTCGACGCAACGGACCGGTTTCAGGTTGCGGAACGGCAGCAGTTTCATCCGGCAAACCCCGTGGCCGCATGGAACGCGGCAAGTGCCCAGTTCGGCAGTGTTACTCCGAGACTGACGAGCAGCAGGACAAGCAGCATCTGCGGCACGTACGCAGCCGCGTCTCGATGTTCGTGTACAATCGGCGGTGCATCTCCGAAGAGCATCGAAAAGCCGACCTTTGCCATGCCTGCAATCACCAGCACGATGACCAGCAGAAACGGTGCTGCCATCCAGCCCGCGCCGGACTCAAAGAACGCACGCACGATGAGGAACTTGCCGAGAAACGTGGGAAAGGGAGGCAGGCCCATTGCGGCAAAGAGCGAGATGAGCCAGAGCCAGCCGGTCGCGGCATCGGCCCGCAGCAGGCCGCGCACACCATCGATTCGTCGTGTTCCGTATCGCGACAGAATCGTTCCGGAGGTGAGGAACAGCGAAGCCTTCGCGAACGATTGTGCGGCCGCCTGTATCATCGCCGCAAACATACCGGCCGGACCGAGTGTCACGCCGATGCAGAGAATCCCCATGTTTTCGATCGACGAGTAGGCGAGCATCCGTTTGTAGTTGCGCGCGCTGAACATGTAGACTGCCGCGATGAAGAGCGACAGAAAACCGACAATTCGCAGCAGGGTATTCGAGAAGAGCGCAAGGTGAGCGCGGATCAGAATCTCGTTCACCCTCACCAGTCCCAGGAATGCCGTATTGAGCAGGGCACCGGAGAGAATCGCTGAGACCGGGGACGGCGCTTCCGAATGCGCATCAGGCAGCCACGCGTGCACCGGCGCAAGTCCCGTCTTCGTGCCGAAGCCGATCAGAATGAACGCAAACGCCAGCTTCAGCCAGAACGGGTTTATTTCTGCCGATCTGCGATAGAGCACCGTCAGGCTGAGCGTACCGATCGAGCCGCTTCCAATAGTGATGAGGATAATGCCGACGAATGCGAGCGCGATTCCCACCGAACAGATGAAGATGTACTTCCACGCAGCCTCGAGTGACGCTTTCGATCGCTCGGTGTAGATAAGCACTGCGCTTGTGAGTGTCGTTGCCTCAACGAAGACCCAGAGAAGTGCCAGATGATTGCTGGTCAGAACGCCCGCCATTGCGTCGGCAAACAGGATCATCATTCCCGAGTAGAGACCCTCCTGCCGTGGCGCCATTGGATGGACCCGCAGGTAGGCAAGGGAGTAGATCGCCGACGCGGCAAACACGACAGCCATAATTGCGAAAAAGAGCCGTCCTATCCCGTCTACGGCGAAGTAGGCCGAGACGGCCGCGGGCACCGGAGCTGAATTGTTCCCGATCCACACCGCCGCTGCGGTGAGGTAGAGTACCGCGGTGCCGATCAGCAGCGATCGCCCCACGATGCGACTTCGCATGAGGATCGCAAGGGTTCCGGCAACGGCAGGCGCAATCAGTACAAGTGCAAGCATCGTTTCATCAATCCTTCAGCTCAGTGAGCACGTCGATGTGATCGCCGTCAAACATCTCACTGATCTTGTTGAAGAAGACCACCAGGAGAAACACCGCGATGAAAAGGTCGAGCAGCACACCGAGGTTTACCAGCAGCGGCATCTCGTTTGCAACCGAGAGCGAAAGCAGGAAGATTCCGTTCTCGAGCACCATGTAGCTGAGAATGTGCGTCACTATCCGTTTCCGGCTAATCACGAGGAAGAGGCTCGATATGATGATGGCGGTCGATACGCCGAAGAAGAGTGGCTGGATGCCCGACTCCTTTCCCGCGGCCCAGAATGCAGCGGCAAATCCGAACCCGAATATCGCGGTTGCAATGAGAATCGAGTAGAACTGCGAAATGTTCGGTTCCACCTCCCGACCGATTTCGTTGCGGCGAATCACCCTCAGGATCAGGTAGGGCAGCGCGATCGTCTTGACCACCAGCGTTTCGAAAACGAGGAACGAAACGTTGAGCCAGCCGGAATCGTGAGGCCCGACCACGACGAGTGCGAACAGCAATGCACCCTGGATCGACAGTGTACGGACGTATCCCTCGAGTCGGCTTGCAGCGAACAGGTAAAGCATGGTGGTTCCGAGCAGTACAATGAGCAGATCCGCCATCAGTACCCTCCGTGCGAGAAGAACGAAACGATGCCGAAGGCGGTCAGTGACAACGCGGTCATGACGAACATCATCTGCGGAAGATGAGCCAGGCGGGCACGCGCGAAAAGCGATTCGACAATGCCTACCGCGGCCGCGGTAATCGCAAGCGCCGCCGCCAGCAGGAGCCCACCGAAGAGAGCGTGAACCACGGGTAAAGCCGTGAGTCTGCCGAACACGCCGATTGCCGCAACGTTCGCCCCCAGCGCGCCAATTGTCACCATCTTGAGCGCATGACCGAAGTGCACGAACGCGAGATCCGGTCCTGATGTATCGAGAATCATCACCTCGTGGATCATGGTGAGCTCAAGGTGAGTGTTGGGGTCGTCGACCGGGACGCGCGAACCTTCGGTGAGCAGCATGATGAAAAGCGCAACGGCGCAGAGCAGCCGCACAACCAGAGTGTAGGCTGAACTCCCGCCAAGCGCATCGAAAATCCCGGTGAACGAGCTTCTGCCGCTCGCGAGTGCCAGGGTTCCCATCAGAATGAAGAATGCGGGTTCGATTATCGTGGCAAAGGTCACCTCGCGTGACGCGCCCATTCCTTCGAAGCTGCTTCCGGTGTCCAGAGCCGCCGCCACCAGCACAAAACGCGCGAATGCCAGAAGATACGCAAACAGCACGAAATCGCCGCGGAACGCGAGTACTGCGTGACTACCGGGGAGCGGCACGAGAAGCGCTGCGGTAATGATCGCTCCCAGGCTCAACGAAGGGGCTGCGCGGAAGATGAACGAGGTGGTCGTGCTCACGACCTCACCCTTTCTGAGCAGCCGCGCAAGGTCATACCCGAGCTGCCAGAGCGGAACGCCGCGACGTCCGCCCCAGACCGCCTTTACGCGGTTGATGATGCCGACGAACAGGATCGCACCGACCGTCATGAGCACGAGGTACACAATAGTTGCCATCAGAGCCCCCCGAACACGAGCGCAACCAGCACGATGAGAAAGACCATACCGTACAGTATGTAGTGTTGCGTGCGCCCGCTTTGAACCCAGCGAAACAGCGACAGGATCCATCGCGCCGAACTGATGATCGGTGCGGCCACGTACCGTTCGCTCGTGTCGGATCTGTGCTCATCAATTGACGCGTTCGCGGCAAACGGAGTCTCAGGCGGCAGGACACGCCGGCGCACCGGAACGAACGGTTCGATCAGGCTGAGGAAGGGAGCGGCGAACGAGCCTGCCGTATATTGAGCGCGCTCGATTGATCCCTGGTAGCCGCAGTTCCAGGTCTTTGCCCGAGCGAAAGACCTGCCCTGAAGGAGAAGCATTCTGAGGCCGAGGAGCGCAGCGACGATTCCGGCGAACAGCAGAACCACGCCGTTCATGTCGGAAAATGTCGTTCCTAGTTGCGCGAGTGACGTGCTGAGCGTTCCGGTCCGTCCCCCCGACCCAAGCTCCACGACCACGCGTCCGAGCGCCGGAAGCACGAACTGAACACCGACGCCGAGCGCGACAACCAGTGCGGTGACCGTTGCCGTTGCCGCAGTCATGAGCATTCTGCCGCGGTTGCTTATATCCCGCAGCTGACCGGCGGCATCGCTGCGCGGGGTTCCCAGAAACACAATTCCGTAGAGCCGCGTGAAGACGAGCAGGGCGGCCGCACCGACGAGCGCAAGGCCTGACAGGCCGAGCAGCGCCACGAGACTCACCGCCAGACTGCCGTTTCCCGTGCCTGAGGCGAGACCCAGGTAGACGGCGAACTCGCCGGTAAATCCGTTCAGCGCCGGCAGCCCGCATATTGCGAGTGAGGCTATCAGGAAGAACACCGCAGTGCTGCGCATCCGGTGAACGAGGCCGCCAAGTCGCTCCATGTTCAGCTCGTGCGTCCGCGAATAGACCATTCCCGCGCCGAAGAAGAGCGACATCTTGAATGTGAAGTGGTTCAGTGTGTGCAGAAGCGCGCCGAGGTAACCCGCCGCCGCCATCATTCCGTTTCCGGTCGCCTGCCCCACCATCGCGACCCCGATACCGAGTGCGATAATGCCGCTGTTTTCAACGCTGCTGTAGGCGAGTACCCGTTTCAGGTCGTTCTGGCCGGCAGCATTCATGATGCCAAGAAGCGCGGTTGCGACGGCGACAACTACCACGACCGCAGAGAATGCCAGCCCCGGATTGCCGACTTCGGAGACCATCCTGAGAATGCCGTAGATACCCGTTTTGATCATGACACCGGACATGATAGCTGACACCGGGGCGGGTGCCGCCGGATGGGCGCGCGGCAGCCAGGTGTGCAGCGGGACGAGGCCGGCCTTCGTGCCGAATCCTGCGAAGAACAGCGCAAGTATTGTGATTGCTGCGGCTCTGTTGTGAGCAAGCAGCGAGCGGAGGCCGTCGAAGTCAAGCGTTCCGGTGGAGACGGCAGCCCAGCTGAATGCCACCATGAGAAATGCGGCGCCCACCTGCATCGCGGCGAAGTAGTAGACCCCGGCCCGTCTCACATCGCGCCGATCATGTTCGAACAATACGAGGCAGGTCGAGGCGATGGTCATGAGCTCCCAGCTTCCGAGGAAGAACAACATATTTCGGGAGATCACAACCAGCAGCATCGATGATTCGAGTATGCCCAGAAAGAGGTAGTACGCTCCCGTCGAGTACTTCGGGTTTCCGCGGTAGGCGTCGAGATAGCCCGCAGAGTAGAGAGCGGTCAGCGCGCCCCCTGCGGCAATAATGATCGCGAAGAACGCGGCAAGTCGATCGAGCTTGAGAACCGCAGCCCCGACCGGCATCGATAGCTGAAGTGCCGCCGATATCGGTAATCCTCCCGCAATCACCTGGACCGAGGAGAATATGAGGAGGGTTGCCGCTGCAGCCGAGAGGGTGGCGAATATCCCACCCTGCAGCCGTCTCGGCAGAAGCGCTGCCACGAGCCCGGCCACGACAAAAAGCGCAATACCGCACAGAAGAGCCGTCACTGTGTCTCCTCCCGCTGCCAAGTTACCTCGACTGAGTGAACAAAGTCGAAAACGACCTCCGGTGACGCCCTTCGGGCGAGCAGGTCGCGAAAGCTCTCCATATGACACAGGTAGGAGATTTTGGAAAGTACTTCGAGATGGCGGCGGGGACTGTAGGAGAGAATCACCACCAGAGTATCCACCGGCAGCCCGTCCGGCGCATCGTAGTCCACCGGAGTTGCAAGGTAGCAGAGCGCGACCCGTGCGTCATCGATGTTCGCGACGATGGGATTTCGCGGGTGGGGTACCGCAATGCGGTGGCCGATCGCCGTCGACATCAGCTCCTCCCGATCGAGCAGGGCTTTCAGGAGATCTTCGCGAGCGACACCTTCGATGCCCGGCATGGCGAGAATCGCATTATGGAGCACCTGCTTCCTCGTGGATCCGGGCAACCCCTCATGAACTCCCCCGGCTCGCATCAGCTCGGTCAATCGTGTCGGGCGGCCCGCTATCGAGAGCTCGAGCAGACGCGATGAGAGGGGCGAGCCTGAACGGACAATCCATTCGCCAACTTCGCCGCGATTGAAGTAATACAAATGCCCGACACGGTGATAGGGCATGTCACCGCCCCGAACCCAATCGAGAATCTGCTTTTCCGAGACGTTGAGTATTTCGGCGAGATCTTTGAGTCTCAGCTCCACAACCGCCTCCGAGGCGACCGTCCGATCGCGATGCGGGCCCGGCACGTATTTGCGCATGCCGCGGTCTCAGGAAGCGACGCTTCGCCTGTTGATGATTTCAATAACTGCGGACAAGATTCCCGGAATCGACGCACCGATCATAGCATGACCGGCACTGATGTGACTACGAGTCGCTACAGTCTGCGTCCCTGTGCGATAGATATCACTTCGTCCACTGCATCGAGTCCGAACTTCAGATGCGTGATGAGAATGATTGACCGGCCGGCCGCCGCTGCAAATACCGACTCGATGAGCGCGCGCGCGGTCGGACCGTCGAGACCTTCAGTCGGTTCGTCGAGTATCAGGATGGGTGCCCGCTTCAGGAGTGCACGTGCTATAGCAATGCGCCTGCCCTGGCCCGCCGAGAATGCCAGACCGTTCGCGCCGACTTCGGTATCAAGCCCTGCGGGAAGCGACTGCAGGAGCTCCCCGATCCGGGCGGCCTCCACCGCGTGCAGAATCTGCGCCTCGTCCGCATCGGGGTTTCCGAGCACAAGATTCTCTCTGATCGTTGTCTGGAAAAGATGCGGACGCTGTGCAGCGACCGAAAACAGCGACCGCGCATCGTCGGGGGCAAGGTCGCGAAGTTCGGTTCCGCCGATTGTTACGGTTCCCGCCTCATACTCCCTGAAGCGAAGCAGCACGGAGGTGAGCGAGGTCTTTCCGGCGCCGCTCGGTCCGATCACCGCCATCTTTCCGCCGGCGGGCAGGTCAAGGTCGATTCCGTCGAGCGCGAAGGGCAGGTCGCTGTCGTAGCGAAAATGCAGATCGCGAATCCTGATGTCGGTTGCCTCCGGCAGAGGTGCCGCACGGGCCGGAACGCGAATCGAGCTGTCGGTCTGCTCTTCATCGACAAGGCCGAAGAGTCTCTGCGCGGCCGTGCGGATCTCTCCGAGACGCCGGGCCACTTCGGGCAGCGGCATGACCGCCTCGAAGCTGCCAAGCATGACAACGAGAAGCATCGCGACTGTCGGCCCGTCCACCCTGCGGCCGCCCTGCGGCAGGAGCACGAGCAGCGCCGTCCACATCGCAAACCCTGCACAGAGCATCATCACCGCGTCGGTTGCCCCGGCGAGTTTGCTCATCGCCCGCTGCTGCCGGTCATGCCCGATGCTCAGTTCGCGGATCTTCCGCTCGTGCCCGTCAATCGCGCCAAAGGCCACAAGTTCGGCCATTCCATCGACATGATTCACCAGTGTGGCCCGGAGCTCGGACGCCGAGACCACGAGCTCCCGTCCCGGGCCGTTGCCCCAGCGGGCAAGATAGAGCGGAAGCGCGAGGCCGGCAACCAGGAGGAAGGCGAGATCGGTCAGTGCGAGCAGCGCGCTGTAGGTCCAGATGAACGCAACGATCGCCGCGACACTGAGGAGCGCCACCAGAATCGGCACGAGACCGCGCACGTAGAAGTCGTCGAGCGTATCGACATCGGCACCGATCCGGCTCAGGAGGTCTCCGCTTCGGTACGCCTCAAGGCGTGCGGGTGCAAGCGGCTCGATCCGCGTGTAGAACCATATCCGCAGCGCCGAAAGCACCTTGAACGTCGTGTTGTGATTTGTGAACCGCTCGGCGTATCTCCCTCCGGTGCGGGTCAGCGCAAGCCCGCGTACTGCAGCCGCCGGCAGCGTGTAGTTCATGGCGGCTCCGGAAATTCCTGCTATCGCCATTGAGGTGATGAACCAGCTCGAAAGGGCGAGGAGTCCTACGTTTGCGAGCACGGTGATGACCGAGAGCGCCACGCCGAGCGCCACCCACGCACGATAGGGTGCGATGAGTCTTGCGAGTCTCATGAACTCTTTCACAATTCCATCCTGAAGCTCTCCATCATGCGGGCATAGACTCCGCCTTCCTCTACGAGCCGCCTGTGCTCGCCGCTTTCACACACCGCGCCGTTCTCGATCACGACGATGCGGTCGACGAGATCGACGACACTCGGCCGGTGCGCCGCAATCACCATTGTCTTTCCCCGAGAGAGCTCGGCGATCGCCTCATGGAGCAGCGACTCGGTTGTGCCGTCCAGGTGCGCACCCGGCTCGTCCAGCAGAATGAGCGGCGCATGGCGCAGGAACAGTCGCGCAAGCGCAATTCGCTGGATCTCACCTCCGGAAAATCCCTGTCCGAGCTCTCCCACATGCGTATCGTATCCGAGGGGGAGCGTTCGGATGAACTCGTCGGCGCGCGCGGAGCGTGCTGCTTCCCTGACCTCTGCCTCAGTTGCGATAGGCCGACCGAGCCGTATGTTCTCGAGGATCGATCCGGAGAACAACGTCGGTTTCTGCGGCATCCATGAGATCTGCGCGCGCCAGCGGTCCGGATCCATCGTGCCGAGGTCGACGCCACCGGAGGTGATAGTTCCGGAGGCGGGCGCGCAGAAACGAAGCAGCAGCGAGAGAATTGTGCTCTTGCCCGCACCGCTTGGGCCGAACAGGGCGACGTGTTCGCCGGGGATGATCGATAAGTTCAGCTCGTCAAGAGCGGGCGGTCGCTGCACGTCGGATGCCGCATCGTACCTGAAGCTGACCTTCTCGAACCGTATGTCGATTCCCCGTCCGCCGTCCTCCTGTTCAGTCAGTTCGTGAGTTTCCGCCTCGATGCGATCGGACTCCGTCGCGGGACGTTCGAGTAGTTCAACGATCCGCTCCGCCGCGGCCGCCGCGGCCATGCGGGCATGGTAGTGATTTCCCATCGTCCGCAGAGGCAGGTAGAACTCCGGCGCAATGAGCAGGATGAAGTACGCGTGCGAAAACTGCATCTCCCCTGCGAGTAATCGGAAACCGGCGGTGACCGCAACCAGCGCGATGCTGACCGTCGTTATCAGTTCGAGCATGAGCGATGAGACGAACGCGATGCGGACCACGCTCATGGTCGCACTCCTGTGTTCCTCCGAAAGGCGGGCAATCACCTGCGCCTCTCTGCCGGCGGCACCAAACATCTTGAGCGTTCCGAGTCCGCGCAACGCGTCCAGAAATCGCGAGCTCATGTGTGAAAGCTGTCTCCACTGCTCCTGATTCCGCAGCCGGGCCTCTTCGCCGATCAATACCATCAGCAGCGGGATGAACACCGCTGTGCCGGTGAAGATGATGCCCGAAATCCAGTCAAGCGGAAATGCAACGGCAAGGATCAGCAGAGGAAGCAGCGACGCTACCGCACGTTGCGGAAGGTAACGTGCGTAGTAGCCCTCGAGTGCTTCAACACCGTCCATTGCCGTTTGCGCAAGCTCACCTCCATGTTCGCGGGAGAGGGTGACCGGCCCCAGCTCGCGAAGGCTCGCGACAATGCGCGAACGCGTGTCGAGTTTCACCCGGGAAGCGCTTGCGTATCCCGCCCGGCGGGAAGCGTAGAGCGTTGCCGCTCGGGCGAGGAAGAGTGCGGCAAGTATCGAGATCGAAAGAGTGAGTTCGCTGAGCGTGCGATGCTCGAAGAGTGCGCCGTTGACAATTCCTACGAGGACTGAGGTCTGGATTACGATGAGGATACCCGATGCGATTCCGAGCAGGATCGACGCCGCGAGAAATCTTCGAACCGGCCCGGCGCCTGCCTTGAGCCACACTGTCGCTTTCCGGGATGGCGCTTCACTTTCGTTCATGCGCTCTATACTAACCACTCCCGGGCGGTGGGTGTACACCTTTTACCACCAACTTATTGACAACATTTGAGGGGCGGGCGTAGAGTAAACAAGACCAACCAAATCCTGTATTACCACCCGGAGGAATCTTATGAATGTAGAGGCGCTGAGCAGACTGCAGTTTGCCGTAGTTGCCATCTTTCACTTCTTCTTCGTGCCGCTCACACTGGGCCTGTCGGTGCTTGTTGCGTACATGGAGACGCGGTACGTCCGCACCGGCGATGAGACTTTCCTGAGAATGGCCAAGTTCTGGGGAAAGCTGTTCATCATCAACTTTGCAGTCGGTGTAGTGACCGGCATTACGCTGGAGTTCCAGTTCGGTATGAACTGGGCGGGATACGCCAACTATGTCGGTGACATTTTCGGGGCACCGCTCGCTATCGAGGCGACTGTCGCGTTCTTCCTGGAATCGACCTTCATCGGCCTGTGGATATTCGGGTGGAAACGGCTGTCGAAGCGGGCCCACGCAGCCGTCATCTGGGTTGTCGCATTTGCAAGTTCGCTCTCCGCGCTCTGGATTCTCATCGCCAACGGCTGGATGCAGCATCCGGTCGGGTACGCAATCGAGAATGGCAGGGCGGTCATGACCAACTTTGGCGCACTCCTCACGAACAGCTACGGCTGGACGAAGTTTGCACACACCGTACTTGCCGGCTACGTGCTCGCAGCGTTTTTCGTCATGGGAATCTCCGCATTCCACATCCTCAGAAAGTCCGACAACGATTTCTTCAAGAAGTCATTCCGCATCAGTGCAACCTTCGGGCTGGTATGCTCGGTGCTGCTCATCGTTGCGGGGGATCTGAGCGGCCTTGAAATGTCCCGCTATCAGCCGACGAAGCTTGCCGCTGTCGAAGCGCAGTGGCATACCGAAACCGCCGCGCCGTTCTATCTCATCCAGATACCCGATCCTGCGCACGATCGCAACCTGATCCAGGCCCTGCCGATTCCGAAGGGGTTGAGCCTTGTCGCGTTCCACAACCCGAATGCGACCATCACCGGCCTGCTCGACTTCCCGGCTGCCGACCGACCCCCGGTCATGATCAACTTCATCGCGTTCAGGTTGATGATCGCGCTCGGCTTCCTGTTCGTGCTCCTTGCCGCGGTCTCGTTCTACCTGTCGCGCAAGGATATGCTCGAACAGTTCCGCTGGTTCCTGTGGGTGATGCTGATTTCGCTCTTCCTGCCGTACGTTGCGGCACAGCTTGGATGGATTGTTTCCGAGATCGGGCGTCAGCCGTGGATCGTCTACAACATGCTGTCCACCCGGGACGCGGTATCGCGGTCAATCACGACCGCAGACGTGCTCATCTCGCTCATCGGATTCGTCGTGCTGTACGGTACGCTCCTCGTGGTGGACGTGTTTCTCCTCACGAAGTATTCGAAGAAGTTCGCAGAGTGAAGGGGGGAATATCATGACACTTCAGGTACTCTGGTTCATTCTGTGGGGTCTCCTCTGGGCCGTCTACTTTGCACTTGACGGTTTCGATCTTGGCAGCGGTATGCTCTATAACTTTCTTGCGCGAAACGACACCGAAAAGCGCATGATCCTGGGCTCGGTCGGCCCGGTATGGAACGGGAACGAAGTGTGGCTGGTCACCGCCGGCGGCGCGACATTCGCGGCTTTCCCCGGAACATACGCGGCGATGTTCAGCTTCCTCTATCTGCCGCTTCTCATCATTCTCTGGGCGCTCATCATCCGCGGTGTCGCGATCGAGTTTCGCGAACGGGTCGATGGTGACAGATGGCGAAAGGTGTGGGATGTGCTGGCTCTTGTCGGCAGCTTCTTCCCTGCGCTCCTGTTCGGAGTCGCGTTCGGCAATATCTTCCAGGGCCTCCTGATCGACGCAACAGGGTACCATGGTACCTTCTTCGGCTTGCTGAACGTCTACGGAGTGCTGACCGGATTGCTGTTTCTCGCGCTCTTCCTGCACCATGGCGCGCTCTGGATCGCGATGCGTACCGGTGACGATCTTGGCAGACGGGCCGCGGCGCTCTCATCGAAACTCTGGTACATACTCCTGGGACTCGCCGTACTCTTCCTCGCCGCGACTGCTGTCTACACGAAGCTTTACTCCAACTTCCTTGCCGCTCCAGGCTGGTTCGCGGTTCCGCTCGTCGCGGTGGTGGCGCTGCTCGCCTCCCGGCTCTTTTCGGCACAGGGGAAAACGCTGCTTGCGTTCTCTGCCTCTGGTGCCACGATCATCATGGTCGTATTCACCGGTATTATCGGCCTGTATCCGAATCTGATCCCCTCATCAATGGATCCGGCTCACAGCCTCACCATCTTCAACTCATCCTCGAGTGCTCTCACGCTCACGGTGATGACTGTGGTAGCGGCAATCTTTGTTCCGCTCATTATCGTATACCAGTTCATGGTATACCGTTTCTTCAGGAAGCCGGTTACCGCAAAGTTGCTCGAAGGTGAACTGGAAGGCTACTGATGCAGATTACGCGAAAGACCGACTACGCGGTGCGGTGCGTCCAGTACCTCGCCCAGCATGCGGGTAACGTCACCATGATCGGCGAAATCGCCGAACAGATGCAGATACCCCGCACGTTCCTCGCGAAAATTGTCCAGAAGCTTGGTCGCGCCGGCATAGTCGTCTCTCGTCGCGGAGTGAATGGCGGGTTCACGCTTGGCCGTGAACCCGAAGCCATTTCCCTCTATGATGTTATAGTAGTCATGGAGGGCCCCGTCGTTCTGAACGCATGTGCCGTCCGCAGTCGTGAGTGCGATATGAGCAACCGGTGTTCCGTGCATCCGATCTGGATCCGTCTGCGCGCGGAAATCGAGCGGAAGCTCAAGAGCCAGAGCTTTGCGGAGTTTTCACGCGCCGAGCTCTCAACTACGTAAACCCGATACCGGAGGAGAGTGGATGGCCGGGATGAATCTTGCGGACAAGGTGATATGGATAACTGGCGCAAGTTCCGGAATTGGCCGGGCGCTTGCCGTCGCGCTCGCGAAGAAGGGCTCCCGGCTCATCCTCACCGCGCGACGGACCACTCTGCTCGAGGAGCTGCAGCGAGAGCTCGGCAGCGAACGCGTCGGTATCCTTTCCGGAGACCTGGGCAATTCGTCCGACCTTCAGCAGCTTTCGACCCGCGCCATCGAGATGTTCGGGCGGGTCGACATTCTCATTAACAACGCGGGCGTGAGCCAGAGGTCGACCGCCGCTGAGACCGGCGAGGCGGTGATCAGACGAATCCTGGATGTCGATTTTTTCGCGCCGGTCGTGCTGTCGCGCAATCTGCTCACCTCAATGCGCACGCTTCCTGAGAGCTCAATCGTCGTCGTCACGAGTATTGTCGGAAAGTTCGGGACCCAGCTTCGCTCGGCCTACTCCGCGGCAAAGCATGCGCTTCACGGTTACTTCGAGGCGCTTCGTCTCGAGGAGTGGAAGCACAATGTTCAGATCACACTCGTCGTCGCAGGTTTCGTGCGCACCGAAGTTTCCGAAAGTGCACTCTCCGGGGATGGTTCCGCCCATGGAGCAATGGACCCAAGCCAGGCAGCGGGAATAGGGCCGGAGGAGGCCGCGACCACCATTGTCAGGGCGCTCGAGCGCAGACGGAACGAAGTCTACGTTGGACTTGACGCCCGCACGCGGCTTGCGCTCTTCCTTAATGCGGTGTGGCCATCGCTGCTCTATCGAATACTCAGGAATTCCCGGGTCACCTGAGCTTCATTGAAGCATCGCAGGAAATCGGCCGACAATACTCTGTGAAGGGTCTGGACCGGATGGCTTTCCGCGCAGGTCGCGCTCTTCGTGGAGCTGATTGGTGAGTGACAGTGAACTCGCGACCCTCGAACCGGATATTCGCCTCGAATCCTTTCTCCACACGCTTGCCTCGGCAATCGAGTCGAAGGACAACTACACCGGAGGTCATGTGCTCAGGGTTGCCCACTACGCGGGCAGCCTTGCGATCAATCTCGGGCTTTCGTCGAAGATTGTCCGCGTGGTCTACCTCGGAGCTATCGTTCATGATGTGGGAAAGATCGCCGTTTCCGACATCATCCTCAATAAACCGGATAAGCTTACTGCCTCCGAATACGACCAGATGAAGCGTCACACCGTCGAAGGACATCGGATTCTCAGCTGCATCGATGATGTCGAGATGGTCGCGAGGGTTGCTCTCTGCCATCAGGAGAAGTGGGATGGAACCGGGTATCCAGCGGGACTTCGTGAAGAGGCAATTCCCGTTGAGGCACGGATCGTAACCGTTGCCGATGTGTGGGATGCTCTGACGACCGATCGGCCCTATCGCGCCGCCTACACTCTTGAGGAGGCGCTGCAGACCATGAAGAGCGAACGCGGTCACACGTTCGACCCGTTCATACTTGACCGGTTTCTCGACTTGGATGAAGGGCTGTATCTGAAATATCTTGTGTAGCGGAAGTTCGGATCCGTTGCCGGCGGGGAGACTCGAACTCCCACACCCGTGAAGGCGGCAGATTTTGAGTCTGCTGCGTCTACCAGTTCCGCCACGCCGGCGTCTTGCAAGTACGGGAATAGACTGTAGCCGAACGCCCTGCGAGTGTCAACGA
>DATKUC010000098.1:0-37123 GCA_035530835.1 Spirochaetia bacterium
ACAGTGGAGGTGGCAGACGTGCCACACCTGTGGCACCGTCATCGCAAGGTGCGGATCGTTGGCAATTTCGGGCATTCCGCCTTCGCCGTGCCTGATCGCCCAGTTGTTGCTGCCGCCGCCGGCCGCCGAAAGTTCGGGGTAAAACGCAAGTGCCGCGGGCAGGAACGGCGCGACTCGTGTCTTCGCGAAACGCTCGAAGAAGGGTTCATGCGGGATCTTTGCGTTCGGTCCCGACGGGTAGAGCTCGGCGAACTGTTCGCTTGTGAGCCGGTCGCGGGCGAGCACCGCGACGATCTCTTCGTGATAGTTTGTCTGCAGAAACCATGCGTTCAGGGGGAGCACTCCGCACAGGTCGTCAACCGACCATCGCGGAGGGGTAAGCTTCAACGTTTTGAACTCGAGCGGCACATCATCTCCCGCGTAGTCGATGTACGCGTTGATGCCCGCAGCGTATGCTTCAAGCAGTTTTCGATTTTCGGGCGTGAGCGTTGCGATGGCACGGTCACGAATACCCTTGAAACCGGCAAGAAGCGTGAAGTGATCGAGGTCCGCAAGGGCCGCGCCACCGGCCTCGGCAAGTCTGCCTGACGCGACACGGCGGCCGGACTCCATCTGCCACAGGCGATCCTGGGCATGGACGAATCCCTGCGCAGTCACCAGGTCAAGTTCGTTGTCCGCGAAGATGTGCGGAATTCCCAGTTCGTCCCGCAGCACTTCGACCGGTGATGTGACCGGGATGCCGCTGATTTCGCCGGAGATCTTTCCACCGTTCGAAGACAGTACTCGGCCGAAACGAAATATTACTTTCTTCATCGCCAGGATTCCTCCTCCATGACGGACAGACCGTAATCTATCATGGAGGCTGCAGTCTGGTGTACCTGCGCGCTCTGGAGTATGCTGAGTGCATGGATGAGTGGTTCAAGGAGTTCGGCCGCCGTCCCCTCGTGAAATACTACCATCTTGTCGGCGCCGAAAATGAAACAAACGTCGAACTGGAAGAGTTTCGGTTCGACATCCTCTCCCATCGCGTGACAAATCCGACTCACCTCACAGTCGATTTCAAGACCTGGCTGGACCTGCTCGCAACGAACAGCATACATTCGATACCTGAATCAAGCGTTCCATTTCTGTTTCACTTCTAGATCCGGCGCGACGGCTACACAGAGCGCGTTCCAGCGAGTATCTTTTACCGTATGAATGATATGCATGGCCAGACGGTCCTGGTGACCGGCGGCACGAGCGGTATCGGACTTGTTGCAGCGCGGGAACTCACCTGGCTTGGTGCGCGAGTGGTGATAGTCGGGCGCAACATCGAGAAGACCAAGCGGGTGGTCGACGATATAAAGAGGATGACCCAGAACGGTGACGTTCAGTACCTCATCGGTGATCTCTCATCGCTCGAGGCGGTGCGTCAGCTGGCGATCGGGTTCAGGAAGCGATACGACCGGCTGAATGTCCTGGTGAACAACGCGGGTGCAATTTCATTCAACCGCGAACTCTCCGACGACGGGTATGAGATGACGCTCGCGGTGAATCACCTCGCGCCGTTTCTTCTGACGAACCTCCTTCTGGACATGCTTGCGCAATCCGGGAACCCACAGCGGCGCGCTCGCGTTGTGAACGTCTCCTCGGGCGCTCATCGTGGCGGAAAGATCGATTTTGAAGATCTGCAGATGGAGCGTAAGTACTCCGCGTTCGGAGCGTACAGCAACTCGAAGCTCGCGTTCACCATGTTCTCCTACGAGCTCGCACGCAGGATCGCGGAGCGCGGATTGCCTGTCACCGCGAACTCTCTGCATCCCGGATTTGTCGCCACAGGATTCGGCAAACAGTCAGGTGGTTTCATCGGAGTCCTTTCAAAGGTGGTTATGGGACTGGCCAGGCCGTTGGCGATCAGTCCGGAGAAGGGAGCGAGAACAACGATCTACCTTGCGGCATCCGGTGATGTCGAGGGAGTAAGTGGCAAGTATTTCGAAAAGGAGAAGGAAGCGGCCTCAAGCCCTGCCTCGATGAATCAGGAAGAGTGGAAGCGTCTCTGGAAGGTGAGTGAAGAACTCGTTGCCTTGACTGCCGATTCGCCGGTGTAGTACCTTGGAACACCGGTAACTACAGCCTATGAAACAAGCAATCAGTCAATCATCGGTCCAGGATAATTCTCAGCTGACACTTCCGGAAAAGTACGAACTGCTGAAGGGCTCACTCAGGGCGCTCAAGCGCGTGCTTGTTGCGTTCTCAGGCGGCGTGGACAGTGCACTGCTTCTTCGCGTCGCGGTAGACGAGCTGGGAAGCCAGAACGTGCTGGCCGTCACTGCGGATTCCGAGACCTACCCCGCGCGTGAACTCGAAGACGCGAAACGCCTTGCCGCCGACATGGGTGTGCCTCACCGGCTGGTGAGCACGTCTGAACTCGCAGTGCCCGGCTATGCGGCGAACGATCGCAATCGCTGCTACTTCTGCAGGCATAATCTGTTCGAGTATCTCATTCCGATCCAGCAGCAGGGCGGTTACGATCACATCGTATACGGACTGATCACCGACGATCTCGGCGATTTCCGGCCCGGCATTCGCGCAGCTATCGAGAAAGGTGTCAAGGGGCCGCTTCAGGAAGCGTTCATGTCGAAGGACGATGTGCGCGAACTTTCACGAATGCTTGCGCTGCCGACCTGGGACAAACCGGCGCTTGCCTGTCTGTCGTCGCGAATTGCGTTCGGTGAAGTAATTACCCGGGAGAAACTGCTCATGGTAGATAATGCTGAAGAGTTTATCCGAGGTCTTGGTGTCACGCAGGTACGGGTTCGGACGCATGGAGATGTGGCACGCATCGAAGTCGAACCGGACGATATTGCCCTCGTGGTGGGGCAGCGCGAATCGATCTCTCGCAAGCTTCGCGAGCTCGGCTACAAGTATGTCACGCTCGATCTTGCCGGGTATCGAAGCGGCAGTATGAATCCGGGTCTTTCGTAGGATGAGACCGTCCGACAGCGAACTCTCGCGGATCCTCACTGCTGTGTTTGAGCAGTCCATGAAACCTGAAGACGCACTCAGGATGCTGTCGAGTTTCGAAGACCTCGGTTTCGCGAAACTCGATCGTGACCGGCGAGCGCGTACCGGCTTTTCTGAAGTCATATTCGGAGAAGGAAAGACCACCGAACAGGTCGTTCACCTGTTCGAACTGCTCACGAAATCCGAGCGTCGTGCCCTTGCGACCCGGGTGAGTCCGGAGACCGCCGAAGCCGCCGTCGCCGCAATTCCCGATATCGTTTACAACCGGCGGGCACGCACCCTCTCCTGGAAGGCTCACGATGAGCCGGCCGTCCTGTTCCCGGGTTACGTTGCCGTTGTGACTGCCGGAACTGCGGACGAGCCGGTCGCCGAAGAGGCGGCCGTCACCGCCGAGGCTTTCGGCTGCCGCGTCGAGCGCGTCTACGACGTCGGAGTTGCCGGCATCGACCGGTTGTTCGCCCGTCTCGAACTGATCCGCGGCGCGACCGCAATCGCGGTTGCCGCGGGCATGGAGGGCGCACTCGGCAGTGTGCTCGCCGGTCTCGTGCGAGCTCCGATAGTGGCCGTACCGACAAGCATCGGTTATGGGGCGAACTTTCACGGACTCTCGGCATTGCTCACGCTGATCAATGCATGCGCACCCGGCATCAGCGTGGTAAACATCGATAATGGATTCGGAGCCGGCTACTACGCAGCACTCATCGGATCGCTGGTGAGCTCCCCACAAAACCACTGACAGAACCCGAAGGAAGGCAATCAATGCGTGTTCTCTATCTCGACTGCATCTCCGGAATCAGCGGCGACATGACCGTCGGTGCTCTCCTCGATCTGGGGCTGGACTTTGAGCGAATGAGAGGCGAACTCGCCAGGCTGGAGATGTCGGACGAGTTCACCGTGAGCGTCGAATCGGTAAATCGGTGCGGGATCACCGCCACCAAGTTCCATGTGCACACGACAGTCGACGAGCATCATGAACACGCGCATCCTGACCATGAGCACCACCATCACGAGGATCACGAACATGGGCCGCACGAACATCACCACCACGAGGATCACGAACACGGGCCGCACCAACATCACGATCAAGCCCATCGCTCCCACGCAGACATCGTCGGCATCATCCAGCGTGCGAACCTGAGCCCGCGCGCGACTGAGACCGCACTGCGAATCTTCCGGCGCATAGCGGAAGCAGAAGCAAAGATACATGGTGTTCCGGTGGAAACTGTCCATTTTCACGAGGTAGGCGCGGTTGATTCGATTGTCGATATCGTTGCCGCAGCCGTGCTTCTTGACTTCATCGGCGCCGATAGAATCGTGGCGTCACCGGTTCCACTCGGCAGCGGAAGGGTGAAGACGCAGCACGGCCTCTATCCGGTTCCTGCCCCCGCAACTCTCGAAATAATGCGAGGAAAGCCGATCCGGCAGGATGCGATGGAAACCGAGCTTGCAACGCCGACGGGTGCGGCGATTGTGGCTACGATGGCAGATTCCTTCGGTGCGCTTCCTTCAGTCTCCGTGGAGGCAATCGGGTACGGTGCCGGCAGCAAGAACTTTCCCGATCGGCCGAATGTTGTGCGAGCGGTGCTTGGCCAGTCGGCCGCGGGCGCACCGCCTGTACGGACAACCGGAGACATCGAGGCCGGCACTACTGCACCAGGCGCCGGAACCACCGGCCCGGGTAACACGCAGGAGCACATCGATGGAAATGTCATGCGCATCGAGGTGAATCTGGATGATATCTCCGGCGAGCTTCTCGGCCACCTGGTGGATCGCCTTTTCGCGGCCGGTGCCAATGATGTGTTCTATACTCCCATCTATATGAAAAAGAACAGACCCGCATTCATGCTGCAGGTCCTCTGCTCAGAACAGCTTCTTGCGCGGATGACAGAGCTTCTTTTTCGGGAAACCACGACGTTCGGCTTGCGTTTCGAGCCGTGTACGGTCCACCGACTTGCACGCGAGTGGCGTTCGGTGGAGACGGCCTGGGGGCCGGTGCGCATAAAAGAGGGGATGCATTCAGGCAGCGTCGTGCAGAGATCGCCGGAATACGAGGACTGCAGGCGCATTGCCGATGAGCGCGGCATTCCTCTGAAGGATGTGTTCGATGCGGCGCGGTCCGCTGCGCGCGAAGCCAATTCAACCCGCTGACTGACGGTTCATACGCCGATCGATCTGCGCTTCAGGTCGCGGCGAGCTTGGCGCCAGGCGCGCCGTGCCTCATTTCCGCTTCTGCAACTCAGCACTTGCGAGCTTCACGCAGAGCGCGACCACTTCCATCGCCTTTCGAACTTCGTTCTCAGGCGGCCGGGTCGGCGCAAGCCGGATATTTCTGTCCTCCGGATCCACACCGTGCGGGTAGGTTGAACCTGCTGCGGTCAGTGCGACTCCGGCACCCTTTGCAAGCTCGACGACGCGCTTTGCGACCGGCAGACTCGTGTCAAAGCTGACAAAGTAGCCTCCGTGGGGATTGGTCCAGGTTGCAAGACCCGAGCCTCCGAGTTCGCGCTGCAGCACCTCCTGCACCGCGGCAAACTTTGGCCGAAGCAGCACGGCGTGCTGCTCCATGAGTCCGGGAATCCCTCCGGGGTAGGAGCTCAGGAACTTCACGTGGCGATACTGTTCGACCTTGTTTGGTCCGATATAGGCGGCGGTGAAGAGGCGGGAGATGTGCGCCAGATTCGACTCGCTTGTCGCCATGAAGCCGATGCCTGCACCGGCAAACGTGATCTTGGACGTCGAGCCGAACAGAAACACGCGGTCAGGATTACCGGACTGCACCGCTGTTGCGAGAAGATTGTCAGGAGCTACCGGATTTGCGGCAAGGTGATGCACAGCGTAGGCATCATCGGCAAAGACGGTGAAATCAGGTGCCGCAGTCTTCATTGCAGCGAGCCGATGGACCACCCGGTTGCTGACCGTTTCACCGGTTGGATTGCTGTAGGTCGGGACAAAAAGCAGCCCCTTTACCGAGGCGTCACCACCGGCAATCCGTTCGATCGCGTCGATGTCCGGTCCCTCGGGAGTCATGCCGACACTCACCATCTCAAAACCAAGCGTCGCCAGGAGCGTAAAGTGCCGATCGTATCCGGGGACCGTGACGATAAACTTCTCGGTTCCATCCTTCCAGGGTCGTTCCTTGTCGCGAAGCCCGCAGACACGTGCCCACAGGAGCAGGTCGGCAAGTATCTTCAGGCTCGAGTTGCCACCCACGAACATCTGCGAGGGTTTGACCCTCAGAATGGTGCTGAACAACTCTCTTGCTTCAGCCAGACCGGCAACACCACCTGGATAGTTACGAATTGCAACTCCCGTTGGAGTCAGGAGATCCTTCTCGGTCACGGCGGAGAGCAGGCCGTTTGAAAGATCGAAATTCTGATCCCCCGGCTGCCCGCGCTCCATATTCAGTTTCAATCCCGAACTCTTTACCCGGTCATAATCACGTTGCAGAGATTGCAGATCGTCCATGTTGTCCCCCTCGTACGCTGAAAATATATCAGAACCGCCAGACCTCGCCAAACCATATGCGGGCCGGGCACCATTATCCGCTCACTGGTTTCTCGACAGGTGCTCTGGTATAATCGGGCCGAACGTCGCAGTGCGACCGTGGAAATCGGCATCGGATTTCAGGGGACCAATTCATGTCAGACTCGGTGCGCCAATCAGACAGGCGGATGCTCAACGTACTGCTTGTTGAAGATGAGGCCATCATAGCGCTTGCCGAGGCACAGGAGCTTTCGCAACGTGGTTATTCGGTATCAGTGTGTCACGACGGGGAAACAGCAGTTCGACTTGCAGTCGACGATGTTTCAATAGATGTTGTTCTCATGGATATCGATCTTGGTAACGCAATGTCCGGTACCGAAGCCGCAGGGCGGATTCTCTCGCTGCGCGATATGCCGCTGATCTTCCTCTCCAGCCACAATGAGGCGGCCATCGTCGAGAAGACAGAAAACATCGGTTCATACGGCTATGTGACAAAGGAAGCCGGCGCTACGGTTCTCGACGCCTCGATCAAGATGGCGCATCGCCTCTACAGCACCAAGTCAAAACTGCGCGAGAGCGAAAAAGCCGTGAGTCATGAGAGGGAGCGGCTGTCGCTGCTTCTCGATCACCTGCCGGTGCTCGTTGCGCACATCAGCGCCGACGAACGGTACCTCTACGTAAACAGACACTTCGCCGAGCTCTACGGCAGATCTCCGGACGCCCTCATCGGCAAACGGGGCCCCGAAATCATCGGTTCGAAGGTTCGCAGCGAAGCGGAAGCGTACTTTCAGCGGGTAATGTCGGGTGATGTTGTCTCCTACGAGCAGACGCGACTGAATGCACACGGTGAGGAGCGCGTGCTTCTTGTCACCTATGTGCCTGAGTTCGAGAATGGCAGAGTTGTCGGTTTCTACAGTCTCGGGGTCGATATTACCGATCGGGAGTTGTCGGAGCGGCAGGTTCTCGAATCAAGCAGACAGCTCGAAGCGACGCTGACCTCGATTGCCGACGGTGTGATGGCCACCGACAGGGTCGGCAGGCTGACACGGCTCAATCCTGTGGCGCAGCAACTTACCGGATGGACCGCCGAGGAGGCGATCGGGAAGCACGCGTCCGAGGTGTTCACCATCATAAACAGCCTTACCCGCGAGCCCGCCGAAAACCCGATAGAGCGGGTGCTTGCCGAAGGTATCGTGGTAGGACTCGCCAACCATACGGTGCTCGTGGCGCGAAACGGAACTGAGCATCAGATCGCCGACTCAGGCGCACCTATCCTGACCGCAACCGGTGAGGTCGCAGGCAGTGTCATCGTATTCCGGGATGTGACCGATGAATACCGCACGCAGGAGAGGCTGCGTGCAACCAGCGAACGGCTCGCGACTCTGTTCGAGGGGATATCGGAAGGCATCGCGATTCACGAGCTTCTGTACGATGGACATGGCCAGCCACTCAACTACCGGATAGTCGGCTGCAACCGCATGTTTGAGGAGATACTCGGTGTCTCGCGTGCGGACACCGTCGACCGCCTCGCAACCGACGCGTATGATGTCCCGGAAGCGCCCTATCTTGGCGAGTACGCATCGGTGGTTCGTGAACGAACGAGTCGCAGCTTCACCACCTATTTTCCCCGTCTGGCGCGTCACTTCTCAATTACCTGCACTCCATGGGGGAAACAGGGTTTTGCGACGATATTCTCCGACGTAACCGACAGAGTGGAAGCGGTAACTGCGCGAAACGCCCTGTTCAACACGACCGGCATTGTCCGGTTGCTGCTCGACCCGCGTACGACCGAAGTTGTCGACTGCAATCCTGCCGCAACAGGTTTCTACGGCTACCCGCGTGAGAAACTTGTTGGAATGAAACTGGCTGAGCTCACCGGAATTGCGAACTCCGCTTCTGGTCGGGAACCGCCTCATCTGTTTGCTGCCGATGCAGGACATGAGACACAGACGCATATGCTTGCGTCAGGTGAGCGCAGGTTGGTGGATGTCTATACGGAGAGGATCGAACTGAGCGGCAGATATCTTGCACTAGCGGTTGTCTTCGCTCGGGAGTAACGATTCATAGCAGTCCCGCCAGACTCGCGACCGCAGCGGGAGAATTCGGGCCGGGCGATCGTCCCGGCCCGTATCTATTTATCGAAGGTCCTTTTCCTGAACCGTCTTCCGTTTGTCCGACTTGGCGCTTGCAATTGCGGCGTCGCACAATTCACGAATCTTGTCCGACAGAACGTCGATAACGCCGGCTGAACACTTCAGATCGGCGCTTTCCTTGATGTACGACTTCACCTTCGAAGCCACAACCAGATTCTCTTTCTCAGCCATAGCACTCTCCTCTTTGTCACAAATGTCGTTCGCTATGCTACATGGGAGTCGCCTGTACGTCCACCCTCCCCGCGGAGCTGCGCCGTTTAATCAAGTATAGGCTGAATGGACTGGACGCGGATATAATAGTGAATCAAATCATCGGGATAATTAGGAAACAGGGAGGCCGGGTATGAGAAAGATCGGCATTTTCTACGCTTACTGGACCAGGGAATGGGACGTCGATTTTGTACCCTTCGTTCGGAAGGTCAAACGCCTCGGCTTCGACCAGCTGGAGGTGAACGGCGGCACACTCGTCGGTATGACTCCGGACTCGCGCAGAAGACTCCGTGATGAGGCGCTTCAGCAGGATATTGCGCTCTCGTACGGCATAGGTCTGACACCCGACCACGACGTATCGTCGCTCGATGAAGCCACCAGGAAGAGCGGGCTTGCGTTCATGCGCGGCATGATAGAGGCGGTCGCCGAGATGGGCGGCGGGATGATCGGTGGAACCGTTCACAGTTGCTGGCCCTCCACGCTGCCCTCGGGGCATGAGAGCAAGGAACCGTTCTGGAAGCAGAGCGTGCGCAGCATGAAAGAACTTGCACCCATTGCAGCGGATAACAACGTCATCCTGAATGTCGAGGTCATCAACAGGTTTGAACAATTCCTGCTCAATGTTGCC
Organism: Spirochaetia bacterium; assembly: GCA_035530835.1. GTDB lineage: Bacteria > Spirochaetota > Spirochaetia > DSM-27196 > DATKUC01 > DATKUC01. Next base: position 9,478 of record DATKUC010000098.1, read on the forward strand.
TCCGAGGCGGTCCGGTACGTAAACGAAGTGGGGAGCCCGGCCTGCCGGATCCTGCTTGATACCTTTCACATGAACATCGAGGAGGACTCGATCTCCGGAGCGATCAGGGAGGCGGGCCCCTACCTTTCAGCTCTGCATGTCGGCGAGACAAACCGCAAGACACCGGGAACCGGCCGCATGCCGTGGGCGGAGATCAAAGTCGCTCTCGACGAGATCGGATTCGCGGGTCCGATCGTGATGGAACCGTTTGTAGTGCCCGGTGGCACAATAGGACGCAACATCGCGGTATGGCGGGAGATTGTGCCAAATCCGGATCTCGACCGGATGGCCGCGGATGCCGTCCTGTTTGTCCGGAAGAATCTCGCCTGAACGGGCAGCACGCTATTTATACTTTTTTCGCAACTTCACCTCCTCTTCATGCTCGGGCCGTACCCTCATCCTGTGAATGATCATGAAACGGCGATTCGTCGCCGTTTGCCAACCACACACAGGAGTGCTTTACCATGCTACGGACAATTGACGATTTCCTGAACAAGTTCACCATGTACCGGTTTCTGGTCTACTACCTCGGCGCCATACTTGCCGGTGCCCTGGTTCTGAGTCTGTTCCATCTGATACCGGTGCAGCCGATCGCAATTCTCTCAACTACAGCGATCTACATAGTTGTCACCTACCTCGCAAACCTCGTCTTCTCACGTCTTCTGAAAGTTCACAGCAATCCCGAATCGACGCTCATTACCGCGCTCATCCTTTCTCTTATCAGCGGTCCGGTGTCGATTTTCAGCGATCCGAGAAAGGCGGCAATATTCGCGCTCGCAGGGCTTGTCGCGATTGCGTCGAAGTACCTCATCGCGATCCGCAAGCAGCACATCTTCAATCCGGCCGCATTTGGTATCTTCATCAGCGATATTGTTTTCGGCCTCTATTCATCGTGGTGGGTAGGCAATATCTGGCTGCTGCCGATCGTTGCTGTTGGCGGCGTTCTGCTGCTCAGGAAGATCAACCGATTCCGGTTTGTCGCCTCCTTTTTTGCAGCATTCGTTGTGTTTCTCATGGCGCTCTCAATCATCCAGGGGCTGCCGTTCTCGATGGCGCTTCAGAACGTGGCGTACGTCTTCCTGCACACTGAGCTGCTCTTTTTTGCCTTCATCATGCTGACCGAGCCGATCACCTCTCCGAAACGGTTCTCGATGCAGCTTGTCTACAATGTTGCGGTTGCCTTCCTTTTCCAGCCTCAGCTCACCATCGGTGGCATGAACTTCACGCCCGAGGAAGCGCTGCTCATCGGAAACCTCTTCTCCTACATTATCAGCCCCAACTTCAAGCTTGCGCTCGAGCTGAAGGATCGCCGCGAGATCGGAAACGGCATACTCGCCTTTTCGTTCGATTATCCGAAGGGTTTCAGCCACGAGCTCGGACAGTTCATGGAATGGACTCTCCCGTTATCCGGCATGGACAGCAGGGGAAACAGACGCTACTTCAGCATCGCCTCCTCGCCGACTGAGGCGGAACTGCTCATTGCCGCGCGGTTCTATCCGCGGTCAAGCAGCTACAAGCAGCGACTCTCGGATATGAAACGGGGGGACGAGATAATCGCAGCAGAACTTTCAGGCGATTTCGTGCTGCCGAAGAAGAGCGAAACTCCGCTGCTCTTCATAGCCGGCGGCATCGGCATTACCCCGTTCCGCAGCATGATCAAGTATCTCACCGATACCGGCGAACATCGCGACATCGTTCTCCTCTATTCAAATCGCAGCAATGATCAGATTGTGTTCAAGGATGTGTTCGATGCGGCGCAGTCCACGATCGGCCTGAAGGTGGCCTACACGCTGACCGATGCGGCCAGTGCCCCGGAAGGGTGGGACGGTTCGGTTGGACCGATCGACGCAGCGATGATAGAAAAAGAGGTACCCGATTATCGCCGGCGCAAAGTGTTCATATCGGGTTCTCCCTCAATGGTTGAGGATATGAAGCAGTTGATGCGGGTGTCCGGGGTGAAGCGAAGTAACGTGCGAAGCGACTATTTCCCCGGCTACTGATTTCAATCTGTGTGCGCGGAGCCGGCGGTGTGCAAATCGCCTGCTCCCGTTCACCCTACGCCATTCTGCGTCTGAATGTGTCGGGTGCTTCACCGGTCAATCGCTTGAACTGCTTGCTGAACACAAACGGATCGGCGTAACCGAGCTGTGCCGCGACCTCGCCGTTATCGAGCCTCTTCTGCACGATGAGCTCCCGAGCACGGTCGATTCTGCGTCGTACCCGATACTCCCCTGGCGCCACGCCGACATGACGCCTGAAGAGCTTTCTGAATCGTTCGTATGGCACGCCGAGCTGACGGGACAGCGAAGGAATTGAAAGTGGCTCGTCGAACTGTTCCGCCAGACGCCTGCACGCCTGTTGCACGAGTGCAACTTCGCTATCATCCCCCTGTCTGAACCGGGTACGTCTGTTGACTTCGACGAGTAATTCATGCAGCTCGACGGTTAACCGGTCCACATCCTCATCGTTCATGTTGCGCAGATTCTTTCCGAAGCGGTCGATCCGTTCGGCTATATCATCGTGCACGCCAATGTGAAGAACCGTTCTGTCAGGATCGATGACACCCAATCTGAACATGGCGTCTGAAAACGCACGGTCGGCGGTAATCCACTGCTCTATCCATCGGCCATTTGCGTCCACCGTGAGCGAACAGGGTTGACCCGCCCAGTGGACGAGTGCGTCGCCCGCGCCGACAAACGACAGAACGCCGCGACCGTCGGTGAACCGTCCGCTGCCGCGCAACACATATACGATGACCAGTTCTGACATGGTGCGCTCGGAGTAGGAGCTGCGTCGATCAACCTTGGCTGTTCGACCGTATCCCCATCTAGTTGTCAAACCTGCGGCGGTAACCGTGCGGTATACCGTCGTGCGAAGCGAGTTTGGCGACAATTCCCTGGCGGAAACGTTTGACATCCGACCAAATATGACATGCATTTGACCAACCCGGCAATGGCGTGTTCGGGAGTTTCAGAGGTAGACTATCGTATCGATTCGAACACACTGCGGAGGTGCGGCATGTCTGAACTGAAATGGGGAATCCTCGGAACCGGAGCGATAGCGAGCGCATTTGCACGCGGACTTACTCAGACTGATTCGGGACGGCTCTATGCAGTCGGGTCACGCAGCATTGAAACCGCGAACAAGTTCCCCTTCGAGGCTGAACGAAGGTACGGCAGCTACGATGAACTGCTGAGCGATCCGGAGGTGCAGGCTGTCTATATCTCCACACCACACCCGTTCCACGCCGAGTGGGCGGTTCGCGCCGCAGAAGCGGGAAAGCACATTCTCTGCGAAAAGCCGGTTGCACTCAATCATGGACAGGCAATGGCAATGATCGAGACGGCGCGCGAAAATGGAGTCTTCTTCATGGAGGCGTTCATGTACCGCTGCCATCCGCAGACTGCCCGCATCATCGAACTGGTCAGAAGCGGGAAGATCGGCGAGGTCCGAATGATACGGACAACATTCGGCTTCGGCGGCGGAAGCACAATAGACCCCAGGGGCAGGCTTTTCGATCCATCACTCGGCGGCGGTGCGATCCTCGACATCGGCTGCTATCCGATCTCAATGGCGCGGTTGATCGCGGGCGCCGCTCAGGCGAAGGAGATCGCAGAACCTGTCGATTTCTCGGGTACGGGCCACCGAGGCGCTACGGGAGTCGACGAATGGAATGCGGCCACGCTCAGGTTTGACGGTGATATTGTCGCGCAGGTAGCCGGTGCGGTGCGGGTAACGCTTGACAACGGCCTTGAAATTGCAGGGTCGGAGGGATCGATTTCGGTTCCGAACCCCTGGGTGATAAACAGAACATCTGCGGAGGCGGGGCGCATTCTTCTGAAGGTGAAGGGAGAAACAACCACGATCGATGTGCCGGCCGATCGCACAAGCTACGCCTATGAGGCCGATCGGGTTGCCCGGGCAATCGAGGCCGGAGCCGACCATGGCGAGTATCCTGCGATGAGCCCGGCCGATTCGCTCGGCAACATTGCGGCGCTCGATCTCTGGCGTGAGGCGGTCGGTGTGACCTACGCTGCCGAACAGGAGCAGGAACACCGACCGGTGCGCGGCGTTCTTCGACGTTGCCCGAAAGCACCGATGAAATATGGCACCATACCCGGTCTCGGCAAACAGGTGAGCAAAATGATCATGGGCTGTGACAACCAGCGCAGCTTTGCTCACGGCGCGGCGATGTGGGACGACTGGTACGAGCGCGGCGGAAACGCATTCGATACCGCCTGGGGCTACGGACACGGCATTATGGAGCAGCTGCTCGGGAAGTGGATGAAGGCGCGAAACGTGCGTGATGAGCTTGTCGTGCTTACCAAGGGAGCACACACTCCGCGCTGCTTCCCGGACCTGCTTGTCCAGGACTTCCATGAATCGCTCTCCCGTCTGCAGACCGACTATGCGGACCTCTACATCATGCATCGCGACAATCCCGATGTTCCCGTTGGAGAGTTCGTCGACGCCCTGAGCGAACTGAAGGACGGCGGCTACATCCGCGGCGTATTCGGCGGATCAAACTGGAGCCGCGAACGCTTTGAGGAAGCAAATCGGTATGCGGCGGCCCACGGCCGTCACCGGTTCACCGTGCTCAGCAACAACCTTTCGCTCGCCCGCATGGTGAAGCCCGTATGGAACGGCTGCGTTCACGTGTCCGATTCCGGTTCGCGCACCTGGATCGCGGCTTCCGGCATTACGAACTTCGCCTGGTCGAGCCAGGCCCGGGGGTACTTTCTGCCCGAAGGCGAGCGCATGAAGCTCGGCGCAGACAATTTCGCCTCCTGGGATGCCGAGGACAACCGCGCCCGACGGGCGCGAGCCGAAGAGCTCGCTCGAAAGAAGGGATGTTCGCCGATCAATATTGCGGCGGCCTACGTACTGAATCAGCCGTTCCCGAGCTTCGCGCTCGTCGGTCCGCGTACGATTCATGAGACAGCGACCACGCTCCCGGCGCTCGATATTCTTCTCACGCAGGATGAGATCAGCTGGCTGTGGGGAGAGGATACTGCCGTAATCTGAGGCCGCGTGAACGACGCGGCGGCCTTTTTCTTGCTTGCACAGCGTAGCCGGATGCACTACGCTGCTGCACAGGAGAACGCCGCATGCGTCCGACTCTCTCAGCTGCGTATCTGGTTGCCGCGCTATCTCTGTCTGTCTGCCTTGCAGGCTGCACCGCCGGACGCGCCGTGGCAGCCGCGGGAAAAAGCGAGCAACTGGTTCGTCTCCTCGTTTTTCGACCGACTCAACTGCTTATCCCCTCCTCAGGAGGTAACCTTGCCCGCCTTGTGCCGGTTGAGAGCGACACCTGGGTCTCGGCAGATCGAGCCGCCTGGAACACACACGGAACGGGCACCTACATTCTGGTTGATCAGGCCGGGAACAAGGGGTTCATCCGCACCGCAGACCTCGCCGACGTCGCGACTGCGGCAACGAGCGGCAGGTTCAGCACATTTCCGCTGCTGAAACCGCTGCACCTGAACGGAGGAAGCATACTTCCGGCAGGTACCCGCGTCGCGATTCTATCAGTCGCCGATCAGGACGGTTCGACGTTCGTCACCGTTGCGGGGCCCGGTGGTTCGTATGGCACAGTTGACATGAGTCGGATATCGGTTGATAACGGCTCCTACTATGGACCGGAAGTTGTCCTGGCAGCTCGGAACGGAACTGATTCCGCGCTGGACAACAGCTGGGCAAAGGCCAGGGCCGCCGAATACCGTCTGCTGCCGACTGTACCGGGCGCCACACGGATAGGTCCCCTCCTGAGCATCCGCATTGGAGCAGTGCAGCTCGTCCACCTGGATTCCTCACTTCCTGACGGGAGTGCGCTCAATCTGGTCGGTGAGCATGAGGGCAAGGACGTGGTGATCCACGTTCAGGACTACGAGTCCGAACGATACGGTGTCTATGACACGACCACCGGCAATCACATCGATATCCCGCAGATACCGGTATTCTCGCCCGACGGCTCCTTTTTTCTCACGTTAGGGCAGGATCCTCCGTCGCCAGTCGTGCTCGCCGTCTATTCGCTGAGTCCTGACAACCTTTACGGCCGCGTATTCGAGCGACAACTCTTTCAACTGGACCCGGGCTACGTTGTAGCGAAAACCGAATGGCAGAGTCACGACCGGATTCGGCTCACTTTGGAGAAAATTTCCCATGCAGTTGTCGGGAACGTGTATCTCGTGCAGGACAAAGGCGTGTGGAGACTCTCCGATCCCTCTTCGCTGCTCGATCGCATTACGATCACTCAATGAGGGCGTGAGCTCTCGACATTCGAAACGAAAAGACTATAATAGACATAGTAAATAAATCATCGAGAAATAGACCGCAGGCGACTCTGCGGCCCGGGGGCTTCATGAGAAAGTTGCTGGCAACTCTCCTGCTGTGCTGCGGCATTGTTGGGTCAGTTGCTGCAAAACAGGAAGAACAGTTTCGCTTCGACGTTCTGACTACCGCAAGTGGGCTTTCAAGTTCATCGGTGTCAGGAATCACGCAGGACGGCAGCGGGTTCCTCTGGTTTGCCACGCAGACGGGTCTCGATCGATATGACGGGCAGAACTTCACGGTATTTGAAAGCAGACCGTTCCATGTGGATAGTCTCGCACATAGCCAGATTCAGACGATATACGCAGACCCTGACGGCACTCTGTGGATCGGCACATACGGCGGCCTTTCGCATTTCGATCCTTCGACAAACCGGTTCAGGACGTACGCGCACGACAGCGCCGATCCGTCAACTTTGAGCAACAATGTTGTGGTGGCGATTTCGCGCGACAGCCAGGGCCGACTCTGGGTTGGAACTCTCGACGGGTTGAACCGCCTCGACGAGAGCACCGGCAGTTTTACCCACTATGCAGTGAAGGCGAACGATCCCCGTGCTCTGCCGAACTCGGTCGTCCGCGCCATCAAGCTGGACAGAGGCGGAACGCTCTGGATTGGAACATACGGCGGACTGAGCCGGTACAATTCGCAATCCGATGACTTTACAACCTGGAATGTTGCCTCCAGCCCGAAGCTCGGAAGCAACAATGTCATGACGATCACCGAGGATCCGAAGGCGACCGGCGTACTCTGGATCGGAACATGGGACGGCGGCCTCTGTCGGCTCGACACGAAGAGCGGCGCCGCCGAGTTGTTCAGGCTTCCCGATGCCCGCGTCTACACAATTCTCATCGACTCAGCCGACAGAATCTGGATTGGCACCTGGGGAGGCGGACTGCTCCTATTCGAACCTGAGAGTCACCGGATACTGCAGTACACCGCTGCGATGCCCGACAGCGTGCCGAACGATGTGATCTACTCCCTCTACCAGGACAGCTCCGGAGTGCTCTGGATCGGCACAAACGGGGGAGGACTTGCAAAACTCGTAGCGTGGGAAAATCGATACAGCTACATCCGCGAGAACAATGCCAATCCTGACGCTCTTCCGGAAGGGAAGGTCACCGCCATCGCGAAGGACAGTTCCGGCGAAATGTGGTACGGCGTCTACAATGCCGGCCTGCACCGGCTTGTCGCCGGGACAAACCGTTTCGTTCACTATCTGAACAGGAAGAACGATCCGAGCTCGCTGAGCAACGACATCATAAACAGTCTGTTCGTGGACAGGGCGGGGCGATTGTGGGTGACTACAAATGGCGGGATAGATCTCTACGACAGGGCATCAGACTCATTCAGGCACCCGTATGCGAACGATCCGAACTTTCCTATCAAGGATTCAGTGATTACCGACTATTTCCAGGATAGTCGTGGATCCATCTGGATTGGAACCTACACCGACGGACTATATCGCTTCGATTCGAAGATGAGGGAGTACGTCCATTACTCGACGACCGCAGCTGCTTCGAATGCCATAACCGATAACTTCATACGGATGGTCTACGAGGATACAACAGGCGATATCTGGGTCGGAACGAACAACGGCCTGAATCGATATACTTATCGTTCTGATTCAATGACTCAGTTTGGTGCCACGGGAAACATCGGACACTCCATCAGTCAGGGGAACGTCACCGACATCCAGGAAGGGGGTGACGGTCGAATCTACATTTCCACGAGAGGCGGCGGGGTCAGTATCTATCATCGAGGGACGGGCGAATTTACCTACCTGACAACCGATCAGGGACTCTCAAGCAACATGGTTTCCGGTATTCTTCAACACGATTCCGTTCTCTACTTCATAACCGGACGAGGTCTGTCGGTGTACAATCCGGCGTCTCGAGTCATCGATGTGATCAACGAGAGTAACGGTCTCCTGAGCAACGAAGCTACCGATGGTCACATGATCGATTCGCAGGGCACGTTGCAGTTCGGTTCGGTCGGCGGAGTTACCATTATCAACCGGTACGAGCCAGTGCCGAAGGGGCCGATTCCCCGGGTGGTCATTTCGAGTCTGCACATCCTCGGAAAGAGCGTCACACTTCCGGAAAGCAGATTGACGACCTACCGGCGGATTGAGCTTCCGTATCGCTACAACAACTTCACCGTTGGATTGGCCGTACTCGATTTTGCCGATCCGGGACAGAATCTCTACTCAGTGCAGATGGTTGGTGTCGACGAAAAGTGGGGTGAGCCCACACACAGGAACTATCTGACCTACTCAGGATTGCCTCCGGGGGACTACACTCTCAGAATACGCGGGGCCGGCAGCCGGGGAAACTGGAACACCGAAGGAATATCGCTGCCCATACGGGTTCTTGAACCCTGGTGGCGAACCGGCGAAGCGTACGCTTCGTATGTGGTCATTCTGTTCGCGCTCATTCTGGTCACCGGATTTCAGGTGAGAAAGCGACGGCAGGAGATCGCGGCAAAGATCGCGGAACAAGCCGCGCGAAATCAGGAGCTCGAAGAGCGCGTTCGCGAGCGCACCTCCGAAATCGAGGACGCACGCAGAATAGCGGAGCTCGCGACAGGTGCAAAGAGCATCTTTATGGCGAAGATGAGCCATGAGATCCGAACGCCGTTGAATGGCATATCGGGAATGCTCAAGCTGCTTGCGCGGACGCCGCTCAATTCGGATCAGGAGCGATATGTGGAGTTTACCCGGGTAGCATCGGAGAATCTGTTCAACATCGTCAACGACGTACTCGATTTCGAGCGCATCATGGCAGGGCGACTGGTCATCAATCCCGCGCCCTTCTCGATGAGCGACACGATCAACTTTGTGATGGGAATGTACGCCCCGCAGGCCGCAAACAAGCTCATCGACCTGCGTACCTCACTCGATCCGGAGCTGCCGGAGGTCCTGATCGGTGATCGCACACGGATCATCCAGATTCTCACGAATCTGGTGAGTAACTCGCTGAAGTACACCGACAGTGGTTACATCGAAATCCGGGTGTCGGTTGCTGACGACAGTGACACGCAGGTGCCGAAACGCGGAACGCACATCGTTGCAGTCAGGATATCGGTTGAGGATTCCGGCATCGGTATTCCGGCAGATCGCCTCGGCGCGATTTTCGAGCACTATATTCAGGTCGACGCAAGTCCGGCCGCACAGGCAGGCGGCGCCGGACTCGGTCTTTCAATTGTCAGACAGCTGTGTATGCTGATGGAAGGGGACGTCCAGGCAGAAAGTGAGCTCGGGCGGGGTTCCCGGTTCATCGTGACCTTGCCGTTCGCCCTGCCGGAACAGGATGCCGTCCTCGCCGCGGCTGAGGGCGTGCCGGCCTCAGTGGATGCATCTGGTGGCCGGGATTCCCGAGAAAGAGGCGAAACTGCTACTACCCGCGAAACACCGGCCGCATCCAATTCGACAGCTGCAGGCATGGAGTCCGCCGCGGACACATCAACGGCAGCGGACCCGGTACGAGTGCTTGTCGCCGAAGACGAGGCAATCAACAAGTTGTTTATCATGAGCATTCTGGTTGCAGAAGGGTATAGTGTGGAACTGGCAGGAGACGGAGCGGAGGCGCTCGCCCTGTTGAAGAAGTACACGTTTGACGTCGTGCTCATGGACCTCGGCATGCCTGTTCTCGGCGGAATAGACGCGACCCGCGCGTATCGTGACTATGAGAGGAGCATGGGCAGGAGAAAGGTGCCAATTGTGGCGCTGACCGCCTACGCCTACAAATCGGATATCGACGATTGCTTTGCGGCCGGGATGGATGATTTTCTCTCCAAACCGATCGATGAACGGCTTCTGTTCGAAAAGATAAGCCGGTGGGCACAGGAGTACCGACATTCACTGATCATTTCCGACACCTGAAGGATAGATCGATGAGGACAGCATACTGCACATTTGAAACTGCAATGGGCTTCTGCGGCATCGCATGGAACGATACCGATGGTCTGGTCCTGCCCGCATACTTCCAGCTGCCCGCATCGTCCGTCACCGAACTGGAGGATCGCCTTTCCGCGCACTGCACGCATGGAAATTCGGTACCACCGTCCGCGATTGGCAGAGTGATCGAACTGGCGCAACGGCATCTTGCCGGAGAACCGCAGGAGTTTCTCGATATCTCCCTTGATCTGCACGATCTTCCGTCATTCGCGCGCCGCGTCTATGCATTTACCCGGCGCGTGCCGGCGGGCGAGACGACCACCTACGGTGAGCTTGCACGTGTCGCCGGCAACCCCGGCGCCGCGCGTGCGATCGGAGTGCTGCTTGCGCGAAACCCCATGCCGCTCATCATTCCCTGCCATCGGGTACTCGCGGCCGGAGGGAAACCGGGAGGATTCTCAGCCCACGGTGGTCTTTCGACCAAATCCCGAATGCTCGAACTTGAAGGAGTTCACCTGCATCACCTTCCTGAAGATCAACAACTTGAGCTCTGGCCGGTAGCCCAACCTCCGGCCGGTTGATACTATCTGGTATGGACGACAAGCTATATTTCAGTTACTCGCAGATCCACAATACTGTTCGCGAACTCGCTCAGACAATCGCTGCATCCGGTTTCTCACCTGACCTGATGGTTGCGATCGGCACCGGCGGTTTCATCCCCGCCCGCATACTCAAGACCTACATTGACGTGCCGATCCTGACTGTCGGCCTGAAACTCTATGACGAACAGAATCGACCGTCGGGAAGTCCACGAAAGATACAGTGGATCGACGAGGTTGAGAAGAAGCTTGCCGGCCGCAGGATCCTGCTCGTGGACGAGGTTGACGATTCGCGGACGACTCTTGAGTACTGCCTGAACGAGCTTCTGACACACAAACCGACCGAGATAGCAGTCGGTGTTCTCCACAACAAACGGAAGGTAAAACGCGGCGCCTATCCCGAATCCGTCACCCGGATCTATTTCGGGCGGGAAATCGAGGATCGATGGATCGTGTACCCGTGGGATGCTGTGGATATCGACGCACATGAAGCACTTGCTAGGAGCCATCGCCAGGAAACAACGGGCAACTGATCCGATCTGTTACTTCGACAGGGAGGATGAGAATGAAAGACACTCATGGTGATTCGCTGGGGGCCACCGCGCGCTGGACCGCTGCGGTGCGGGCACGAGAGAGCGAGCGGGATGACCGTCTGTTCCACGATCCGTTTGCGCCGCTTCTTGCGGGCGAAAACGGGCTGCGCTGGATAGAGACGCGAACGCCGGAGAGTTACGTTTCCATAACAATTCGCACCCGCTACTTCGACGACTTTCTCCATGGTGTGGCGACCGAGCAGGGAATACGACAGTTCGTCTTTGTCGGCGCAGGCATGGACAGCCGCGCATTCAGGCTCAATTGGCCCCAGGATTGTGTCATATTCGAACTCGACAAACCGGAGGTGCTGCGCGAGAAGGAGCGGCTCCTTGCAACTGTTGCCGCCGTTCCCGCCTGCATTCGACGTGCCGTGGATGCCGATCTTGTCTCCGACTGGCAGGCAACACTCCTTCACTCAGGGTACCAGACCGATCACCCGTCCTGCTGGCTGTTCGAAGGAATTCTCTTCTATCTTCCGGTTGCAACCCTGACCTCGCTTCTGCTCTCGGCAATCCGCCTCACCGCGGATGGGAGCTTCATCGCGTTTGACATAATAAACGGGGCGATGCTGCAATCCCCGTACACGAAGACGTGGGTGCAGATGCAGGCCGAAGCGGGCGCGCCGTGGATCGGCACCATGGATGATCCACTCGGTTTCCTTGCTGAACATGGCGTAACGGCGCGCCTTACCCAGGCCGGCGCTGCTGATGCGAGCTACGGGAGATGGCAGCTCCCTGTACTGCCTGTTGATGCGCCGGACTTTCCGCACAACTGGTTCGTGACCGGCCGAAAAGGCGCTTGAACTGTCGAGCTTGACAGCTCAGGGGAAGCCCGGCTAAGCTGGCAATGGATCAGGTGATCGTTTTGATCGACCGGGCTCATTGCAGCAGGGAAAAACCTGTGGGACCACCATTCGTGGTTTCACAGGTTTTTTTTGTGAAACCGCCGACAGGAGGAAGTATGGACACTGCAACGCGTACCGGTGGTGCGGTCAGGGTGACGGTCGTCGGGTCGGTAGTGAATCTTGCGCTTACCGCGGTAAAGCTTGCCGCAGGCTTTCTCGGGCACAGTCAGGCGATGATCGCCGATGCTGTCCACTCTCTCTCGGATTTCGCTACCGATATGGTGGTGATCTTCGGACTCTTTGCCGGCTCCCGCCCGAAGGACCGAAGTCACCGGTACGGGCATGGCAAGTTTGAGACTCTTGCGACTACGATTGTCGGTCTCGCGCTGATCGCAGTCGGTATTGGAATCCTCGTTTCCGGTGCCCGCGAGATCTGGGGGTTCTTCCAGGGCGAGACACTCGGAGAGCCAGGCTTCTTTCCGCTGATCATGGCAGGTGTCTCGATTGCGACAAAGGAGGTGCTCTACCGGTGGACCGTCCTTATGGCGAAGAAGTTCAACAGCCAGGCGATGCTCGCAAATGCATGGCATCATCGTTCCGACGCACTCTCCTCGGTAGGAGCCGGTCTCGGCATTGCCGGAGCGATCTTTCTCGGTCGACACTGGCACATCCTTGATCCAATCGCGGCAATCGTGGTGAGCGGATTCATTCTGAAGGTTGGAATCCAGATTATCCGCAAGGGAATCGGCGAACTTATGGAATCGTCACTCGACGAGGAGACGGAACGGAAGATCCTCGACATCGTGGAAGGCGTAACCGGCGTGCGCAAACCCCACAACCTGAAAACACGCGCACTCGGTAACAGCATTGCCGTGGATATCCACATCCGCGTCGAGCCGAACCTTTCTGTTATCGATGGTCACTCAATTGCGAATGAAGTTGAGAAGAGGCTCCGCGTCGAGTTCGGCGATGAGATGCATATTTCAGTTCACGTTGAACCGGATCTCCAGAGCGAAGCAACCGCGAACAGGTGATCCTCCGGCGGTTGCGACCGCGCTCTCAAGATGTTATTTTAGTAGCTCAATGCCGAATTGATACTGGAATCCGCGGAGCATGCAATGCCGAAGATCATATACTCGCCGGAACATCGCAAATTTTCCCCGCTGAATGTCTACGATGCGCGCATCAACGAGCTTGTCGAATACCCGGATGCGCCGGACAGAGTTGACGTGATTCTGCATGCACTTGAGGAACTCTCCTGGCCTGTCCTCCGCGAAAGTGGTGATTACAAGCTCGATCCCTACTTCAGCTCACACGATGGGGAGATGATCGCGCTGTTCCGCGAGGTAGATCAGGGTATTTCGAGTGGACTGCTCGAATCCCCGGTCATCCCCGCACAGTTTGCCGTCCGCAGGCTCAACCGGCTGCCGGACGCCCTCGATGGCAGACTCGGCTGGTACTGTACCGATGTGCGGACTCCTCTCTCTTCAGGGTTCTGGGCGGCCGCATGCGGAAGCCTTTCGGCGACAATCGCCGGCGCGAATCTTCTGCTCGAAGGGGAGCGTCTCGTCTATGTGCTCGCGCGTCCTTCAGGACACGGGGCAGGCAGGGATTTCTTCGGTGGCGGAAGCTACCTGAATTACGCGGCAGGCGCGGTCACGCAACTCTCCCGCCGGAGCAGGGTAGCCGTGCTCGAGATCGGGTTTCACCACGGCAGCGGAACGCAGGACATATTCTCGGCGTTTCGTGACGTGCTCTTCGCTTCGATCCACGTCGATCCGTCCTCGGTTTACCCCTACTATTCAGGCTATCCCGATCAGCATGGAGAAGCGAAGCGGGACTCGATACGGAACTTCACCCTTTTGTTTCCCCTCGAGGAGAAGCGATTCATCAATGCTGTGAAAAATGCGGTCGGTGAGGTGAAGCGTACTCGACCTGGCACCCTTATCGTCTCCCTGGGAACCGATCTGTGCTCACCCGACGGAACCGACCGCGCTCTTGCGGGTATGAGTCTGCCACTTTCGGTCTACGCCGAGGCGGGAAGTGTTGTCGGCTCGCTGCGCATACCGACGCTCGTGATCCAGGAGGACGGACGGGAATCGGCGCATGCCGGGGATGCGGTCCGAGAGTTCCTGCAGGCGCTTCAGAAGGCCGGCGAGCAGAAGTAGGCGAGCACCCGGTAGTTGGCGAAGAACAGGAAGTTGAGTATACTATATAGTAAAAGCTGAATATTATTGGGCGCACGGGCGTCAGGAGTTTGATATGGAAAACCAGGAAGTTGAAAAGGTCATCATTGTCGGTTCCGGACCGGCAGGCCACACTGCGGCAATCTATGCCGCGCGGGCTGAGCTCAAGCCGCTGATGTTTGAGGGATTCATGGCCGGCGGTGTAGCGGCGGGCGGTCAGCTTACGACCACCACAGAAGTGGAGAATTTCCCCGGCTTTCCCGAGGGTATTTCCGGACCCGATCTCATGGAAAACATGCGCGCTCAGAGCGTGCATCTGGGTGCCCGTGTCCTGACCGACAACGTGGTGGACGTTGATCTTTCGAAAAGACCGTACGTTGTGAAGACCGACGGGCAGGAGTATCGCACCCAGGCGCTCATTATCGCGACCGGAGCCACCGCGAAGCGACTTCGTCTGCCGAACGAGGAGCGTCTGTGGCAGCGGGGTATTTCGGCCTGTGCCGTCTGTGACGGCGCGCTGCCCATCTTCCGTAACAATCCGCTGGTCGTGATCGGGGGCGGTGATACCGCCTGCGAGGAGTCAAGCTTCCTTTCGCGATACGGCAGCACCGTCTACATGGTGGTGAGACGTGACGTGCTTCGGGCCAGCAAGGCAATGCAGACTCGTGTCATGAACAACCCGAAGATCAAGATCGTGTGGAACACAATTCCGGTGGATGTGGAGGGCGATAAGCTCCTGTCAGGCGTGCGGGTCAGGAACGTGAAGAGTGGCGAGGAGAGTGTTCTTGCGGCGAGCGGACTGTTCTATGCGATCGGACACACGCCAAACACCGATTTTCTGCGAGGGCAACTTGCCGCCGACGACACCGGTTACCTCATTACCCGCCCGGATTCGACGGTGACCGATCTTCCCGGCGTATTTGCCTGCGGCGACGTGCGCGACCGTGTCTACCGGCAGGCGGTGACAGCAGCCGGTTCGGGGTGCATGGCGGCGCTCGAAGCCGAGCACTACCTGGCCGATCTCGAATCGGAAGAACAGCCGGCTGGAGAGAGCGCGGCAGCAACCCATCGATAACGCAGGCCTGATTTTTTTCGTGCGCGCAGCGGCGGAGGCGGTTATACTGTAGTTTCAGAATTGTGCCAATTCATCGATGGAGCGCACCTTGAGTACTGGAACTACAGCAGCCATCGCAAACCTCCGCGGACGGTGGAGCTCGCTCAGACTGCGGGACAAGCTGGTGTCATTCTACACGGTGATGATCATCATCATCGTGGGAATCAACGCGACCACCAGCTACACCGCAGTCAGTTCGATGCGGGTATTCAACCAGAATCTCATCAGCTATTTCAACATCCACCAGCTGCAGCTTACCCTTGAAGTAACGAGGGACTCACTTGATCACTACCTCCGCGAAAAGAGTGCGGCCGATCTCTCGACCTACTACGAGCTTGTCCCGCGAGTGTGGCAGCTCATGGAGACCGTGCAGAGCGAGTCGAACACGAGCCTTGAGGCGACCTTTCAATTGCGCGCTACCAGAAGGGGCCTCGAAGCCTATTTTCGCACGGGCAACACAGCGATTCAGAAGCGGGTATCCGGCGCGGGGGACTACTACGCGAGCTATGTGCGCGCCGCGAGAATCGAAAACTATGTCGAAGGATATATCTCACTGCTGCTGAACATTCAGCTCACCGAAGGCAGCCGTTCCTACCAGATGCTGATGCACCGCGCATCGACAGTACGGCTCATCTCCTTCGGCGCCCTTCTTGCCCTCGGTGCGCTCTCCATTCTGTTCGGAATCATGTTCTCGAATTATGTTTCCGGGCCGGTGGGGCGCCTCGCAGAACTCGCATCCCGGATAGCATCCGGCGACCTTGACGTTGACGACATGCGAGTCGATTCGCGGGACGAGATCGGCATTCTTGCCGCAAGTTTCAACTCAATGAGCAGCAGCATCCGCGATCTCGTGACTGATCTTCGCGATAAGGCCGAACTCGAGAAGCGGTTGCACGAGGAGGAGCTCACCATCGTCCGCATGGAACAGTCTCTGCGCGAGGCGCAATTCCTCGGCCTGCAGTCGCAGATCAATCCGCACTTCCTGTTTAACACGCTGAACACCATTGCGAGGACCGCGCAGTTTGAACGCGCCGAGCAGACATCGCGACTCATTCAGTCGCTCGCACGGGTATTCAGATACAATCTGCGCGATGCGAACAAGACGGTTACTCTGAAAGAGGAAATTGCCATTCTGAATGAGTATCTTGCCATACAGAAGCACCGCTACGGGGATCGACTTGAGTTCGTGTTTCGGTGCACCGTCGACACCGAACGGGTCATCGTGCCCTGCTTCACGCTGCAGCCGCTCGTGGAGAACTCACTGAAATACGCAGTTGAGCCGCTCGAGGAGGGAGGCAGGGTGGAGGTGGACATATTCAGACGAGCCGGGGAGGTCCGCATTTCGATCCGGGACAACGGACCGGGAATGAATCCGCAAACAGTAAAAGCGCTACTCGACGGTGAGTCGACAGGACAGACCACCGGAATAGGGATCCCGAACGTCGCCAATCGGCTGAAGCTTCTCTACCGCGGCCGGGAGCGTTTTTCGATCCGCAGCAACTCCGCTCGTGGTACCGTTATTACCATAGCGATTCCGCAGGAGGCGGAGGCTGTCGATGTCATACCGGCTGCTCATAGCTGACGACGAAAAGCTCGAACGGGACGCGCTGCGCTACATCGTGCAGGCGGGCTCGCTTTCGGTCGGTGAGATATGGGACGCATCCAACGGCCGCGAGGCGGTTGAGATGGCGCAACGACTGCAACCGGATATCTGTTTTCTCGACATCAAAATGCCCGGCATGAGCGGAATCGATGCTGCACGGAGCATCAAGGAGGCGGTCGCCGGGATCCGAATCGTCTTTGTGACGGCATTCGACTACTTCGATTATGCGAGAGAGGCGATACGGATCGGTGTGGAAGATTTCCTCATCAAACCGGCGTCCAATGAAAGCGTGCTCGAGGTGCTTCGCCGCATCACTGAATCGCTTGACCGAAGCCGAACCGACCGGGAGCGGAGCGAGCGGGTAGAGCAGAAGCTTGATACCGTAACCGCGGCAATTGAAGCTGAGCTTATTGAGGACATCGGCCATGGATTTCTCGATCCGGACCGACTTGCAGACTACCTCTCACTGCGTGAGTTTCAGTGCAACTCCCTGATGGCAGTTTCATTTGCGCTGGATTTCACTCCGTATCCTATGAAGATCGAAGGGGAGTCACAGCAGACGATTCTTCGCAACCGGTGCCTCAGACTTGCCCATAGCGAGCTCTTCGAAGCGGGTATTCTTCCGCTTGGAGCAGTGACCGCTCAGGGCATCAGGATTATCTGTTTCTTCAGGGACGCTGCACCGGAAATCCACTGGCTCAATTCACTGTTCGATTCCGCAGTATCACATATCAGGCGGGAGTTTTCGATTGCTGCGACCGTGGGCATGAGCGAAGTTGCCACGGATATCTCGAAGGCCTCGGAACTGTTCGCCCGTGCGCAGGCAGCGCAGGGGGGAGCCGAGAGTCTTTCACGGGCGACTCTTCCACCGGCCGAGCTCGAGGTGAATCTGGTTCGCGCTCTTTTTTCCGGAGATCTTGACGCGGCGGGGCTCGCTGCGGACGATCTGTTCCGATGGCTTTCGTCAAAGGCAGAGAGCGTGGCTGAGCTTGCGGAGAGGGTTTCAGATCTGTTCGTGGTTGTCAGGCACTCCCTTACCCGGCGGTTCCCACGACTGCCTGTGGAGAGCGAAACGTTCGCAAAGGAGCTTGCGAATGCGGCAGATCCGCAGCGGTTGCACGCAATTGTGCGCGGGCATGTTGCCGACCTTGTCCGCGTGCTCGATTCATCATCGGATCGACTCATCCCGTCGTCGGTCAGGCTTGCCTGCGAATACATCGACCGGCACTTCCGGGAGGATATCTCCCTGGAGACGCTCGCCGGGCTGGTGCGTCAGTCGACATTTCATCTGAGCCGATTGTTCAAGCATCACACCGGAACGAATGTTGTCGAGTACATCAATGCGATCCGGATCGAACACGCGCGACAGTTGCTGGAATCCGGGAGGCTCACGGTGAAGGAGGTGAGTGCTCAATCCGGTTACGCGGACGCCGCGTACTTCGCCCGGGTCTTCCGGCGCCTGGAAGGAACTGCACCTTCGGAGTACCGGGACCGGGCCAGGCGACCACGCACGCCGGAACCGTCACGGGACGAACCAGATGATCACGCTTCCGCAAATTAGTCCGCAAAACAGCAAATATATCCACCCCCGTAACTTTCAGTTCGCCCGTAAAATGAAACCCTGGAGGAACCAATGAAAAAGGGAAAAATCAGCTTTGCAGTGCTCATAGTCGGACTTTTCGCACTCGGCTTTGCGTGGGCGAATGGAACATCCGAAAAACCCGCTGGCGGGAGCCAGTCGCAACCAGCGGCCGCGGCGGCAACTGTGGTACTTCGACTCGCGGAGACGCATCCCGCCGACTACCCGACTACGAAGGGTGATTTCGAGTTCGCGCGACTCGTGAAAGAGCGGTCGAACGGACGTATTCAGATCGAAGTGTATCCTTCTTCGCAACTCGGAGAGGAAAAAGCTGCGATCGAACAGGTGCAGTTTGGTGCAATCGATATTACGCGCGTGAGCATTTCGCCGCTTTCGGCATTCGTTCCGGCATTCGATGCACTTCAGATGCCCTACCTGTACCGCAGTGCCGACCACATGTGGAAGGTTCTCAAAGGGCCGATCGGAAAGCAGTTCCTGACAAGCCTCGAGCCGTCAGGTTTCGTCGGTCTGTGCTGGTACGAATCAGGCGCACGAAGCTTCTATAATTCGAAGCGCGTAGTGAATACACCGGCGGATCTGAAGGGAATGAAGATTCGTGTCCAGCAGGCGCCGCTCATGATGGACATGGTCACCGCGCTCGGCGCAGTGCCAACTCCCATGGACTTCGGCGAAGTCTACAGCGCGCTGCAGACGGGCGTTGTCGACGGCGCGGAGAACAACTGGCCGAGCTACTACTCAACCAGCCACTACGAGGTTGCCAAGTACTTCACGCTGGATGAGCACACCCGCGTCCCGGAGATCATGATCGCGAGCAAGATCAGCATGGACAAGTTGTCCAAAGCGGATCAGGAACTCATCAAGCAGGCCGCCTGGGACTCAATGGATTATCAGATCCAGCAGTGGGCGCTGTACGAGAAGGTTGCCCAGGACAAGATCAGGGCAAACGGGAACATCATTACCCCGGTTCCGGACAATTCGGCGTGGCAGGCTGCGATGAAGCCGATGTACGACAAACTTTCGCCCGATCTGCAGAAGATCGTCGCCGAGATACGCGCAGTCAAATAGAAGCGGCAGAAGAGGGTGATACAGCGTCGGAGACATTCGACGCTGTGCCTCGGTCTATTCATGGCGGGCTGCTGAACAGGATGCGATCCACCGGCAGCCCTCCCGTGGGGTGGATAGTTCATGGGTCGTAAACTGGTAAAGTACTTCAATCTGCTGCACATCGCACTCGTCTACATCGCCGAGGCACTTCTGATCTTAATGGTCGTGGTGATCTTCGTGAACGTAGTGATGCGCTACGTCTTCAATTCGGGGATCGTGTGGTCAAGCGAGATAGCACTCCTTACGGCAGTCTGGTTCAGCTTCATCGCTATGGCGCTCGGAGTAAAACTCAGACTGCACATTCACATCAATCTGCTGTCTGAGGCTCACATCCCTGCGGCGTTCGACAGATTACTGTGGAAGATCCGCGACGTCGTCGTGGTAGCTGTGGGCGTGAGCATGTTCTGGTGGGGCTCAATTCTCGTCAAATTCACTATGCGTTCGATACTCCCTGCCACCGGCATGCCGGCGGGAGTCCTCTATATTGTGGTGCCAATCGCTGCAGTCATCATCATCTACGACGGCTTCGCTCACCTGTTTGGCGTAGACACGGAGGACTCAGTCGTCGATGAGGTACTGAACGGGACGCTCGCATTCAGGAATGTGCTCTCAGGGCGCCGTCCGACGAATGGCGACGGTACGAATAATCAAGAACAGGATGGCCATCATGCCTGACCAGACAACAGCAATCATACTGCTCCTTGTCCTCTTTGGAGTGCTTATCGTCCTGCGGGTCTCGATTACCTTCACTCTCGCGTTCGCCTCGCTGGTAACGGCGCTCTACCTGCACATACCGCTGATGGCCATCATCCAGCGCATGGTACAGGGGGTGAACTCGTTCTCGCTGCTCGCCATTCCGTTCTTCATCATCGCAGGTGAGATCATGGGGCAAGGCGGCATTTCGCGAAGACTCATCGAGTTCTCGAACCTGCTGATCGGCCGTGTACGCGGCGGACTTGCTCAGGTGGATGTCCTTGCGAGCATGTTTTTCGGTGGCATTTCCGGCTCGGCGGTCGCTGATGTCTCATCCATCGGGACGATCATGATTCCGATGATGAAAGAGAAGGGGTACGACGCGGACTACAGCACCGCTGTTACCGTCACCAGCGCGACGCAGGGAATCATCATCCCGCCCAGCCACAACATGATCATCTATTCGCTTGCCGCCGGCGGCGTATCGGTCGGTCGACTATTTCTTGGCGGCTTTGTTCCCGGGGTGATGCTCGGCGTCTCGCTCATGATTCTGAGCTATATTATCGCGGTTAAGCGGAAGTACCCGAAGGAACGGAAATACTCCCTGCGCGAAGCAGGCGGTGCCGTGAAGGACGCCGTGCTCGGACTTCTCACGGCTGTCATCATCGTTGGCGGCGTCATCAGCGGAATATTCACCGCAACCGAGTCTGCAGCGATTGCAGTCGTCTACGCGTTCATCATCACGTTCTTTGTCTATCGCGAAATCAAGCTGCGCGCGATGCTGAGAATCCTCTACGCGTCGCTCAAGACGCTTGCGATGGTCATGAGTCTTATCGCGTCAGCGAGCGCGTTCGGTTACCTCATGGCGTACCTGAGGATACCGGCGCTCGCAACCCACGCGCTGCTCTCAATTACCAGCAACAAGGTCGCCCTGCTCCTGCTGATTAACGCGTTACTGCTGGTGCTTGGCATGATCATGGATATGGCTCCACTCATCCTTATCACCACACCGATTCTCTTCCCGGTCGTGGTCGGGGCACTTGGCCTGAGCCCGATTCACTTCGGTATCATATTGATGCTGAACCTCGGAATCGGCCTCTGCACGCCACCCGTCGGTTCGGCGCTCTTTGTCGGATGCGCGGTTGGCAAGATCTCGGTTGAGAGTGCAACGAAGGCAATGCTTCCGTTCTATGTAGTCATGATAGTGGTTCTCATGATTATCACCTTCATTCCGGATGTCGTGATGTTCGTTCCGAACCTCATTATGCCGCAGAAGGTCGGCTGACCCGAGCCCGCTCTACCATAATCGACCTCCAGCGGCTACACTGTCGCTGGAGGAGCGACAGGTGAATGCCCTTATAGCGCTTGAAGGACAGATCGGTGCGGGGAAAACCACACTCGGTCTGAAGCTGTCGGAACGGCTCAAGTTGCCGTTCCATGCTGAACTCTCATCCGACCACACGAACCGGATGCTCGAACGGTTCTACTCCGACAGGAGCCGGTGGGCGTTCACCATGCAGGCGCACTTCATTGTGCGCCGCGCGGCAATGCTGCAGTCTCTTCCGGCTGCCGAAGGCGGCATTCTTGATCGTTCACTTGCCGGTGACAGGGTTTTTGCTGAGGTGCTTCACGAGGAGGGCTTCCTCGGAGATGAGGAGTTTTTCACCTACCGGGAACTGTTTGACATACTCTCCCGAACCGTGCGGCGACCTGACCTCATGATCTTCCTTGAGTGCAGTGTCGATGTAGCGCTCGAGCGCATCCGTCGTCGCAATCGAACGGCGGAAGCCGGCATTCCCCGTACCTATATTGCGCATATCGATCGGCGGTACCGTGAATGGTTTTCGTCATACGATAGTTCGCCGAAGCTCGCGATTCCGGTCGACGCGTTCCCTATTGCCGATCCTGCCGCGCTGGATGCCCTGGTAAACCGGATTGAGGCAGCCCTCGAGCAGGAGTCGGTAAGGAATGGATAGCCGGTCATTGGCGCGGGAACGCGCTACTGAAGCGACAATGTTCCCGCATTTCTGAAGACGTGACGCGTGCGGAAGTTTTTTGCAGTTCCGTAGGCGTAGATGTAGTCAAGCTGCTTCTGCCCGGCATCCGCGAAGTCCGCTCTGTTGACCGCGATCTCGAGCGTCGTGATGCCGTTTCCCGATCCGACAACCTCCGAAATCGGCGTGACCTCCTGTGTAGCGGAGTGGGAGTGACCGCTTCCCCGCTGCACGGTAGTCTGCGGTGCCATATTGTCATCCACGTAGCCCATGAAGATCGTTGCGCCGTTCATCTTCGAAGTTCCCAGCCCCACTGCTACCCAGCCGTCCGTCGGCGCAGTGACTGCGATGTAGAGCGTGTTCGACGTGATTGTCGAGTATACGGTCATTCTGTTATCCTGGTGGACGTTTGCGTACTCCGATTGACCGACGGTTCCGTCGGCAACCGGCATGCCACCACCTGTCTGCGCGAACGCGAGTGACGCAGACCCCACTGCGATCACCAACAGCATCATCGCGAACTTCTCTTTCATACTGTCCACCCTTCATCCTGTGAGCTAGATGAAAGATACTGCGAACTTCAGCGAACGAGTAAACATGAATTTGTTCCTATGATGAAAGAAGTTGACCTTTTTTCTCAGAATAAGTAGGTTCAAAATCGGTATCACTGAAGTCGCGGATTTCCTGAAAAGAGGAGGACAAGCATATGAAGAAGTCGTCAGCAGCCGCTGCAATCACCTTTTTCCTGTTGTTGGGCAGTGTTGGCGTTCTGTGGGCGCAGTCCTATACGGTCAATGTGTCGAAAGAATCGAACGGCACGCAATATCTGACCGATTCGCACGGCATGACTCTCTACTACTTCACGAAGGATGTTGCGGGAAACAGCGAGTGTACAGGCGGATGTCTTGGACTCTGGCCTGCATTCAATGCGGGAACAATTGACGTGCCGGCATCGCTGAACGCCTCCGATTTCGGCACAATAACGCGGGCCGACGGAACGCAGCAGACAACCTACCAGGGTTGGCCGCTCTACTATTTCGCGAAGGACGCGCAGCCGGGCGACATGAACGGGCAGAACTTCCACGGGATCTGGTTTGTTGAGACCGTTCCCTCCTACACCGTCATGGTTGCCACTTCTGCGACCCTCGGTAACTATCTCACCGACAGTAACGGAATGGCGCTCTACTATTTCACCAAGGACAGCCCGAACACCAGCGTGTGCGAAGGCAAGTGCCTGCAGCTGTGGCCGGCGTTCTATTCGGCTAATTTAGTGGTTCCCGCCAGCCTCAACGCGTCCGACTTCGGGACGATTACGCGCGCCGATGGCACACCGCAGACCACCTACAAAGGGTACCCGCTCTATTACTGGGTGAAAGACACCGCCCGCGGGCAGACAACCGGTCAGAACGTCGGACATATCTGGTTCGTTGTCGATCCTGCGAAATTCAATCCGGCAGGATAGGCCCATTCCGATAGATCCATATCGTGCACGTTGCCCGACGGCAGCGTGCACGGCTGTTGTCCGTACCTCTCCCGCAGAATCCGCTTCGACCTGTCCCCGCAAGATGCACCGAAGTGCCGGCGCAAGTCGGCATTGCCGCCGAACAAACTGCCCCTCTTATCAGTACCAGGCAATTCTCACGAATCTCATACGAACCTAACAGTTTGCTAACATTTCAGCAGTAGATTCGCTCAACATATGGTTACCAAAGGAGCTAATACCGTGAAAAACAGGGCACTCCCAATTGCAATGATCGGCGTACTCATGCTGATCGGGACTGTGGCCGCCTTCGCAGGCGGGCAGAAAGAGAACTCATCACCCGCATCGATGGCCGCCGCTGCAGGATCAAAGGGCGCGACATCAAATGTGACGCTGTCCGGCGCGGGTTCGTCATTTGCTTACCCGATCTACTCGAAGATGGGATCCGAGTACAACAAGATTACCGACGTCCAGCTGAACTACCAGGCAATCGGGTCTTCAGGCGGAATCAAGGATATCAGCAACAAGGTCGTGGACTTCGGCGGTTCAGACGCGTTCCTCACCGATGAGCAGATCGCGAAAATGAGCGCTCCGATCATCCAGTTTCCTACAGTTGCCGGCTCGATCGTCATTACCTACAACCTTCCCGGCAACCCGACTATCAGGCTCACCGGCGACGTTATCGCGAAGATCTTCCTCGGTCAGATCACGAAGTGGAATGATCCCGCAATCACCTCTCTCAATCCCGGCATCACGCTTCCGAGCGAGGATATCATTGTCGCCCACCGCTCGGATGGAAGCGGCACCACGTTCAACTTCAGCCTCTACCTGAGCCGCGTCAATGCTGACTGGAAGAGCAAGGTCGGATACGGCACATCGGTGAACTGGCCGGCTGGACTCGGCGGCGCGCAGAACGCAGGCGTTGCCGGAATCATCACCCAGACACCCGGTGCCATCGGCTACGTGGAACTCGCATATGCGACCGAGAACAAGCTTCCCTTTGCCACTCTGCAGAATGCGGCGGGTAACTGGATTGTCGCTTCACTCGCGTCGACCTCTCAGGCGGCAAACACGAAAATTCCGGCCGACGGACGGATCTACCTCGATAACACGACAGCCGCACAGGGCTATCCCATCACCACCCTGACCTGGGTGATTGCCTACAAGGAACAGAGCTACGCCGGCCGTTCGGAGGCTCAGGCCAAGGCGCTTGTCGACTTCTTCTGGTGGATGATCCACGACGGAGAGAAGTACGCCGAAGGGCTGCAGTACTCACCGCTTCCGGCAGCAGCCGTAACCGCGGACGAGAACATCCTGCGTCAGATCACCTTCAACGGAAAGCCGATTCTCACGAAGTAACCGGCCAGCAGAGGTCTGAACGCTCGGATGCCGGCCACCAGCGTGGCCGGCTTTCTGTTTCCGCACTCAGGTGACCGCTGGTTTGTGAACGCGGCACGAGACCGAGACCCCAGGTCATGAGCACACCGAAAACGAGCAGAGTGTGGTACGCGGGGGAACCGAGCGTCCTCGGTTCGGATGTTCGTTGAATCATCTGTTGCCTCCCAGTTTCACTTTCATAATCCACATCCATTCTACCTTCGTAACATGAACTGAACCTGAACGCCCGATTAATTTTTTTTCATATTGTGAAGTGTTCAAGCTGTTAACCTTCAGGTCGCTGAGTTGTTCTCATAGTCGGGACAGCCACGTGGAACAGCAGAAATGAAACGGAGAGTAATGCGATGCGCCTGCTTGTCATTGAAGATGAACCTCAGCTAGCTGATGCGATCCGCAACCGACTGGAACAGGAAGGCTACTCGGTGGATTCCGCGCTCGACGCGGCCAGCGGACAGGCGCTTCTGCGCAGATCAGCGTACGATTGCCTTATTCTCGACACCGTGCTTCCCGATCGGGGCGGGTATGAAATTCTCTCCGACACGCGTAACAGCGGGGATCGGACTCCCATTCTCATGCTGACCGATTGTGATTCGGTTGAAGATCGAGTGGAAGGGTTGAACCGCGGGGCCGATGATTGCGTTGCAAAGCCGTTCTCGTTCCGCGAACTTGTCGCACGGATCAAGGCCCTGCTTCGCCGGAGCTATCGCATCGGTGAGAGCCTGCTGACCGCCGGCGATCTCGAGCTTGACGTTGCCCGACGCCTGGTACGCCGCGGGGCCTGCTCCATAGAACTCACGTTGAAGGAGTACGCGGTGCTCGAGTATCTGGTGCGGAACAAAAACCAGCTTCTCACGCGCACTCAGATCATCGACCACGTATGGCACTACAGTTTCGACTACATGACGAACATAGTCGACGTGTACATTCGCTACCTGCGTCGCAAGGTGGACGAGGATTTTGCGCACAAACTGATCTGTACCGTGCGCGGTAAGGGGTACATTCTGAAGGAGGTCGTCCCGGCGGATTGATGCGACTACTTCGATTCCAGCAGCTCGAGCAACGCCCGCATGAAGGTAAGCGGATGCGGCGGGCAACCGGGCACATAGAGATCGACCGGTACATCGGTCAGAAATGATCGATCAAGCTGCGGGGAGCTCGCAAACAGGCCACCTGTGATTGCGCACGCGCCGAACGCGATGACTATTTTCGGCTCAGGAATCGCATCGTAGGTATCCTTCAGCGCCGGCGCCATATTCCGGGTCACCGGACCGGTAATGACGATGCCGTCTGCGTGTCTCGGTGACGCGACGAACTCCACGCCGAATCGTCCGAGGTCGAAGTTTACGTTTCCGGTAGCATTCAGTTCCATCTCACATCCATTGCACCCGCCTGCCGACACCTGTCGGAGGCGAAGCGAGTGTCTGAACCTGCGCAGCACCGCTTTCCGAAGCGCATCGCCGGTGGCCATCGCGCGCGCGTGATAGTCATCGGCCGAATCGCCACCTGCAACGTGGAGCTTCTCTCGCCCGACCGCAGCCAGGCGCGGATCACCCGAAAAAGTTATTGCCCCTTCGGGGCAGGCGCGCGCGCATTCGCCGCAGAAGATGCATGCGCCCAGATCGATCGAGAATGGCGAGAGGCTGATTGCGCCGGTCGGGCAGACACGGCTGCACGGACAGCTTGCCGATTCCCCGTCCTTACCGGATTCCCTCGACACGCATCGATCGCATGCCTCCGCGTCGATCCGGGGAAGGCCGCGGAATCCTTCCGGTGGCGTTGCAGACCGGATGTCGGGAATGGCCTGCTGACCGTGAGCGATTCGCAATCTTAAGATGTCAAACATGAGAGTCTCCAGATGCGTTCACAGATCGACCCCGCAGTAGGAAAGATTAAAACTCTTGTTGCAGATGGGGAAATCCGAAATTGCGTTTCCCCTCATCGCAAGCGACAGGCCGGTCCAGTTGTGGAACGACGGGTCGGTGATCTTGTACCTTGCGATTTCGCCGCTTCTCCCGGTAATGATCGAATGGATGATTTCTCCCCGCCAGCCTTCGCCCATCGATACGACGAGCGTATCGGGCGGGAACGCGCCGGCAGCCTCGCCACCATGTACGGCCGCGTCAGCGCTATGAGAGGCGAGTTCCACCAGCAGGTCGCGCACGATATCAACCGA
>DATKUC010000099.1:0-5821 GCA_035530835.1 Spirochaetia bacterium
CCAGCTTCGAATACCGATTTTCCGCGCCACTTTGTAATCTGTTTCAGGGCCGCATCGAGATTCCGCTCATAGTCCTCGGCGGAGACGAGCTCGTCGTACTGATCGGCATACCGTTCGTAGATTTCGGCCATCGACGGCATCTGAACTCCTTGAGCCGCACTCGCTACTGCGGGGTGTGTGCCTTCACTTCGCTGGAGAACCAGGCGTAGAGCGCCTTTACCCGGTTGATGAAGCTCGTATCCACCCGGTCTCGAAGTCCGAACAATGTGAGCGTATTGACGACGAAGTTCCCGTAGAAGAACATCGTGTCTCCCCGCGGAATTGCCACAAGATCCATCTGCATGTGACGTGGTTGCACGATTGGAAAGATTGAATAGGTCATGCGTGTTTCGTTTGTCATCGACATACGCACGTATGTCGGGTTCGCGGGGTCAGGGCCGGCCGAGTAGTTTATCTTCATTGCGTAGTCGCCGAAGGTCGAATCCTTGTGATAGCTGTAGATCGAACTTTCGGCCGGGATGGAGGTGACCAGGGGATCAGGAAGCCGGGTGTTCTCCTCGGTCGGAGAGGGGATGACATACGCATCGTAGTAGAAGGTTCGCATCGCATTGCGATCGTCCGAGTAGTACTCGATGCCCTTCAACGTACTGATGGAACGCATGATGTTGTATATCTGCAGCCAGAAATCGTTTCGGTCGCGGAACTTCGCCGGTATGGGCGCCTGGAACAGAAGCTCGATTCCCACGGATGCGTCTGTGGATGCGAGATCCTTGATCATCGCGTCCTTTCCGGCGAACGGCGGAGCCAGTCGGGCCTGAATGCTGCCGCTGTAGTCCGAGGTGACGTTGCCGGTTTTTGCGAGTGTCTGCGCTTCCGCCGAAGTGAGGCCGGGGACAATCTGCTGCAGCTCGGCTGCGGTCATCGGCGTGTTCGATGCTGTTGATTGCGCGTGCGCTGCAATGGGGAGCAGGATAAGAAGCAGCGCTGCGGTTTTGAATAGATAACGAGGTGATTTCATACTGTCGCACAGTATACACATCAAGTGGCGGGATTCCAAGTTTGACGCGTACAGAAACCGATGAACTGCTCAACAAAATCCAGATCAGCGCTTTCATGCCAGGCAAAGGTGAGGTCCCGGGCGATCGGGCCGTCTGCAAGCGGAACAGTCACCAGTGTGCCTTCGGCAAGCTCACGGGCGATTGCGCTTGAGGCGATGACTGTCACGCCGAGCTCGGACATCACGAGCGATTTGATTGCATTGATGCTTCCAATCTCCATATAGGGCTTCAGCTCGCGTGGATCGATTCCCTGCTGCAGGAGATAGCGCTCAAACACTGTGCGCGTACCTGAACCCGGCTCGCGCAGAATGAGATCCGCCTTCAGGAGCTCCTCGGCGGGAACTCCACCAGTTTCGGACTGCCGGCAGATCTGATGTCCGGGTGCGCATGCTACCACGAGCTCGTCCGAGGAGAACCGCACAGTGGAGAGGCGGCCCGGTTCGAACGGACCCTCGACCAGCGCGAGCACCACATGGTTTGCGAGCAGCCGGCCGATTGTCTCCTCGGTGTTCTGGACGCTCATTCGCACCCGAACCTGCGGACTGGCTTTCCGGTAGGCGCCGAGCAGCGGAGGCAGCAGGTATTCGGCGATGGTGAGCGTTGCTCCGATATCGTAGGTTCGGGTGGCACCGGTGGCATTCTCGAGGTCGCGTGACATCGAGCGATAAGCGGCCTCGATTCGCTCGGCGTAGGAGAACAGGAGCTCGCCGGTTCTCGTAGGTGTTGTGTGCCGTCCGGAGCGGTTGAGGAGCACCGTGCCGAACTCGATTTCGAGACTCCTGATGTGCTGTGAGACGGCCGGCTGGGTTACGTGTACCAGATCGGCGGCGGCGGAGAAGCTTGCTGTCCGAATCACGGCAAGCAGGCTTCGCAGCCTGATATCCTGCATCATCCCAAAAGTATAACAGATCATGATAGAAACATAAATAACAATAATTAGACGTAATACCGGAGCGAGCATACCTTAGGAACATGTTGCGAAAAGCTCTCGGGAAAACGGGTCGGGTTCTGTACGATCTCGGACCAGGATTGATCTATGCAGGCGTCATTGCGATTGCCGCACAGTACATCGGCGGAAAGCTGCCGATCCTCGGCGCGCCGGTGAGCGCGATCATCATTGGCGCAATTCTCGGAAACGTCATCGGAAAGCCCGCTCACGCGTCGGCGGGAACTTCGTTCACCTCGAAGAAGATACTGCAGTGGTCGATTATCCTCATCGGCTCAGGATTGAGCCTCTCGCAGGTATTTACTACCGGCAAACAGTCCTTTCTGATCATGCTCGTGACCCTTTCGGTTGCGTTCATTTCCGCGATGCTTGTCGGCAGACTCATGAAGATACCGGGGAAGCTGACGGTTCTTATCGGTGCCGGTACGGGCATTTGCGGTGGATCGGCAATCGCCGCTGTTTCTCCGATCATCGAGGCAGACGAGGTGCAGATTGCCTACTCGATGTCCACCATCTTCCTATTCAACGTGGTGGCTGTCGTCATCTTTCCCTTGTTCGGGAAGATGCTCGGATTCTCGAACTCGGCATTCGGCATGTGGGCGGGTACCGCAATCAACGATACCTCGAGCGTGGTGGCTGCCGGCTACGCATTCAGCAATGCCGCGGGCGAGTTTGCCACTATCGTGAAACTCACACGCTCAACGATGATTATCCCCATCGCGCTGTTCATTGCACTCGCCGTGGCAACCCGGAAACGGCGCGAACACATTGCAGGAGGCGGTGACGGGGTCGGCGCCGCTCACTTTTCGCTCGCGAAAATCTTTCCGTGGTTCATCCTCTGGTTTCTGGTCATGTCGCTGCTCCACACGATAAACCTGCTGCCCGCGCCTCTGGTGGCGTGGCTCGTGGGAGCCGGCAAGTTCATGATCGTCATGGCGCTCGCCGCGATTGGCCTGAACGCGGACTTTCGCAAAGTGATGAGCGCAGGCCACAAACCATTGCTGCTCGGTCTGATCGTGTGGGCAAGTGTCGCTCTCTCGAGCCTGCTCATTCAGCGGCTCACCGGGTTCAGTTAGGCCAACCTTGGCGGCCGTGCAGATTTCGTGTACCTTCGTCGTAACAGGTGAACACTTCAATGACCATTGCACAGGAAATCGACAAGCGGCGGACCTTCGCCATCATTAGCCATCCGGACGCGGGAAAGACCACATTGACCGAAAAGCTGCTGCTTTTCGGCAACGCAATTCAGACCGCGGGCGCGGTAAAATCAAACAAGATACGGAAGGCCGCCACTTCGGACTTCATGGACATCGAAAAGCAGCGAGGGATTTCCGTCGCAACTTCGGTCATGACGTTCGAATACGGTGGTAAACTCGTAAACATCCTCGACACCCCGGGCCACAAGGATTTCGCCGAGGATACCTACCGCACGCTCACCGCCGTCGACAGCGTCATCCTCGTGGTCGACAGCGCCAAAGGCGTCGAAGCGCAGACCGAACGGCTCATGGAAGTGTGCCGGATGCGCAGGATTCCGGTCATCATCTTTGTGAACAAACTTGATCGCGAAGGAATTCGTCCGTTCGACCTCATGGATGAACTGGAGGCGAAGCTTGATATCAAGGTTCGCCCCCTCACCTGGCCGATCGGAATGGGTTCGTCGTTCCGCGGCGTTTACAACCTGGTCGAGAACAATATCTACCTGTTCAATCCGTCGAAGAACACCGTCGAAAACGACCGGCTCCTGGTGAGTGATATCGATGATAAGCTGCTCGACGAGAGGTTCGGCAGCCAGGCCGAACAGCTTCGCGAGGACGTCGAACTGATTGAAGGGGTGTACAACGACTTTGACCGGAATGACTACCGGAGCGCCGACGTGGCTCCCGTTTTTTTCGGCAGCGCGTTAAACAACTTCGGTGTGCGTGAACTGCTCGAAACATTCCTGCAACTTGCACCAACGCCGGGCCCGCGGGAGACCGACGCGCGGTTCATCGAACCCGACGAGCCGAAGTTCAGCGGTTTCATCTTCAAGATCCACGCGAATCTCGATCCGCGTCACCGCGACCGTATTGCGTTTCTGCGCGTCTGTTCGGGCAAGTTCGAAAAGGACAAACCGTTCCACCACGTCCGACTCGGCAAGAACGTCCGATTTACTACTCCCTACAATTTCATGGCACAGAAGAAGAGTATCGTGGAGGAAGCATTTCCCGGCGACGTTGTCGGGCTCTACGACCGCGGTGATCTCAAGATCGGAGACACCCTGACTGAGGGCGAGAACTTCTATTTCCGCGGAATTCCGAGCTTCTCGCCTGAGATCTTCAAAGAGCTCGTGAGTACCGATCCGATGAAGTCAAAGCAGCTGGACAAGGGTATTCTTCAGCTTACCGAGGAAGGGGTCGCGCAGCTTTTCACCCGCGACCTGGGACGGCGGAAGATCATCGGGACGGTGGGTGAATTGCAGTTTGAAGTCATCCTCTACCGGCTTCTGCAGGAGTATGGCGCAGCGTGCCGGTTTGAGACGCTGCCCTACGTACGGGCATGCTGGATCACATCAGGCGATCCTGCAAAGCTGAAGGAGTTCGTCCGGCTGAAGAGTTCCCACCTCGCACAGGACCGCGATGGAAATCCGGTCTACTTTGCCGATTCCAAGTGGTGGCTGCAGACCGTCATCGATGACAATCCGGAGATCGAGTTTCACTTCACCTCGGAGTTCAAGACCGAACGGCGCGAGCAGAGTATTCCTTCATAGACGATCGCACGCTCGGAATCCGTCGCGGGTCATTTCGGCAGGCGGTGGGCTTTCAAAGCGCATCTCACGGCCCGAGCTCGGGTGACTGAACGCGAGCACATGAGCGTGAAGCGCAAGCCCATGCAGCGGATCTGTCTTTGCCCCGTACTTCCTGTCGCCCGCAACGCAGTGTCCGATGTCTTTCATGTGTACGCGAATCTGATTCTTCCGCCCGGTCTCAAGTTCGATTTCGAGCAGTGAGAACTTTGCCTTCCGATCGAGAACCCGGAAACGGGTCACGGCATGGAGTCCGTCTCCGGCAGTGAGGCTCGAGTACATCATGTAGGTTTTCGCCTCCCGGAGCCACGACTCGACGACGCCCTCCTCGTCATCAACCACACCTTCCACTATCGCAAGATAGGTGCGACTGAGTACCGCATCATTCCAGTTCTCCTGCAGTGCATGCTTTGCCTCAGCGGTTTTTGCATACACCATGACGCCCGAGGTCTCCCGGTCGAGCCGATGTACCACGAAGATGCGGCCCCCGCTCTCCCGGGCGTGCTCGGTGAGTATGGCGTAGGCGTTTTTCATCGTTCCTTTTGCATCTGCGATCGAGAGCATACCTGCAGGTTTGTCGACGACGATAACCTCGTCATCCTCGTACATGATGACGAGCCCCGCCGGCCGTTCGGTGCTCTGTTCGGGCAGGGAGTGCACGGCTATCCGGTCGCCCGGGCGGACCGGATGGTCGAACTGAGTGACTATTTTGCTTCCGACGGTCACCTGCCGTCGGGAGAGCAGTGATTTGACTGCGTTCCGGCTCTTTCCCTTTACGTGTTCTATCAGAAAGGGGAGGAGCGTTGTGCTCTCGGTTGAGGAAAAATCGACGCGTTCCGGTTTTTTGTTCACGAGGCAATTCTATGGAAAGCGAAGCCGGCGCACAAGCTTCCGCGGCGCAGCTTTCGAGCTTGACAGTAGTTTACTGTTTTCTTCATACTCAGGCGTGCCGCATACCGCGGAGAGTCCCACGCACCAGGTTGCAGAGAGTGAGGTAAGAATGAATCAGGTTGCCACCATGATTCTGTCCGCAAG
>DATKUC010000100.1:0-6969 GCA_035530835.1 Spirochaetia bacterium
CTACGAGATTCCGTCGAACCCACTGAAGTATGGACTTCCCGACAACGCGGCACTGCAGCGACTTCTCGCCCAGTATCTGCTGCTCTACTCCGGTAACCTCAGCTCATTCGTGAACAGTACCGATAATCCGACCGAGCTGCGCGTCGCCATACAACTGACCAGCGGCGCTCCGTCTCTCATCCAGAAGGTGAGAAAGGAGGTGGTCTCCTACAGTGCTACCCACCTTCGCCCACTTGGATTCACTGTCGAAACGGTTGGTCTGCCTGATGAGATGCTCGCAATGAACAATTCCATCATGAAGAGCCAGGTTCTGAGCCTGTCGGTGGCGCTCCTGTGCGTGTTGCTTACTATCTGGATCGCCTACCGTTCCATCCGGATCGGACTGTCCAGCCTGATCCCGATTGTACTGTCGCTTCTGCTGAACTTCGGTGCCATGGGGTTTCTCCACATTCCACTTGATATTGTGACGGCAATCATCGCGTCGGTCGCGATCGGAATCGGAATCGACTACTCGATTCATGTGGTTTCCGCCTACATGTACGAATATCGACTGACCGGCAACAGTGAGCTTGCGGCGCATCGCACTCTGCGACTGACCGGTCGTGCGATCTTCTTCAACGTTGCGAGTGTGACCTTCGGATTCGCCGTGCTGATGTTCTCGATGTTCACGCCGCTCAATTCGGTGGGAGTCCTTATGGGAATCATTATGATCACCTCCTCATTCTTCTCTCTGACGCTTCTTCCGGTAGTGCTCAGAGCAATCGGCCTCCCGTCCGGAGGCGAACCTGTTCATTCGACGGTTAACCAGAAAGGGAGAATTATATGAACCGCTTCACAATTCCGGCTGTCTCGTTTCTGCTTCTCGCGTGCGCATGCGCCTACGCCGATCCTGCGGCAGAGGCCATTGCGCGGGCATCCTTCGATCTGCCCGAGGCTTCCACCATGCAGAGTACTGCGTACATGCTCCTTGTCGACAAGAATGGATCACAGAATTTACGGGCCCTCAGCATGTACAGCAGAAAGACAAAAGATGGAACAGACAGTTACGCCGAGTTCCTCTCCCCGGCCGACGTGCGCGGCACAAAGTTTCTCACGCTCGCTGAGGCGGGCGGCGAGAGCACACAGCGCCTCTGGCTACCTGAGCTCATGAAGGTGCGGCGTATCGCATCAGCGGACAAGGGGTCAAAGTTCCTCGGCTCAGACCTTACCTACTACGACATGGACAGGCACAACTTCGGAGACTTCACCTATACGAAGATCGGCGAGGCTACGACGGAGGTAGTCGAAGCGGGAGTAAAGAAGTCGGTAGCCTGCTGGATCATAGAGTGTAGTGCGACCGACTCATCGGTACCCTATTCGCGCATGCGGATGTGGATTGGGAAGGAGGATTCGTTCGTCTACCGAAGCACGATGTGGAATGCAAAAGGCGCAGAGGAGAAGACAATCTATATTCTCGAAGTCGAAAAGCGGCAGGGAGTCATGCTATCGGTAAAGACGGCAGTTGTATCGGTTGATGGGCACAAAACGCTTCTGCAGATGAGCAAAATCGAACTCAACAAACCAATTGATCCACGCATCTTTACCGTTCAGAACCTCGAACAGTAGGAGCATGATGATGACGATCCAAAGCCTGGTTTCCGCAATCGCGCTGATACTCTTTATGGCATATCCCGCGGTCAGCCACGCCGATTCTCCGGCCGTGCCGAATACGGAAGAACGGTCGCTTGAGAATCTCTTCAATTCGATTCCGGCAGACACGAATGCTCCGACAGAAACCGGAGGGCAATCAGCAGTAAACGACGGAAACAAGACATCCGGGGGACTATCTTCCTGGAACATCAAGGGCAAACAGGATGTTGTTTACCGGCTTCCGGTTTTTCGCGAACCGATGAACTACCTCGGACTGTACATCGAGCCGCGGATCGAGAACTTCATTAACCTGTCCGCCACCTTCGGCCAGCTCAAAATGATTTCGAACTGGCAGTTCAATCTGTGGCCGCTCGGAACGCTGACGAGCGGCGCGCTCCCGCTTGCTGGATCGGCGGCCGTAACGCTGATTCCAAAGGACAACTACGTATCGATCGGGAGCGGTCCGCTCCAGTTCGACGCGGGCTACTTCGTGCGGAACTGGGGAGTGGCGGACGGCCTCAATCCGACTGACAACATCAATCCGGTGGACTACACGCAATCGCTTGTGCCGGAGGCAATCCCCTCGCTGCTCTTTCGCCTGGCGTTCTATCCGTCATCTTCGGTAGCTGTCGAGACGATATTTGAGCCGTACAAACAGGAGGATCTCTTTCCGGTCGATCCAGTCAGTGGTATACCGCAGTCGCTGTTTGCATCGTCGGAGGTGACTGTATCTGAGCCGCCGCTTTCAGTTTCCTCGTCGGTCTTCGGGGCGCGTGTCGCTTTCTACACCCCCGGCGTCGATTTCTCGGTGAGCTATCTGTACGATATCGATCCATACTATACACCTGTCGTGAGCTACACTTCACCGACCGACAAGAGGCTGACGCTGGAGCGGCTGCGAATCCATCGAATCGGGGCCGACGCGAAGACGACAGTGGGAAGCTTCGGCCTGTGGATCGAATCCTGTCTTTCGATTACCACGGATCCTTCAATGACCGATGCTGCAGTTCGCAACCCCTACGTCAGCCTCACTGCAGGCGGCGATGTGAGCTACGGACCGGATGGCGCCTTCTATCTGAGCGTGCAATACAGCGGGCGCTACGTGTTCGGGTTCTACGACTCCTTCTATGCCGACTATCCGCAAGGGCAGCCTGATCCGCTGAAGTTTGCGACCGATCCGAATTATGCGATACAGTTCTATGACCGCGCGCTCTCGCAGTCGATGGGTGATGAGGCGGAGGCTCTTCTCAACACCGTTGCCGTGAAGGCTGACTTTCCGTTCGATTCAGGCAGATGGAAGCCAGGGGTGATCTGTACCTATCTTCTTCCAGTCGGCTACGATGTATCGCAGGGGACGAGACTCGGGAGCCTGCTGCTTGAGCCGAATCTGACCTACTCCCCGTCGAGTTCGGTGGCGCTGGTTCTCGGAGGACAGCTCATATTCGCATGGACTCGCCCGCCCGGATCCAGTTCAATCACGCTCGACACGAGTGACAGGCTGGGCATGTGGCACGACCAGAGCAACATCTACCTGAAAGCGAGCTACTCCTGGTAGCCGCTCCTGGCGGCAAGCATCTCTACCCGCGAGTGCGCAGCAACCAGTGCACTGCCGCGGAGGGCATAGCGTGGCAGAATAACCTTGTCGAGTGTCTCGGTTGAGCCTTCAGAATCTGAGACCGCAATGCGGGCGGATGCAGTTTCGAATACCGTGAAATCAGCCAGTTGTCCGACCGACAGCCATCGGGAATCCTGCCCCCCCTGTCTGCCGATCGAAGATGCGCTGTGATCTGTCACCGCGTGCACAATGTCTTCGAGATCCATTCCCAGGGAGTAGAGCTTGGACATGGTGGTCGCGAGATCCCAGGCCGGACCGTTCACGCTCTGCATGTGAAGATCGGTGCTGATTGTCCACGGAAGCAGTCCGCGTTCGAGTGCTTTCCGGGCAACCCGGTAAGAGAACGAGGCACCGCCATGGCCGACATCGAACAGAATGCCGCGTTTGTGTGCTTCGGTTGCGACTGCAAGGATTACCTCGTCGTCGGCGATGTTGCCGCCCGCCTTTCCGTTGAAACAGTGGGTGATGATGTCACCCGGATCCAGGGCGGGCAGAATCTCATCGAGAAGCGGAGGCGGTTCCCCGATGTGCACCATGAGCGGGAGCCCGACCATTCGCGCGACCTTTTTTCCGATCAGGAGCGGCGTAATTCCCCAGCTGCCGAGGATGACATGACTTGCCCTGACCTTTATTCCGCAGATAATGTCCCTGTTCTCCTGAACCACCCGCAGCGTCCGATCGATGTCGATACTCCGGATATCGGCAAGTTCGCTCACCCGATTGCAGGCAACCAGTCCGATCGAGCCGAGATTCAGGAACGCGTATATCTTCTCCTGAGCGGGACCGGCGATATACTCCCTGAAGCCGGCAAAACTCGCCTCACCCGAGGAGCCTGCATCGACAAGAGTAGTGACTCCTGTCGCCATGCCTGCCGCGTTCGGCCGAATCGATATGTCAGTTGCGCCGTAGTAGATATGCGTGTGCAGATCGATCCAGCCTCGCGAAATATAGGCACCGTGCAGATCGATGCCTTCGCGACCCCGGTCTGCCGGCGAAGAATCTGTCACCTGTCGGACAACACCTGTCTCATCGATCGCTATATCGACAAGACCATTCCCCGCCCCCGACGACGCCGGAATAGGACGCGCATTCAGAAGAACTCGACCGGTCGCGCCCGCCTCACTCATGAGTAAGCTCCGAATTAGCGTGGATGTCGGGCCAGCCGAAAAGCGGGTCGCCCCCTCCCGATTGCGCGAACTGCCACGGAACCTGGTCACGATCGACGGCAGGCGTCCCATCCGGATGGTAGGCCGATCTTCTCGGTCCAGGCTGCTCAGGATCACGGCGTGCCGCCGGAATGTCGCTCTCCCTCGCTATCCGGCCGAACCTGGCGACGATGGTCTGGACATCACCTGTCAGCAGATTGCATGGATCGATTTCAAAAAACCCGTTGTCGATGTTGTGTCCGCGGATGATAATCGGAGGTTTCTCCTGCGTAAGGGCGTGAGCGAAGCGCGCCGCGAGAGCGGGGCTCGGAAACTCGACGCGCAGCCGCGTTATCGGATTTCCGGTCGGGTCGGCAAGCTCGCTCACCTGGATACCGGGAAGAGCGCTGATCGCGTCCCGGAGCGTGGTGAGTCTGCGATATTCGGCAGCGTGGACCGCTCGATGATCGAGCGAAATCCACCGTGAGAGTACGGCCACGACGCCGATGATTCCCTCCTTGCCCACCTTCATTGCGCGGCCAATTCCAATCGACTGATTTACATAGCAGGCACGAACGAGATCCTTCCGCCCGGCGATGATCCCTGCGGTTGGTCCGCCGAGAAACTTGTGCGCGCTATAGAGCACAAGATCTGCGCCCTGCTCGATGAAGATGCGTAGATCGTACTCGGATGCTGCGTCCACGATAACCGGCACACCTGCGGCGTGGGATATCGCGACGAAGTCCGGAAAACTGATCATGCCCGACTGC
This sequence comes from Spirochaetia bacterium, assembly GCA_035530835.1. Taxonomy (GTDB): domain Bacteria; phylum Spirochaetota; class Spirochaetia; order DSM-27196; family DATKUC01; genus DATKUC01. The sequence continues at coordinate 5,160 of DATKUC010000100.1, forward strand.
GCGGTGTGATGGCTCACCACGTAGAGCGCAGCCGCAGTCTCCGCGGTCAGGGCAGCTGCGAGCTGACCCGGTTCGCAGGAGGTGGCAGACCCGATGCCGACTACTCTGCCGCCGCCGAGGGCCGCCATCTGCCGGATCGAGGATCCGAAGTCAACCGCATGCCCGTTCTGCAGAATCACTCCGTTCTTCGACACGCCCTCAACCGACGGGAGCGATTCGATGAGCTCGCGTCTGAGCCCGGTAATGCATGCTGCGACCGACACGGCAAGACCGGCCGCAGCCGAAGCCGTCACACAGCCCGCCTCTGAACCGGTTGCACGGGCGATCCAGCCGCCGGCAAAGGCCTGGAGCGCTCCCATGTCGGCAAAACAGGAGAGCGATGAGCGCACGGCGTCAGCAACCTCGGGCGAAACCGACGACGCGCCGAGCGATGTCATGGTTCCGGATGCATTGATCACCCGATGTTCGTCGAGCCACGATTGGATATTCGTCATCGTGTTGCCCCCGTCTACGGACGTATGGGAGCGAATCTATCAGGAACACTCTCTGAATTCAAGCGCGGCCCGCCCGAGCCGGCTACTCGTACCGTAGCGCCCTTATCGGATCCAGGCTCGCAGCTTTGCGCGCGGGAAAGATCCCGAAGAAGACCCCGACTGCAAGAGCAAACCCGAGTGCGAGCAGGACCGTCGCGGGGGTCACGACTGTGGTAGTCTTGCCGAGCACCTGAATGAGGTATGAGGCTACCACACCGAGGATCCAGCCGAGCACGCCACCGAGCCCCGACAGAATTATCGCCTCAGTCAGGAACTGCTGCATGATGTCCTTCGGCCGCGCGCCGAGTGCCTTCCGAAGCCCGATTTCCCGCGTTCGCTCGGTGACCGAAACCAGCATGATATTCATGATCCCAATCCCGCCGACAACAAGAGAGATTGCTGCGACGCTCGCAAGCAGCAGGGTGAGCGTCTGAGAGACCCCCTGCATCGCCGTGAGGATGTCCTCCTGACTGAAGATCGTGAAATCTGCATCTCGGCCCGTCTGAATGCCGTGCCTTTGACGCAGCAATGCGGTAATATCGGACTTCGCCGTCACCATGTCGTCCCTGCTCGTGACACTCACGGCAATGCTTCTGACCTGCTTCGGGCCGGTGAGCCGCGCCGTCGCCGTGGTGATGGGGACGAACACCACATCATCCTGGTTCCCGAATCCTCCCCCGCCTCGTGAGGACATGACGCCTATTACCCGATAGCCTGCGCCCTTGATGCGGACTGTCGTCCCGATCGGATCTCCGTTCGGATAGAGAGTCGCTGCGACATCCGATCCGAGTACGCATACTGCCTGCCTTCCCTGGAGCTCGCCTTCGGTAAAGAACGTGCCCCTCGCAACGGTCCAGCTGTGCACAACAGGGTATGCAGCGGTGGTCCCGGTAACACTGGTACTCCAGTTCGTTCTTCCGTACTGCACCTGTGTCTGCAGAACTACTTCAGGGGCAATCCCCGACAGATTTGCGATCTTCGCAGATATTGCATCCGCATCTTCAATCGTAAGAGTTTCTGCAGATCCTGCTCCCATCTGGGCCATTCCGCTGGAAGCGCTTCCGGGCCTGATCGAAAGCAGATTGCTCCCGAGCTGTTCGATGCGCGTCTGTACGTCCTTCTGCGATCCCTGCCCCACCGCCATCATGGCGATCACTGCAGCCACCCCGATCAGAATGCCGAGCGCCGTCAGCGTCGATCTGAGCCTGTTGTGCCAGAGCGTCAGGACTGCGGCCTTCACATGAGCCAGAAGTTCGCTGAATGAGAGCCTGTCGACC
>DATKUC010000101.1:0-13443 GCA_035530835.1 Spirochaetia bacterium
CGACGGGGCTGTGCTTTCGCGTAAACTCCTCCCCCACCGCTCCGCCGGCGAGGCCCACGACCACGTCCACCTTTCGTCCCATACCTGCGGGGATATTTCCCCTCATCCCGGCAGTCACCCCGCGCGCGCTCAACGCTGCAAGAAGTTGTTGCGCGGCCCACGCCGAGGACGGTTTCGCGTTCAACCCGTCCAACAAATCTATAGTAACTATGGTTTCCCCAGACACTCCGGCCTCCTCACCCTGTTATCTCATTTCCTCCGCTCTGTGGCGTCCGACCCGCATGGCATGCGGGATCACGGATAGCAACATCCAAAGCATTCTCTCCCTGAATTGTGCGATTTCTTGAATTACCGGGACATTGAGCAACAGCAATTACGTGATATGGGCACTACATTTCCACACTATTTCCTTCGGTTGCCCGATAATTGTACGGGTCGACTATTGCTTTATCCCCGACATGGCAATGCCGGCCACAAATTGTCTCTGAAAAGCGAGAAAGACTGCGAAGATTGGAATCAGTGAACAGACCGAGGCGGCCATGACCGCACCGTAGCTCACCGAGTTTTCGTCCTGAAAGAACTTCAGGCCCAGAGGAATCGTCGCCAGGGACTCGCTCCGAAGATAGACGAGAGGGCTCACATAATCGTTCCAGCTGGTTACAAACTGGAAGATGATCAGGGCGCTGAATGCCGGAAGTGCGAGTGGGATAATTATCTTGCGAAAAATCATAAAATGGTGGGCCCCGTCGATTTTGGCCGCCTGGCTCAACTCGTCCGGTATGGTCTGAAAGAATTGGCGGAGCATGAATGTTCCGAAAGCGGTAAACATGCCGGGCAAGATCAACGCCCAGTGGGTGTTGTACAGGTGGGTGAGGCGAAAGAGCACGAAACGCGGGATGAGCATCATCTGCAACGGGAAGACGAGAGTAGCCACGTAAACCCAGAAAATAAACTCCTTGGCTCGGAATTCGATCTTGGCAAAGGCGTAGGCCGCGAGGGCGCTCGTGACAACCTCGCCAATTACACACAGCGTCGATACTTTGATTGAATTAAGGAAAAATATATAGAAGGGAACAGTTGAGTTCCACACCGCTACGTAGTTCTTGAAGATTGGTGTCTTCGGAAACCAGCTTACCGGGACATCAAAAATCTGGTTCTCCGGTTTGAAGGAGGCCGACAGCATCCATGCAAATGGTATAAGCATTGTTATCGACAATGCCACCATCAGGATTGTCAACACGATCTTGGAAATCAGTTTCTTCCGCATGTACCCCATCATGGAGCATTCTCCTTCTCAATTCTGATTGGACCGCGTCGCGTTGCGCACGATTGCAAAGATGAAGACAAGCAGGAACAGTACCCAGGACATTGCGCTTGCGTAGCCGATGTCGCTCTGCTCGAAGGCGGTTATGTAGATATAGTAAACAAGTACAGACGACGAATTGCCTGGCCCACCCTGTGTCATGACCTGGACGGACGTGAAGACCTGAAAGGAGCGTATAAAGGAGATCATGACGAGGAAGAACATAGTGTTCGAAAGTGAGGGTATCGTGATGCTGAAGAACTTCCTTATCACGTTGGCGCCGTCGATCTCTGCGGACTCATACAAAGAACGGTCGATACCCTGCAGTCCCGCGAGAACGATGATGATGTTGTAGCCCAGGGATTGCCACACACCTACGATGATGATCGAGATCAATGAACTGTTTGAGCCGTTGAGCCATCGTGGCGGATGGCTGATACCGATGTTTGTCAGAAAGGTGTTGATCGGACCGTACGCAGGTATAAAAAGGACCATCCATACGATCGATACCGCCACCATAGAGGATATGTACGGGAGGTAGAAAGCGAGGCGCAGGAGACCCTTACCAAAGACGTATTCATTAAGGACCACACCAAGCACAAGCGCAAGGAAAATAGAAACAGGCACGAGAGCTATCGCGTAGACAATTGTGTTGATAAACGAGGTGATGAAGACAGGATCGCTGAAAAGCCTGGCGTAATTTTCCAGCCCGATCAGCTTAACACCGCTGATACCTGAGACAAAGTTCCATTTCGTGAAGCTCAGGATAAGCGCGAGCAGAATAGGAATCAGCTTGAAAAGCAGATACCCGATGAAATTAAGAGCGAGAAACGCGAAGGCGGTCAGATTCTCGTAGCGTCGCAAATGCGTTGCCCTACGAGGTCCTTTGCGTGCTGCGACGGCAGCAGCGGAGTTTAGGCGCATCAATCCTCCCATATCATTGAAGCGAACGAGCGTCTGCGGAGCGGTCGTAACCACTCCGCACAGCTCGATATTTCCGCGCGCTTCCGTCCGAAGGACGGCGCTATTTGTTCATGTCTGCTGCGATGTATTGGTCACCTTTGGTTTTGAGATCTTTGAGCGCAGCGTCGACGCTCATTTCGCCGTTGAAGACGAGCGTCATGTCGCTGTTGATCAGCTCGTTGATCTTCGCCTGCCCCTGGATGTGGGTGTTGTCCTTGCTTATCAACTCCCGCGGAAGCAACATCACCTTCAGCGCCTCACTGACATCAAGTCCGGGCTTGTCGTTGAAGATCAACTTGTAGAACGCGTCAGCGGCGGCATTCGTGCTGAACTGGTAACCGGGATTCATAGCCTTCTGACCTGCGTAGAGCTCGGCGTTGTCGATTGTGGCCATCTTGATCGCGGCCCATGCCCCTTCCTTGTCCGGGGTATTCTTGGGGATGCTTGCCTGTGAGGAATAGGTCGTGCTCACCGACTGGCTGAGGCCGTCGGGCCGCGGCAAATTAGCCAAACCGATGCGTGTGCCTTCGGGGACTTCGCCGTAGCTTTTCATGAGATAGAGGCTCCCGTAAACCGGTGCGACCCACATTGCGTAGCGACCGGAATAGAGGCCCTTCATCCCGTTGGTGTCGTTGTTGTACTTGAGAGCGGTATATTGCGAAAGTGGAACAGCGGATCGGTCAACCATGAACATATCATAGAAGAATTGCAGACTTTCCTTCATTGCAGGAGCGTCAAAACGTGTAGTCTTGAAGTCGCTGTTATAGTACCAGAAGCTCCCGAGTTTCTGCTGCGCAATGGTAGCCCAGTACTCGTCTCCGTTCGGTGCAGCTACATCAAGCATCGCGCCATAGACTTTGTTTGCACCTGTACCGTGTGTCAGCTTCTTCGCGGCGGCCCGAAAGTCACTCCATGTCCAGTGGGGCTGAGGATACGGAACTCCCGCGGCGTCGAACATCTTTTCGTTAAAGAAGACCATGTTGATGTTGTTGGCGTAAGGCACGGCGTAGTAATCGCCATTGAAGTTCATGGTCTCTTCCACTGATTTTCCGAACACTGTCGCGTAGTCGAGTCCCGCCTTGTCGAAGAACTGCTTCAGACCCAAAAAGACGCCGCTGTCGGCACGCTCTCGGAGATCGAAAGCGCTCGCCTGGGTCATGACACTGATCGGAGCACCCGAAGCCAGAGCCGTATTGATGGTCAATGTTGCTGCGTCGGCCATCTTCTGGTACACCAGCTCGTATTTCCCTGCGTACTTCTTGTTGAAGGCTGCAATCAGATCGACCATGTTAGCCGGAGCGGTCCAGGCGTACCAGTACACCTTTTCCGGCCCCGCCGTAGCAGTGCTCGACTTCTCTGCGGAGCCACCTGCGAACACGATCGCTGAGGTGAGAAGCATCGCCATAGCGAAAATCGCTATCTTCGTTCTCATCGCATTTCCTCCTGTTAGTCGTCGTGGCTCTCAGCCACATGTTCATCCGAGACCGCCACAACGGCCTCCCTCACCAACACTTCTTTCACCGACCCATCACACCTGGTGACGACAAACTCGGGTAGGGCAAATTCTATCATGCACAAAGTTAGCGGTCAAGAAATTTCGACAATCACATCTTGATTTCAACAAGTGAAATCAATCGAAGCATGGCCGCGGGTAGGGATCCCGAACGGCACAGCGCAGACCTCCGCCAGGGTACAGTTGGCACTCGATCCTGATGCTCGTACCACACGGAAAACGCACCCGCGGCAAGTTCGAGGAGTTCTATATCAGGTGCTATTAGTCGCAGACTCAGTCCTCGTTCTTATGATTCCGTACCGTCGGATACCCGGGTTACCGCCGCGTCGAGCCATTCCTGTCGCAGGGTTACTCCCCAGCCCGGCTCGGCGTTCGGCATGTGAATTTGTCCGTCTATGACCTGCACTGCGGGCTCAAATACATTACCGAACTTCCCCTGGTCCTCGATTGAAAACTCCAGGAATGGTCCGGCATTTGTGATCGATTTCATCAGATGGAGAGTGAAAATAACCACCATTGAGTGATTGGCCGCGTGCGGCGTACAGGGAATGCCGGCGCTGGCCGCCAGGTGAGCGACCCGGAGTGCCCGCGATATTCCGCCGATATAACACACATCAGGCTGAACGACGTTCACGACGTTTTCCGAGATCATGCGCTCCCAGACTGGAATCCAGTTATCCTGCTCGCCGCCGGCGACATCGCCGGAGAGAGTCCGCGTTACCTCTCTTGTCCATTCCATCTCCCAATAAGGACACGGCTCCTCAAAATGCCCGGGTCCGCCTCCGTTTATACGCCGCCCAATTTCGATCGCCCGTTTCGGACGGAACGCACTGTTTGCATCCGCATGAATCACGAAATCCGGCCCCAATGCAGCTCGGGTCGAATCAATAACTGACTCGCTCCGACCCGGCCAGGCGTCAAGATCCTGGCCCTGTCCTTCTCCGACGCGAACTTTGCATGCGCGAAACCCCTTCTCATCACGCAATTTCGTCAACCGCTCTGCCTCGTCCCTATCAGAGATGTCCCGTCTCATACTCGAAGCATAGGCGGGATATGGCCCGGGACTCCCACCCAGAAGTTCGCACACCAGTTTGCCTTCACGCCTGGCAAGCAGATCCCAGAGGGCGGTCTCAACCCCACCCAGTGCACGAAGCACGAAACTTCCCGGAAATTTCAGGCACGCGGCGACCACTGCATTGCTGAGCGACTCCGGCGTTGGATCCGTCATCTTCAGTGCGACCGGAGCGACGAGATCGTGCAAAACCGTTGCAGTTATGTCGGCGTGGTACGGCGCCGTTTGCCCCCAGCCGGTCTCTCCCGTGTCGGTAAGGATCTTCACGATCGTGATGCTCGTTGTTGAAAACGTTTCTATTCGGGTTATCCGCATTTGAAGGGCCTCCAAGATTCGGATTGGTGACAAGGCCGTATGCCCAATCGACAAGTAGAGTACACTAAATGAAACTTGGTTTCAATCCGAAACAATCCATGGACCGTCTTCGGCGAATATTCGTGACCCGTATCGTTTGTACCGTGGCAGCGAGGTCTGTGGGCGTACGAGCAACAGGTGGATGCATCAAGGGCGATCGAATACTTGACCGCGCCGGTCAGCGATGTCCATATTGACATCACATCACCTCATTACACGCGGGTGGAGGAAACCGATGTCCGAAACGATTCGATTTGAAGACGTTGCCAGGCATGACAGACCGGGAGATGCGTGGATCATTGTCCATGAGAGAGTCTACGATATCAGTTCGTTCAAGCACCCCGGCGGGCTTGAAGTGCTCAAGCCTTTTCTCGGACATGACGCTACAGCGGCATTTTCGACCCAGCACGCCCCTGATATTCTCGCCATCGTAAAGAAGAATCTCGTCGGTGTTCTGGATGCGAACGACCCGACCTGGCAGCGTGACAAGGTGGCGATGGCTTCTCTGGTATCCGACACTGCAGCGGCCGGACGTGGAGGACTCGCCGACAGGCGTGCCAGACTTCCGCCGATCTCCGGCATGCTCAACACGCGCGATTTGGAAATGGCGGCAGAGTCGGTTATGGAGCCGGCCGGCTGGGCATATTACGCTTCGGCTGCAGACGATGAGGTAACCCTTCGGGAAAACCAGGCGGCATTCGGGCGCATCTGGCTCAGGCCACGCGTGTTGGTCGACGTTTCTGCGGTCGACACAACCTCCGACCTACTCGGCGCGAAAAGCACATTTCCGCTCTACGTTACCGCCACGGCGCTAGCGAAACTCGCCGACCCGGAAGGTGAAGTTGCAATTACCCGTGCATGCGCGAAGCTGAATGTGCCCTATATGTGCCCTACTCTCTCATCGTGCTCGCTCGAAGAGATGACGGGGGCGCGAGCACGCGGGCAGACTCAGTGGTTTCAACTCTACGTGAACAGGGACCGCGCGGTGGCGAAAGACCTGCTGCAACGGGCCGAAGCGGGTGGATGCGCGGCGATTTTCGTCACCGTCGATGCACCGCAGCTCGGTCGGCGCGAGCGCGACATGCGGTTCAAGGCGCCGCAGACAAGTTCAGTGCAGAAAGGTGACGCCGGGGTCGACACGTCGAAGGGAACGGCAAATGCCCTGTCATCATTCATCGATCCCTCCCTCTCATGGTCGGATATTGAATGGATCGCCGGCGTCACGAAACTTCCGGTCTGTCTGAAAGGCATACAGTCCGGCCAGGATGCCGTGCTTGCGGCGCAGCGCGGCGCGCACGCGATAGTCGTCTCGAATCACGGTGGCAGGCAGCTCGACTATGCACGCAGTGGCGTCGAAGTTCTCGTTGAGGTGACAACAGCGCTTCGGGATGCCGGGCTCGACGGCAAGATGAGCATTTTCGTCGATGGCGGAATCCGACGCGGTACCGACATCTTCAAGTGTCTCGCCATCGGCGCCGACGGGGTGGGAATCGGCCGACCGGTGCTGCATGGCCTCGCGGCATATGGAGAGGCAGGTGTCATCAAAGCTATCACGATGCTCCGGGACGAGTTTGCCACGTGTATGATGATGATGGGGTGCCCGACCGTTTCCGATATCAGGCCTGAGATGGTCATCACGAGCAAGTTGTAGAGAGTAAAGGTGGCACATTGAGCGCCCTCCGAAGGGTGATTTCTTTTGCCTGACTTGTAGATGGGCACCGCATCGTCACAACGCCGCCTCGGGCCACGCAAAACGCCAGGAGATTGATTCGATACTTCTTCGCGAAAGGCTGTGCTCATTACGGTGGCCAGTGCGGGAAACTCCCGTATCGACTCCTCTATCCGTCCTGTTCAAGTTCGCCATATCTTCCGGTTGACGGACACACCACCCTGCCCTGACATACGATGAATCTTCAAAACTCTACCGGTCACAGAAGGAGTCAGTCCAAACGGAGTTGTACCGTTTATCGGATTCGCGTACACACACGTAACAGTTCAGTCCCGCCAGTACCGGATCCTGCCTCATCCATTTCCCACGTTTCCAGCGGTGATCCCGGAACCCATAGTTGTGCGGACTCCAGTGTAAAAGCGGTTCATGACGGCGGATGCAAAATGTGTAGCTGCGGGGTGCAATCCGTTTCGTCGGGAGACCCGACAAGCAACACCTGGCGCGCGTGCCGTCTTCGCTCGAATGCCAGTGCAGAACCTCACAATCCCGTTGATGCACTGGTCGCTGAGAAGCATTGCGTATCAGCAAACATCTCGAACATCCTGATACGCCACTGCATATTCGGAAAAGTTGGACGCGACTCCATCTCAGAGTATTTCCACAGCACCGTCCACTTGACGGGGCCGATATTTAGTTTGAGAATCAAACCATATGATTATCAATCTAATGGAGGTGGGGAACGTGCGTAAGACCAATGGGTTGAGCGAGACTGAGTACATCCAAATCAATCAGGCGATATTCAGTCTGCAAAATGCCTATGAATCGCGTATGCGCCGCGAACGTGACTCCCAGGGGGACGATCTGACGATTGCAGACATGGGCGTCATCATGGTTCTCGGACAGTTTGGAAGGATCACCGCAAAAACCCTGGCCACGCTCATGGACATCACCCCCGGAACGGTCTCTCAGTATGTGAGCCGCCTTCAAGTGCGAGGTTTGATCAATCAGGAGCGGAACGATCATGACCGCCGCTCCTGGTGGCTCACGCTCAGTGACGCGGGATCGGCGGCCTATCGCTCCGCTTTCGACGGCGCGGTCCAGTACACGCGGGACATGCTTCGTATGCTCGACTCCGGACAACAGCGGCTCCTGCACGATTTGCTTCTCACCGTATCGCATGGAAACGGCTATGAATGGCAGTAGCGGCACTCTCTCACCCGACGGGCGGTGGCTGCAGCCGTTCCTGATTGTGTGGGGTACCCAGACTGCATCGTTGTTCGGCGGAGGAATGGTGCAATTTGCCCTCATCTGGTGGCTCGCTTCAATGTCCGGATCGGCCTCCCTGGTGAGCCTGGCTGCGGCCATCGTCCTCCTTCCCCGAATTCTTCTCAACCCGTTTATTGGTGCCCTCGTGGACCGTTGCTCCCGTCGCACAGTCATGATCGCAGCGGCAGCCACAATTGCGATGTGCTCTTTCTTTCTCGCGACGCTATTTCTGGCCGGAACAGTGCGGGACTGGCAGGTGCTCCTCGTACTTCTCATCCGCTCGAGCGCCGACACCTTTCACACCAAGGCGATGGCGGCCTCTACATCCCTCATGGTTCCAGGCGCTCAGCTAACGCGAATTGCCGGCATCAATCAGGCGTTGACAGGAATCATCCTCTTCGTGACCCCTGCCCTTGGCGCCCTGCTCCTCAAAATAAGTTCCTTCGTGACGGTCATGGCCTTCGATGCAGCGGGAGCAATTCTTGCGGTAACCCCACTCCTGTTTATCCTGATCCCCGAAGTTCGAAACAGACTGAATAACACGGAGCCGCCCGGGCGAATCCGGATCGCGGCTGATGTCGCCGAAGGGGTGCGCTATTTGCGGAATTGGCCAGGCGCCTTAGGAATGCTCGCTCTTTCTGCGGCAATGAACTTCGTCATGCAACCCTATTTCTCCCTGATCGCGATCTTTGTGAAGAATCGACTGCACGGAGGCGAGCTTGAGTTCGGTCTGCTCGGTGCACTCGTGGGCCTCGGTTTCCTCGTCGGTGGAGTGACGCTCGGCATCTGGCAGGGGCATTCCCGGCGTATGGTAACCTCGCTCCTCGGCATGGCTGCAGCCGGGCTCTCCGTCATTGCAACAGGCTTCGCTGGAGCTCAGGGCATTGCAGCAGTCCTTCTCTGTTTCTTCAGCGCGGGATTCGCAATGCCCTTCTGCATGGGCCCCATTCAGGCGCTGATCCAGGGAACGGTGAGAGGCGATATGCAGGGACGTGTCTTTTCGATCATGGAGAGTGTTTCCACGAGTGCCTCCCCTTTGAGTCTGCTGGCAGCCGGAAGGATCTTCGACAGTTTTGGGCCTGAGATATGGTACTGGGGAGGTGGCGCCGCCGCGATTGCGGTTGCCGTCTACGGCCTACTCGACCGAAGAATCCGCAATCTCGGCGCGGCCGAATGTTCGCCAGCCTGAGTCAGCGTGCCCGAGCCGTTGGAGTACCGGCCCGGAATCAGACACAGATATCGCTTGACAAATGCAGTCCCGAACGGCCCGTTTCTACGGTTGCCGTTAAGCCGTCAGCTATCTGCGGCCCCGGCGGCTGTCGAACGCTCGACCGCTTCGTCAACGGCCGTGAGGTTTCCCTCTTCCCATCGGTTCTCGGTATCGATGCCCTCGATGCACCAGCCGTCAGGCGTCCGACGCATTTAGTCAGCATAGATCGCTTGCGAGAGGTAGAACTCACCGTTCGGCGAACCTTTCAGAAGATGCTGAGCGTACGTCGAGGAGATACACACGGCGCAGTCCGGATCTTTGCGCGCGGTGACGTCGGAAGGCACTCCCTCAGAGTTGTAACCGGTGTTCACCGGATCGGTAAAGCAGCGCTCGAACATCGCCCAATCACGCCGGTCCACGGCCAATCCGTAGCGAATCACCGTCTCACCAATCGCTACGCGACCTTCGATCCCTCGATACGTTGTTCAATAACGCTCTTGCGTCACACACTGCTCGAATGCGGCAAAGTTCTCGAGAAAAACGTCTACAAGGTGCGGGTCGAAATGGCGCCCACGTTGTCCGGCGATGTACTCTCGGGTACGTTCGAAGCTCCATGCTTCCTTGTATGGCCGTGTGGAGATAAGGGCGTCAAATACGTCGACGATCCCGACGATCCGGCCCGAGAGCGGAATCTCCTCCCCCTTCGTCCCGGCCGGATAGCCGCTGCCATCCCATTTCTCGTGGTGTGACAGAGCAATCCGCGCTCCCTCGACCAGATAGACGCTTCGGGCGTCCTTCAGCAAATCGTAGCCGATACGCGTGTGCTGCTTCATAATCTCGAACTCTTTGTCGTCGAGCTTTCCGGCCTTGAGCAGCACCGCGTCCGGGATGCCGAGTTTTCCGATATCGTGAAGGGGAGAGCTGTTGCGGATGAGGTACTGCTCGTCATCGTTCTGTCCGATTAGCCGCGCCATGAGTGCAGACAGGTCACCAATGCGGCGCAGATGGGCGCCTGTCTCAGAATCCCGATAATCGGTTACCCGGCCGAGCAGATAGAGTGTCTCCTCTTCGCGGGCGACCGCAAGTTGCCGCGCGCGAACCTCCGCCTCGCTTGTCGCCTCAAGCTGCTCGTGGCTGGCCTGAAGGGAGGAGATCATCGAGTTGAATGACGCTCCGAGTGTGCCGATCTCGTCGACAAACTCTATTTCCGCACGCTGTGACAGATCGCCGGTTGCCGCAACGCGGCCAATGGTTGCGGTCAACCGTTCAACCGGACCGGTGACGTGGGCAATGAAGATGGACAGGAATATCGCGACCACGATTACCGAGATGATGAGGATCCAGATATTCGTTGTCTGGATATTCCGCACTTCCGAAAAGAATGTCGACTGGACCTCGGTGACAGCCACCGTCCACCCCAGAGGCTTCAGCTCAAAGGCGACCCCTACCCGGTCCCTTCCCAGCAGATGTTCGGTGAACCAGCCGGGGGTAAGCTTGATTCCCGGTGAACTGCCCGGCGTCTCATCGGCGGAGGGGGGAAGGGCGTCGAGCCCGACCCGCATGACCTGCTTTCCTTCCGCGTTGAAAGCAAGTATGAGCTCGGTCCGGCTGCGTAGCAGTGAAAGCGAGTAGGACCGCAGGGAGGCTTCGAGCGCGCCCCGATACACATCCTCCTTTTCCAGTCCCAGTTGCTGCATGACAGTCCACTCGTTGTAGAAGTAGTCGCGCAGCTGCTCCGCTTTGAATGTCATGTGCCTGCTTGCAAGCCGCGTGATCGCTTCTCGTGACTCAAGCGTGGCAAGCACTCCGCTCAACAGGACCACAACCGCGACCAGAGGAAGCACGGATGCGTACAGTCTGAAGCGAAGTCTGATATTTGAGCGCATCGGGCAGAGTATACCACTGTTCCGGAGCAGCGGAATCGGTTACCATGAAATTCGGCAGCAATTTGATGGTAACCGATCAGCCCCCCCGACTCAAGCGGGACCTCTTCCCCGTCATCTCGGCCCTCTCCCTCCTGGCGTTCGCCGCCCTCTTCATTGTCGTGGCGTCATCAGTCTTTCGCAACCAGTCCAATCGTGTATCGCTGCAGGCTAGTCGTTCGCTCACTACCGAATGGAGTCTTCTGCAGGAACTCAAGGCGCAGACGGACCGGCAGCTCCTTGCGAAGGAACGGGAGATCGAAACACTCAACGGCAGTTACTTGAGGCTTCTGCATTCAAACGCGTCCCCGAAGCAGCTGCAAATCCTGGAGTCTCAGCTCCGGAAGGCGGAGTCTGAGCGGGATGCTATCCTGGCAAACAGGATCGATATTCCAAGCGCGGCAGCGTCGACTGCTCCCGCGGCTGTTGCGCAGCCTGTGGCTTCTCAAACCAGCGCTGACAACTCGCCGGTCATAGTCCTGCTTGAGCAGACCGTATCACAGCTGCATGCAGAGGTGGCCGCGAAGGATCGCAGCATCGGGGAGATGCAGCGGGAGCTTGCCGCCCGCGCCGAAGAGGCAAAACTGAAACAGGAGAGCTCCGACTCGGCGCTCTCCGTCGAGCGGGCAAAGGTATCCGTCCTGGAATCCCGGATTTCGGTACTCGAGAAAAGGCTGGCCGAACTCACCTCAGGCTACCGGGACCTGCAACAAGGCTCGGAGGATGCACTGGCAGCTGAGAAGAGAAAGGTCGGCGAATTGTCTGCGTTGATCGATGCGGCGAAGCACGACGCGCGGGTCGGTGCTGAGCAGTTTCTCGCGAGGGCCGGCGAACTGCGAAACCAGTCGACCATCCCCATCGGGGACCTGGAAACACTGTCGCTCGTGCGTGCAATAGTGAGCGATCCGAGGGTTCGCGCAGTCTACCCGCAGCTCCTCGGTTCCTTCGACCGCTATCTGGCAGAGTACGGTGCGCAGGAGCGACTGGCGGGAACCGCAGAAGCCTACGCTGCTGCCGGGAAGTTGCTCGGTGCTGCGGCGAAAAATACCCCGGGCGCCGGGGCAATCAAACCCTAGGGCTGGGCGCTCTGCTGGACCGAGGAGTTCGACTGGTAGGACCCTGCAACGGCAACCACGTAGTAGATGTAGATGGAGTTCTTGTTGAGTCCACCGGAGTCGGGGTAGTTATAGGACGTTACTCCCGTGGCAGGCACAGTTCCGACCTGGGAGAATGCCGCTCCGCCGGTCGACCGCATGATGTTGAAGGATGTAACCGGCGTTCCGGTCGGATAGTTCCACGAAAGACCAATCTTGGCCGGGGACGGGCTGGTTCCGGCCGCGGTGAAGTTCGTCGGTGTCGGCGGGACGATCGTGATGGTCGATGCGACTGTGGCGCCGGTCGAATCACTGAGATAGATGTTCACGCTGCCGATGGAGGTTCCTGCGGTGAACTGGTCGCCGGAGATCGTGCCGAGCGTTCCGCTATAGTAGAGGCTACTCGCAGCTATCGCGTAGGAATAGGGAGTAGTTCCGCCGGAGGGATAGAGCGTCAGTGTGCTCCCGTTCGGGACTGAGCTACCCGAAAGAGTGAGTTTCAATCCGGGAGTCGGATTGACGAGCGAAAATTCGGAGAGAATCGAATAGTTACTGCAGCTGAAAAGCGTGAACGAAAGAACGAACATCGCTATCGACTTCCCGCGACCGCTGACCATGTCAAAACTCCACTCGAACTGAGATTCCCGGAAGTACCGCGAGAATCAAAAGATCCGTGTCGAACAGACCGAGAGCAGTAATGTTCCCGCCCAGCCGAACATGGGCACTGAGCGGCGCAGCTGCCCGAAGCGTAATTTCCGCGTAGGGATCCGTCTTTGTCAGAAGCGTCGCAGCCACTGTCGTGACGAAAGCTGCGCCGCCGGACGCACTTGCACTCCAGGAAGAACCGCCGGTTGATTGAGAACCAATCGCGAGGAACGGCCCTGCCGTGGACACAAAAAGCGGTCCTCCATTCACATGTATATCGTCGAAAGCCCGGATAATCGAGACTTCAACACCTGTGCCGAATCCGATCGGGTGCATCGGCCAGAACAGTTCGGCCCGCAATCGGCCCCCGAGTCCATAGTGGATGAACTCGGTCAGCGCCCCGAAAAAGAGCGCTCCCTGTAGGGAGAACGA
>DATKUC010000102.1:0-15489 GCA_035530835.1 Spirochaetia bacterium
GCCCATGGTGCTCACCCCGCCCAGAACCACAGCGGCAAGAGCCATCATCTCCCAGTCGCGGCCGAGATTGACGGTGATTGTTCCGACCCGTGATGCGTAGAGAAATCCGGCAAGGCCAACCAGTGTGCCGCACATGATGTACGCCAGAAGCACGACTCGATTGGACCGCAGCCCGTAGGAGACGGCTGCCGCAGGGCTGGATCCGACGGCGTAGATCCGTCGGAACAGCGGTACGCTGCGCAGCAGGTAGGTCAGCAACGCTACGATAAAAACGGCGACGATGACGACGAACGGCACACCAAGAACTGTCGCGTCGGCCCCCCGAATCATCCACCGCGGGAGAGCTCCTGACGGCACCTCGATTCCATGACCGATGATGTAGGTGATACCGCGATAGATCGACAGGGTGCCGAGCGTAGCTACAATCGACGGGACCCGGCCGTACGCGACCGCAAGACCGTTCAAGGCGCCCAGCAGCGCACCGATCATGAGTGCCATCAGGATGAGCTCGACCCCGCCAAACAGATGTGCCGCCGCTGTTTTTGCAATGAGGTATCCGGTCAGACCAATTATCGATCCGACCGAGACATCCAGATTTCGCGTAAGCACCACGAACGCCTCACCGCTTGCGACGATGATAAGAAGCGATGCGTTGAATGCGATCACTTTTATGTTCTGGACGTTCAGAAAATTCTTTGATGAGAATGCGAACAGCGCAAATAACACAACAAATGAGAAGAAGACGCTTACCACGCGGAACTGAAGCGCATTCTGAGATATTCGCTCCCGGATCGAGCCGGGTCTGCTAGTTGTCATCCCGGTACCGTCTCCTTCCGGATGTTGCTGCGAACATGACTTTTTCCTGATTCGCCTCGTCTCGTGCGAACTCGGATACGATTTCCCCGGCGTTCACCACGAGAATCCGGTCGCACATGGAGAGAATCTCCGGCAGATCCGAAGAGATGAGCAGCACCGCAAAACCCTGGTCGGCAAGACGGGCGATTCGTTCATGTACCTGAGACTTGCTGCCGATGTCGATACCGTGTGTCGGCTCGTCGAGGATGAAGACCGACGGGTCTGTGGCAAGCCACTTGGCAAAGACCACCTTCTGCCGGTTTCCGCCGGAGAGCCTCTTGACCGAAGTCTCGAGCGTTTCAGTCCGAATCTCGAGTTCGCGCACGTACACTTCAGCGCTCTGATTCTGAGCCTGCCGGGTTATCACTCCATGTCTTCCCAGCTTGTCGAGAACCGTCAGCGTAACATTTGCCGAGACACCCATGTCCATAATAAGGCCATGCATGTCACGGTCCTCCGGGAGATAGGCAACTCCGCTCTCGCGCATGGTTCCCGAAGAGGTCGGTTGCACAAGTGTGCCGTTGACGAACACTTCTCCGGCGGCCGGAGGTCGGATACCGAAGATGGACTCCGCGATCTCGGTCCTTCCGGCGCCCACGAGCCCCGCCATTCCAACGATCTCCCCCGAATGAATTGAGAAGCTTACATTGCGGAAGTGACCCGGGAGACTCAGATTCCGGACTTCCAGTATTACCCGCGAACGGTCGATTGACGCGTGGCTCCTGACGAACAGCGATTCGAGTTCCCGGCCTACCATCGCCCTGACCAGGTCGGACTCCGAGAAGTCGGCTGCGGGTGCTGTCACTACGTGTCTTCCGTCCCGCATCACCGTTACCATGTCCGATATTTTTCGCACTTCCTCAAGTCGATGCGAAATAAATATGATTGATTTGCCCTTCCGTTTCAGCGACTCGATGAGCGCGAACAGACGATCGGCCTCCGAAGGCGTCAAAGAGGCCGTTGGCTCATCGAGAATAAGCAACCGTAAGTCTGCGTACATCGCGCGGATTATCTCGACGAACTGAATCTCCGCTACTGTCAGCCCTGCGATCAGGGACCGCGGATCAATCGGTACATCGAGCTCCGCGAGCAGCCGTTTTGCTTCCGCGTACATTGTCCGCCGCGATACAAGACCAAGCGCGTTGCGCGGGTATATCCCCATAAAGATATTCTCCGCCACATCAAGGTGGGGGAAGAGTTTCGGGTCCTGATATACTACGGTGATTCCCGCCTCACGTGCTTCAATTGGCGTCCGGAAGTGACACGGTGTTCCATCGAGCAGGATTTCGCCGGAGTCCGGCGCTTCGAGTCCGGTGATCATCTTGACCAGCGTCGACTTTCCCGCGCCGTTCTCTCCGACAAGTGAGTGTATTTCTCCCCGGCCGATGCTGAACGATACTTCGTTGACCGCCCGGACGGGTCCATAGCTCCTGGTAACTGCTCGGACTTCGAGTAACGAGGCCACCTTCAACCACCCTTGTGAAGAGTTGCAGCATTACGCCGGACACGGGGAACAGGAGGCTGCAATTCGGAGATGCTGAACTTTAAACCGCTTCAGCGCATCATACACCGTATGGTCTATTTCCGGCAAGGAAATTCTTCGATGACAGAACCGAACGTCAGGCCGTATAATCCCGGAATGGTCAAACTCAAAGATGTAGCCGCCGCCGCCGGAGTTTCCCAGGCAACCGCCTCTCTGGTGCTGAATGACCGACCCGGGGTGAATGCTCAGACCCGCGCCCGCGTTCTGGCCATAGCGAAGAGACTTGGTTACGCACCGAATCCGCTTGCCCGCAACCTGGCCACCCGACGATCACACACAATCGGGCTCGTCGTTACCGATATTGAAAATCCATTCTTTGCCGCACTTACCCGCCATCTGGATGTCTACGTGAAAGAACACGGCTACGGGCTCATCCTCTCGCTCTCATCGGATGATGTTGTAAAGCAGAATCAGATAGTGGAGGATTTTGTCGGGAAGATGGTCGAGGGAGTGCTCATAGTACCCGCCCTGCACGACATAGGCCGAAGATTTCACGCCTTCAAAAAGCTCGATGCATCCGGCGTGCCCTATGTTTTCGTTTCGTCCTACTACCCCGGCTTTCCGGCAGACTGCGCAATGGCCGATCTCACCCGCGGCTCATGCGACATGGCCAACCATCTCCTGGATTGCGGCCACCGCGACATAGTCTTCCTCAGTGTCGAGGACGATACGGTAATACCTGCCGCGACCCGGATTGACGGGTTCAGGCAAGCCCTGTCGGACCGGTCGCTCGCATTCAACGATCACATGATTGTGCGCGCAAGACATCCGGATTATCAGTCCGGCCTTGCCGCGACGCAGCTCCTGCTCGGGCAGCGAAAACCTGACGCCATAATGGCGATGAACGACATCCTCGCGCTCGGCGCTGTACGGGCGATAGTCGATCGCGGGTATCGGATTCCTGCCGACATCGCCGTTGCCGGGTACGATAACGTCATATACTCCTCCATTTCGCAGGTGCCGCTGACGACCGTCTATCAGGATCTTGATCGGATGAGTCATGACGCTGTCGACACGCTGTTCCGCAGAATCAACGGCGACAGAAGTGATCACCCGCTGCTACAACTTGTCCGATCTGAACTGGTCGTCCGCGAATCCACAGGCGGCAGGAATACATTGACGGTTTGATATCACCGGTTTAGAATACACCTAAACCGCTTCAAACGGGGGTATCTCGTCATGAATAGCCGGCAGATCATGTTGACGGCGCTGAGCCACAGGACCGTCATTCCCGCGTTCAATGTTCCCTATCTTCCCATGATCAAGCCGATTGTCTCGGCGGTTCGGGACGAACGATCCTTCGCGTTTGTAGCTGTCGCACGCCTCGAGTGGGTCAAGTTTGAAAGTGTCAGCATGGATGCGGTAAAGCAGGAGTATGATCGGTGGGTCGATTCCGCGCACACGCGACTCCACCTTGATCACATGCCGGTTGTGGACGAAGACGGTATACGGGTCGATTATCGCACTGAAATCTCCCACGCGCTCGAACTCGGCTACGACTCTGTCATGGTCGACGGTTCGCGCATGGCGCTGGAGGAGAACATACGGGCCACCGCCGAAGTGGCGGCGCTTGCCGCACGTTTCGATGTTCCGGTGGAAGGTGAGCTCGGTGCCGTAGTTGGCCACGAAGATGGGCCAATGCCGCCCTACGAAGAGCTTTTCGCGAGCAAGCGGGGTTTTACCACAGTCGAAGATGCAACAGTCTTCGCCGAAAAGTCCGGATGCGACTGGCTTTCGGCTGCAATCGGCAATGTTCATGGTCAGATCGCCAAACATCTGCAGCTTGAGAAGAAGATCGAGGCGCGCCTTGATCTTGATCACCTCTCCGCAGTTGCTCACGCCGCAAACCTTCCGATAGTGCTCCACGGCGGAAGCGGGATTCCCGGCCACTACATCCTCGAAGGAGTAAGACGGGGGATCGCCAAGATCAACATCGGAATGGAACTTCGGCAGGCGTACATATCCGCGAGCGCGGGCGGAAACATCGAGGCAGCCCAGGATGCAGTCTATGAAGTCACCCGAAGCATTATCCGGGATCGGCTCCAGACCTCCGGCAACGCCTCCCTGTTTGCGTAGAGAGGCGCAGCGATGAGCCTGCTTGGAATCGATGTGGGAACAACAGGCTGTAAGGCAATTGTGTTCTCCGAATCCGGTGAAATTCTCTCATCCGCGTATTCCGAGTACGACATCTCCACTCCCCATCCTCAGGAAGCAGTTCTCGATACACCTGTGGTCTGGGAGAGAATCAAGGAGACGATCCGCGCGGCCGCATCCCGCTCCCGTTCAGCCATTTCCGCGCTTTCGGTCACCTCAATGGGGGAGGCGGTCGTCCCGGTAAGTGCGGATCGGAGGATTCTCGGCCCGTCGATTCTGAATGTCGATATTCGCGGACAGGAGTTCGTGCCCGCTCTCATCGACGCGATGGACCCGGCCGAGTTCTACCGGCTGACCGGCAACGTTCCGGGTAACCAGTATGGCCTGCCGAAGCTCATGTGGCTGAAGCGCCACCAGCCTGAACTCTACCGGCGCACCGCCTGCTTTCTCAACTGGTCGAGCTTTGTCACGTTCATGCTCGGAGGGCCGCCGGTCGTCGACTACTCGCTCGCAGATCGAAGCCTGCTGTTCGACATGTCGCGCGGTGAGTGGTCCGACCGGCTGCTTTCGCTCGGCGGCATCGACCGTTCAAAGCTGCCGGAGGCAGTTCAGGCAGGTACTCCTGTTGGAAACGTATCGCCTGCTGTTGCCGATGAGCTTGGCCTCTCCGCCGGGGCTCAGATTGTGGTCGGGACTCACGATCAGTGCGCCTCGGCTGTCGGCGCCGGCGCGGTTCGCTCCGAGACTGCCATGTACGGCATGGGTACGTTTCCCTGCATCATGCCGGTGTTCTCAAGCCTCCGCGACCCGGCGGCGATGATGTCGATGGGACTGAATACGGAGCATCATGCCGCAGCCGGTCTCTTCGGCAGCTTCATCTATCACATGGGCGGGGCAACGGTGAAGTGGTTTCGGAATCAGCTCGCAGGCGGCAGAAGCGTAAGTTCGGAAAACGAACAGCAGGAACTCTACGAAACCCTGTTTCGGGAGATGCCGCACGGGCCGAGCGGGCTGCTCGTGCTTCCGCACTTCGCGCCGATGGGACCTCCGGACTATATTGCTGACTCTTCCGGCGTCGTTGTGGGGCTCACGACTGAAACCCCGCGCGGCGCACTGCTTCGTGCAATAGTCGAGGGGAACGCGTTTGCGCTCCGCGTCACCGTCGACCGGCTGCCCGCGGCCGGAATCGCGATATCGGAGCTGCGGGCCGTCGGTGGCGGGAGCAAATCACTGGAGTCACTCAAGTTGACGGCGGACATCTTTAATCTGCCGGTGCTTCGCCCTCATGTGGAGGAGGCAGGCGCGCTCGGGGCAGCCCTTCTGGCGGGTGTCGGAATCGGCACCTATCAATCTGTTCGCGAGGCGGCGGACGTCGTGGTAACAGTAGGCGAGGCTATCGAGCCTGACCCGCGCAATGTCGAACGCTATACCGAGGTCTTTGGAATGTATCAGGAACTGCGGGCGACAATGATTCCGTTTACGAGGCGACTCAACACTCTCGGCGGCACCCCCTGATCGCAGGGGCGCCGTCTTCTGCTATTTCTTCTCAGGATCGATGATCTGCGCGCTTGCGAGCACGGTCTTCACCATCTTCCGTCCTCCCGAACGGGTGTCGCCCGATCCGAACTTTTTCTGCCTCGAGGAGAAGATCGACTGCAGCAGGATGAACACGAATATGAGCAGGCCGATGACGATGCGTGTCCACCAGGAGCTCAGCGTACCCTGGAACGTTATGATCGATTGAATCGTTCCGTAGATGAGCGTTCCGAAGACAGTGCCTGCCACGTATCCCACGCCGCCGGTCAGGAGAGTTCCTCCTACCACCGCGGAGAAGATCGCGTCCATCTCCATACCTTTCGCATGAAGGCCGTATCCGGAAAGCATATAGAAAGTCATGACGATTCCCGCAAGCGATGAAAGAAATCCACTCATCGTGTAGATCAGAATCTTCGTTCGCCCTACCGGAAGCCCCATGAGGACCGCCGACTGTTCACTTCCGCCGATCGCGTAGATGGTTCGTCCGAAGCGGGTGTAGTGAGCGAGGTAGATTGCACCCGCTATTACGAGCAGATAGATCAGGACGTTCACGGAGATGAACTGCCCGGTGGGCAGATGAATGCGGGCCTGCGAAATAGCTTCGTAGGTGGTGTTCTTGATCGAAATCGAATCGATACTGATGATGTAGCACAGACCGCGTGCGAGGAACATTCCGCCCAGGGTTACGATGAACGGTTGCGCCTTGAAGAAGTGAATCATCGATCCCATGAGAAAGCCGAGAGTTGATCCGGAGAGCAGCGCGATGGGAATAACCAGTGCCGGACTCATGTTCGCCTTCTCGAGCAGCGCTGCCGATATCATCGTTGTCAGCGCCATGACCGAGCCGACCGACAGATCTATGCCACCGGATATGATAACGAAGGTCATTCCGATTGCAGTAATTCCGAGAAACGCGTTGTCGACGAGCAGGTACAGAAACACCTGCAGTGAGAAGAACCCTGTGTAGAGCATCGACCCCGCGCCGTACATGATGAGAAACAGGAGAATCGTCACGGTTAACGGGAGGAACTTTCGATTCAGTCTGACCGGCATCTTCATACTGACTCCTTCTGCGGAGTTGCGGACGCGACGGGCATGAATCGCCCGAATACCATTTTGCGGAATGACTCCGACTGGAGCATGGTGACTGCAAATACGACGAGCGCCTTGACGACCAGCGTGATCTCAGGCGGTACACCCTGCGCGTAGATGGTTGTAGTGAGGCTCTGGATGATGAGCGCTCCGATCACGCTCCCGCCGAGGTAGAACTTGCCGCCGTTCAGCGAGGTTCCTCCGAGCACCACGGCAAGGATTGCATCGAGCTCGAAAAGATCCCCGGCATTGTTGCCGTCGGCGCTCTTGACGTTTGAAGCGACGATGAGTCCGGCTATCCCGGCGCAGATGCTGCCGAATACATAGACCCAGAAAATGATTCGTTCAGGTTTGATACCCGAATAACGGCTCGCCGTAGGGTTCACGCCGATTGACTCTATATACAGACCGAGCGCCGTGCGACGCGTCATGAACACGGTGAACGCCAGTACCACCGCCACGATGTAGACGGTGAACGGCAGGCCGAACAGAAATCCGTTCCCCAGGAAGAAGAACGGCTTGTAGTAGATGGTGATGATCTGCCCGCTGGTGATCAGCTGCGCGACGCCGCGCCCTGCGACCATCAGGATGAGCGTTGCTACAATCGGCTGTATCTTCAGCCGCGAGACGAGCAGACCGTTCCAGCCACCTGCAAGACCGGCGACCCCAACCGCCGCGAGGATTGCGACCGGCATCGGAACGAGGGTCACATACTCCTGGACGTCTCCCCGCAACACCAGCTTGCCGCCGATGAGGAGCGCGGCCATAGCGGCGCTGATCGCCACGACCGACCCGACCGATATGTCAATGCCGTGGGTTGCGATAACCAGCGTCAACCCAATAGCAATGATCATGATCTGCGCCGAGCGGTTCAGAATATCGATTGTTGTCCCGAACAGATGACCATCGCGGATATCGAGATTGAAGAATCCCTTCGTGAATATCAGATTGAAGAGGAGGATGAGTCCGAGCACCACGAAGGGCCAGAACATTTTGGAAGCGGTAATGCGTCCCAGGCGACCCGTATTACTGTCTTGCATTTTCATCTCCGTGCGCTATTGCCTGCAGGATGACCTGTTCGTTCATATCAGTTCCGGTCAGTTCGCGTATCTTCACTCTGTCGCGAAGAACCGCAATCAAGTTGCTGACGCGCAGCACCTCATCGAGCTCCGACGAGACGAAAAGGATGGCAAGTCCCTCGCTGCAGAGTTTCAGGATCAGTTTCTGGATCTCGGCTTTTGCGCCGACGTCGATCCCT
Organism: Spirochaetia bacterium; assembly: GCA_035530835.1. GTDB lineage: Bacteria > Spirochaetota > Spirochaetia > DSM-27196 > DATKUC01 > DATKUC01. Next base: position 8,379 of record DATKUC010000102.1, read on the forward strand.
CTCGTCGGTTCGTCCAGGATGAGAACCTTCGGGTTCATCACCAGCCAGCGCGCGAGGATTACCTTCTGCTGATTGCCTCCGCTCAGGTTCCCGATCGGTTGATCCGCACTCGGTGTGCTGATGTTCAGGAGCTGGATGTATTCATCGGCAATCTTCGATTGCTTCTTGCGCGAGAGGAAACGAAACGTTCCGTTCTGCGCTTGCAGCGCAAGGATGATGTTCTCACGCACGGTGAGCTCTTCGATGATTCCCTCTGCCTTCCGGTCTTCCGGACAGAATCCAATTCCGGCATCAATGGCTTCCTTCGGGGAGCCTATCCGCATCTTTCTGCCATCAATCGAGCATTGCCCGGTGTCGGACCGTTCAATTCCGAATATCATCTTCGCCATTTCGGTTCTTCCGGAACCAAGGAGACCCGCCAGGCCGATCACTTCATGGTCGTGCAGTGAAAGATTGAACGGGGCAAGGTATCCCCTGCGCCCGTATCCTTCGATGTGAAGATAGGGTACCCGCTGGTCCGTCGCGTCGGTCCGCGAACTGGTGCGTGGCATGCTTTCCAGCTCCACGTACTCCTTTCCGATCATTTTCGAGATCAGTTCGAGCTTCGGAAGGGTGGCGGTCGGAAACTCGCCGACAAGCTCACCATTTCGAAGAACAGTGATGCGGTCCGAAATACGGTAGGTCTGATCGAGAAAGTGTGTCACGAACAGGATGCCGAGGCCTTCCTGCTTCAGGCGTTTGATGACACTGAACAGCTGATCGACCTCCGTCTCGTCGAGGCTGGATGTCGGTTCGTCGAGGATGAGTATGCGTGATGAACCGTAGAGGGCGCGCGCAATTGCGACCATCTGCTGAATCGCGATCGAATAGGAGGAGAGCAGTCGCGAGGCATCGAGGTCGACATTCAATTTCTCGAACATCAGCGTCTCAGCCCGTTTTTTCATCTCCTTCCAGTCTATCGCGCCGCGATGCATCGGTTCCCGTCCGATGAGGATGTTTTCAGCTACCGTCAGGTTCGGGCAGAGGTTCACCTCCTGATACACGGTGCTGATACCGAGACTCTGAGCGTGCTGCGGAGATTCAGGCCATATCTGAGCTTCGCCGAGAACTATTTCGCCCTTCTCCGGCCTGTAGACTCCGGTAAGTACTTTGATCAGTGTGGATTTGCCCGCGCCATTCTCACCCATGAGTGCGTGAACCTCGCCGGCAAACAGCCGGAAGTTGACGCCGGTGAGCGCATTGACACCGGGAAATGACTTGGATATTCCGCTCATCGAAAGCAGCGGTCGGGTGGTCGTTTGCATGGTGTCTGCCTCTGGAAGTTTTGACGGGCCGTCGCTGCGCAGAATATCCTGCGCAACGACGGTCCGCCGTGGTCTTTCGAAATCCTTCGAGTCTAGTACTTGCGGTTCGGGAATTCCTTGGCTGCGATGTCAGCCGGGAATACGCCTTCCTGGGTCACAATGCGCTTCGCAATCGGCTTTCCGGCTTTCAGGTCAAGTGCTGCCTGCATAAGCTGCGGTCCGAGCAGCGGGCTGCACTCTACTGAGCAGTTGAGTTTGCCGGCTATCATTGCTTCGAACGCACCCTTCACACCGTCGATTGACACAATGGTAATGTCCTTTCCAGGAACAAGTCCGTACTCTTCGATAGCCTGGATTGCTCCGATTGCCATGTCGTCATTGTGGGCATAGAGAACGTTGATGTTCTTTCCTTCCGCCTTCAGGAATGCTTCCATGACCTGCTTGCCTTCGGCACGCGTGAAGTTACCAGTCTGCGACCGGATGACCTTGTAGTTCGGGTGAGCTTTCATGACCTCTTCGAAGCCAACTTTGCGGTCGATGGCGGGCGCGGAACCAACAGTACCCTGCAGTTCGACAATGTTCACCGGCTTGTCTGTCTTCATGTAGTCGACGAGCCAGTTCGCTGCGCGTCTTCCCTCTTCAACGAAGTCGGATCCCATGAAGGATACCCACAGTGAATCGTCTTTTACGTCCACCGCACGGTCCGAAAGGATAACCGGAATTCCGGCAGCTTTCGCTTCGCGGAGCACCGTCTCCCAGCCTGATTCAACAACAGGAGAGAAGGCAATTACATCGACTTTCTGGGCGATGAACGAACGGATTGCCTTGATCTGATTTTCCTGTTTCTGCTGTGCATCGGAGAACTTCAGATCAATACCGAAATCCTTCGCCGATTGCTTGATCGACTCGGTATTCGCTGTCCGCCACTCACTCTCTGCACCAATCTGCGAGAAACCCAGTACCAACGGCTTGTCGGTTGCTGCTGCCTGAGCCGGCTTCTCACCATTTCCGTTTGCGAAAACGGCAGTTGCACCAAGTGCGAGAAACACGCAAAGCGCGACAAGAATCCTCGTAACTCTCTTCATGTAAAGTACCCCCTGTGTAGGCTCTGTGTATCATGCGATACACCTACATGCTCATTGTAGGGGGGAAATTCTTCTGCCGTCTTTGGACGGAACCGTCATTTTGGGCACGATTCCGCGAACCTCGGCTAGTAGGCCCTTCCCGGAAGCACTTTCGAGGCAGTTTCCGCGGGAAACACCTCTTCCGAGGTTATGATGCGGGTGGGAAGATCTTTGCCGTCCATATAGTCCTTCACAGCTTTCATCAGCTGGTCGCCGAGCAGCGGATTGCATTCCACTGTACAGTTGAGCTTTCCCGCGATCATGGCGTTGAAAGCTCCACGTGCTGCGTCGACTGAGACGATGATGATGTCGGTCCCCGGCTTCAGGCCGAAATCCTCGATCGCCTTGATCGCTCCAATAGCCATGTCATCGTTGTGGGCAAACAGTACGTTTATCTTCGCGCCGTCCTTTTTCAAAAACTTCCTCATGACCGACTCGCCCATCTCCTTCGTGAAGTCGCCGCTCTCGGATTCGATTATGCCGAATTGTGGGTGATCCTTGATCACCTCCTCGAAGCCTCGTTTCCGGTCGATAGCGGGTGCCGACCCCACGGTTCCCTGCAACTCCACGATGTTGACCTGTCCTCGACCGTACATGCGGTCAACGAGCCAGCGCGCGGCGCGCCGTCCCTCCTCGACGAAATCCGAACCCATGAACGTTACCCAGAGCGAATCATCTTTCACATCTACTGCGCGATCCGACAGGATCACCGGAATTCCGGCGGCCTTCGCTTCGTTGAGGACCTCCTCCCAGCCTGATTCGACTATCGGGGAAAACGCTATGACATCGACCTTCTGCCGGATGAATGACCGGATCGCCCTGATCTGATTCTCCTGGCGCTGCTGGCCGTCGACGAACTTCAGTTCGATTCCCGCCTTCCGGGCGGCGTCCTTTATTGAAGAGGTGTTCGCGAGCCGCCACTCGCTTTCGGTCCCCACCTGTGCAAAACCGAGTACGATATTTCGGCTCGTTGTTCCCGACCGATGAGGGGACGGAGCTGCAAGTTCACCGGAATCAAGTGTTTTTCGGGTTACCTTGCGTGTACGCAGGAAGATCTTCTTCGGGATTCCCCGCTCGTGTTCGAGAATGTCGATCGCGTAGCGCATCGCTTCCTTTCCCCCGGTGGGGCAGGTAAAGGTCGCGTCCAGTATTCCTCGCTTCACCAGCTCAATGCCACCTGTCGGACCGGGCAGGCCGTCGATGCCGACAAACCGGATTTTGTTCGTGTGCAGATTCGCCGCTGCGCGATAGGCGCCGAATGCCATCGGGTCGTTCTGACCGAATACAACATCTACATCCTGGTAACCGGGCAAACGCAGCGCAAAGTTGTCCTCCGCACGGTCACGCAGCCAGTCACCGCTTATAGTGTCCACTATGTGGATGTTGCCCGCCTGCGCGATAGCTTCGTGAAAGCCGATGCTTCGGTCGGTAACAGGCGGTGATCCTGCGCGACCGAGGATTTCCACAACGTTGCCACCCTGCGGACCGAGCATATCGACGACTTCACGTCCCGCCTGGCTGCCGATGAGCCGGTTGTCGGGACCAATGAACAGCGTGTATTCGTAACCCTCGACAGCGCGATCGAGCAGAATGACCGGAATGTGGGCATACGCTTCGGTGACAACCGGCGTAAGCGCCGTTGATTCGTTCGGTGAGATTATGAGCAGGTCGATACCAAGGTCGAGCAGCTTGTGCACATCGGCTATCTGTTTGTCGCTGCTATCGGCCGCATCGGTGAAGATCACGCGCACGTTCGGATAGGCCTTCGCGGTTTCGCGGATCTCTTCACTCATGACGATTCTCCACGGTTCCGTGAGGTTCGCCTGTGAAACACCGATGAGGAACTGCACGCCAGGCTCCTCGGTTGGTGCCGTGCAGGATGCAAGCAGAACCAGAGCGGAGAGAGCGAGAAGGATAGCCGACGCGAGGCTGCGGATTGCGCGTTTCATCGGACGCCACTCCTGCGGTAATCGACCGGTGAGGTACCGAGCACACGCTTGAATGCTCTGCTGAAGTAGTGCTGGCTTGAGAAGCCCACCATCTCCGCAACTTCGTACAGTTTGGCTGCCGGATCGTTCAGAAGTTGAAGTGCGCGGTTCAGCCGGATGCGCGTCAGGAACTCGATGAACGAGAATCCGGTCTGCTGTTTGAGTACCCGGCTCAGGTAGTCCGGACTCAGGCCGAGCGTGGAGGCAACCTCACCGAGTCCGAGATCCGTGCGGCAGTACTCGGAGTCGAGGATTCCGCGCGCCCTCACGACGATTGGAGCCGACGCGCCACGGCCGGTCACGATTGATAGCAGCGCTTCGTAGGCGTCCGGAACTTCCTGGACGCCGCCTTCGATCCGTGTCTGTTCGACCATAATCGACCGCACAACCGAGCGCGTTGCCGAGGATCGGATGCGCTCCGCAGCGCCCAGCCACTCCTCCCCGCCGCTGCCGTGCGTGATGGCGAGGATGTTTTCGTGCTCGTCTTCGAAAATCAGAATCGGCTCGAGCCGATAGACCGCCTCCTCCACAATGCGCCGGAGCGCATAGTGAAGAAGATGTCGCTCCCGCGCATTCATAGTTTCGATTGCGGCCGACAATTCAAGATTGTGTACGAGGATGATGCCGCCGACGCGGTGCGGGGAGATGCCGAAAAACACCATCTGCTCGCTGACCTCACTCTCATCGAGAGCGCCCCTGATCCACTGCCGCGCAAACTGTTCACGAAGCACCGTCATGTTGCGCTCGAGTTGTTCCCGCGCCCATTCGAAGTACCTGTCACGTCTTCGCGATGCAGCGAGCTCGCCCTGCGCCTTCAGCATGACGTGCGCGAGATGCTCCTGGTCCACCGGCTTCAGCAGATAGTCGAACACGCGGAGCTGCAGCGCCTTCTTCGCATAATCGAACTCGTCGTGTCCGGTGACAACGATAATGGAGCAGTCGGAGTTCACTGCCTGAATGCGTTCGATGAACTCGAGTCCGTTCAGAAGCGGCATATTGATATCCACCAGCATGATGTCGGGCCTCTCCCGACTGGCAAGCGCGAGAGCCGCCTCCCCGTCTTCGGCCTCGCCGACAATCTGCGTATCGGGTACGCGAGCTTCGACTACCGAGCGAAGTCCGCGACGTATTTTCGGTTCATCATCCGCGATAAGTACTTTCCACATTTCCTGACACCTCCCCGGAAACAAGTGGATGGAGAACCTCGACCGTAGTCCCCTGACCATAGAGACTTGAAATGTGTATACCGTATCGGGTTCCAAAAGAGAGACGGATTCGTTCATTCACGTTGAAGATTGCGTAGCCGCTCGATGAAGCTCCATCGCCGTTCTGTCCAATAGAGGAGGGAGCCATGTGCCTCCCCGGGCGATCAAGCATCTGCCGGATCATCTCGACTCTCTCTTCGGTCATCCCGACACCGTCGTCGGAGACCTTCAGCACCAGCATGTCCTCCCTGCGAAGGACCTGAATGTCGATGGTGCCGTGACCTCGGCGTTCCTTGATTCCATGGTAGATGGCGTTCTCCACCAGCGGCTGCAACGTGAGCTTGATTACCAGATTGGATCTGAGCGCCGGATCGACATCGATGTTGTAGTCGAGTTTCTCTTCATACCGCGCTTTCTGGATGACCAGATAGCTGCGAACATGTGTGATCTCTTCATCGACGGTGATCATCTCCTTGCCCCGGCTCAATCCGATGCGAAACAGGCTCGTGAGTGCACCGACAAGCTCGACGATGTCTTTCGCACCGCGGTCCTGGGCCATCCACTGGATGGTGTCGAGTGTGTTGTAGAGAAAATGAGGCTTGATCTGCTGATGCAGGATCGTCAGCTCAGCCTCCCGTTTGCTCTGCTGTTCGTGATAGACCATGTCGATGAGCTTCTGGATCTCACCCACCATCGCATTGAAGCTGTTCCCCAGCTGACCGATCTCATCGTGAGTACGCTCGTTGAAACGCATTGACAGATCACCGCCTTCAACCCGCTTCATGAGCTCTCGAAGCTGGATAACCGGACGGGAGATGGAAGTTGCGAAAAAGACCGATGCGACGAACGCCATCAGAACTGTAACCGCTGCGATGAGAATCGAGTAGAAACGTATTTCATTGACCTGTTTCAGAATCTCATTCAGCGAAAAGACTCCAACTGTCTTCCATCCGGTGTAGGGCGAATCCTCGTAGATGAGCTGGTATTCGGCGTCGCCGATCCTCTTCACCATGCTCGACGATCCGCTGGATAGCCAGTCGAAACGGACGCGATAGACGACCCGGTTGACCGGTGCGTAGACGGTGTTTCCGTGGCCATCAACAATGAAGATGAATCCCGTCTCTCCGAGCGTCGTATTCGTGAAGATATCCTCCACCACTTTCAGTTTCATATCGATCAGGATGACTCCGAGAAACTCTCCGGTCGCCGGATCGTTGACCGCTTTGACCACCGACACGACCTCTTCGGCGCTATATTCGGCATTGCTTCTCAGGTTCCTCCCGATCGGACGGGGATAGAGCTGGATGGTGCCCGGATTGAGGACAGCCTGACGATACCAGCTTTCGGCTGCAGCCGGATCGCGCGCGATGCGCTGAAACTCGTTACTCAGAATGCGATCGTTGCGGTTTACCACGAGAATTCCCGCAATCTCAGAATGAGAACTGGTATAGGTTTTAAGTGCATCCGCCGCGACCGAGTGCAAGGAGGTG
>DATKUC010000103.1:0-13327 GCA_035530835.1 Spirochaetia bacterium
CTTTCGAAATGGTTCGTGCGCAAGTGTCAGATATACATCTTCGATGAACCGACACGCGGGATAGATGTTGGCGCGAAGGTCGAAATATACCGGCTTATGCAGGAGCTCGCCGCTGACGGCGCCGCAATCATCATGATCTCCTCGGAACTTCCAGAGGTGATGAACATGAGCGACCGGATTGAGGTGGTCTACGCCGGAAGGATAGTACGGGAGTTCACGCGCGGAGAGGCAAGCGACGAAGAGGTCATCGCGTATGCACTTGGACTGAAGGATCAGGCCACTTGAAGTGATAAGGAGTCGAGGAATGAAGCTGGATGTCAAACGTATTCTGAAAAATTATGGAATTGTATTCGCATTTCTTATTATCTGTGCAGTCCTCTCATTCCTTTCACCTGTGTTTCTGAAATGGACAAACATTCTCAATGTGATTCGACAGACTTCCATCTACGGCATCATGGCGGTCGGTATGACGTTCGTCATTCTGACCGGTGGTATTGATCTATCGGTCGGGTCAATACTTGCATTCGCGGGCGCCATCGCCGCGGGTATGGTAAAGACCAATGCGGGACTGCTGTGGGTCGTTCTCGCGTCACTCGGCATCGGTGGGCTGCTGGGTCTTGCAAACGGATTGATCATCACCGTGGGACGGATCACACCATTCGTTGTGACGCTCGGTATGATGAGCATAGCCCGCAGTCTGACGCTGATATTCTGCAACGGATATCCTATCAGCGGATTCGGCACGGACTTCAGGTTCATCGGTGGGGGAGATCTGCTTGGTATCCCCTTTCCGATAGTCATATTCCTTCTGACGGTCGTCGTTGCGTGGGTAATCCTCACGCAAACCCGGCTTGGCAGGTATACCTATGCCATCGGCGGGAATGAGGAGACCGTAAGACTTTCCGGCGTACGGTCGAAGATCTACAAGACAATCGTCTATGTACTGTCGGGAGTAACTTCCGCAATAAGTGCGCTCATTCTGACATCCCGCCTCAATTCGGCCGAACCGGTTGCAGGTGTCGGCTATGAGCTCGATGTGATTGCCGCGGTAGTCATTGGAGGGACGAGCCTCATGGGCGGGCGTGGTGGTGTGTGGGGGACGCTCGTAGGCGCACTCCTCATCGGCGTCATCAACAATGGCATGATATTGCTCGGAATCTCGCCCTATTTCCAGCAATTGGTAAAGGGTCTCATCATAATTGGTGCAGTTCTGCTTGACCGACTACGGGAAGAGCCGGTTTAGGCTGATGCTCTTTCTACTCATGGAGATCGAATTGCAGAATTGACTTCGTGCCGTTGTCCTGCACAAATCGAATGGTTCCGTCTATCTGGCTGGTCAGCGCCCGTACAAGCACGAGACCGAATCCGGGAGACTGCTCGACCGCGAAAGCTTCAGGAAGACCGACTCCGTCATCCTGGACGGTTATTGTGACACGGGTGTCACTCTTTGTTGCCGAGACCTTTATATGTCCCTCGCTTCTCCCGACAAACGCGTGCTTGATCACGTTCGTCAATAATTCGTTGATGATTATACCAAGACTCGTCAGCACCTTGACTGGAAGAGGGAAGTCATCGGCAGAGACTTCGACGTGCACCTGCGTGCGGGCTGGGAATATTCCGACAATCTCGTCCACGAGTGTCGGAAGGTACTCCTTGACTGACATATCGATTAAGTTCTCTGCAAGAAACAGTTTGTCATACAGCACGCTCATGCTGCGAAGTCGGCCTTGAGCATCCTGAAGGATTTCTATCGCGACCGGGTCGCTTACCGCGCCGGCCTGCAGAGAGAGTAGACTCGCCATCGTATTCATGTTGTTCTTGATTCGATGATGAACCTCTTTCAGTATCATCTCTTTTTCCGCGAGAAGACCGCTCACTTTTTCTGCCGACTGTTTTTGCACGCTGATGTCTATGACGATTCCGGCAACCTTGAGCGCTGAGTTCTCCGTTTCACGCTGTACGATTGTGCCGATATCTCGGAACCATTTGTACCCGCCGGTGCTCGTCAAAATACGATACTCGACGTCGTAGCGGTCTGAGTCTCCATTGAGGTGATTCCTCATCGCTTGCATCATCGGTTCGAAGTCATCCGGATGCACCAGTCCGGTGAAGTCTGTGTAGTGGTGAAATCTCTCTGCGGGGTAGCCGAGCATGGAAGCTTTTCGATCATCGAAGATGACTTCGCCGGTTGACATATCAATCTCCCACCATGCGACGTTCGCGGCAGACATTGTCAGATCGAGTCTGCGTCTGTACTCCTGCAGCGAGTAGCTCTCCTCAATGCTGGGTGTTATGTCGAGTGTGAATCCTTCGATCTGGAAGGATCCGTCAGGTGCGCGGTCTATCATTCTCGCGTTCGTGCGCAACCGGATCGTCCTTCCATCGACCGTTCTCGCATCGAACAGGAAGTCGTCGACGCGGCCTGTTTCCCGGAGACTGCAGAGAAAGATCTCCCGCTGCCCGGGATTTGCGTAAAGCGGCGTCACCGACTCTGAATAGTATTCCACCGCTTCCGGTGCTGACTGAAATCCGAATATCTGAGCAAGTGCAGTGTTGAGGGAGAGCAATCGTCCGTCAGAGTTGGAAATGAATATGCCGATTGGAGCGTTTTCGAACAGCTCCCGATATCGGGATTCGCTCAGACGGAGCGCGTCTTCCGCCTGCTTGCGCTCTGTGACATCGTGGTAATTGAGAAGGATACCCCCGATGACAGGATCCGTCACGAGATTCATTGCGGTGAGCTCTACGGTCTTGAAGCTGCCGTCCCGGCATCTGTACCGGCACTCAATAGTTTTCCGGAAGTGATCGGTTCCAATGAACGAGCTGAACTCAAGCATTACGCGATTCAAATCCTCGGGGTGCACATTTTGCCATACTATAGTGTCGACAAGCTCAGAAGGCTTCCACCCGAAGAGTTCCTCGATGTTCGGGCTCTTGTATTTGATAATTCCATCCAGCCCGATAACCGAAATAACGTCGGAGATATTGGAAATCATGGATCGATGCATTGCATCACGTTCATCAAGAGAGCGTTCCAGTCGCTTCTGCTCTGTTATGTCCCGATAAATGAGCAGCAGGCCGTTCAGCAAAGGATCCGAGTAAAGATTGACTCCGGTGATCTCAATCATCCTCCACACTTCGCTCCTGCACATGTACCGGCATTCTACAGTTCTTGTCGAACCGCTTACCTTCAGGACTTCGGCGAACGCGTCCCTGACCGGTTCAAGGTCTTCGGGGTGAATACGTGACCAGGGTGTCGATCTTCTGATCTCATCGGCGCTCCACCCGAGTATCAGTTCCGAATTGGGACTCATATAGGTCAGGGCGAGCTGTGAGTCGTAGATTGCGACCACCTCGGAGATTCTTCCGAGAAATGCGGTCTGCCTGAACTCATTTGCCGATATGGTGGAATTTGCATCGAATAATTCGAATGCCATTTCTATCGAGGAGCGCAGCACGAAGTCTCCGGAGTTCTTGAGTACATAACCGTATCTGCTGATCTTCTTTACCCGATCAACATACTCCTTCTCCGAATGTCCGGTGAGGAACATGACAGGCAGATGTTTGATCTCAAGAATTCGTCGGGCAGCCTCCGGGCCGTCAATACCGGGTCCCAGATCGATATCCATCAGAACGAGGTCGATCGATTGTTCCGAGCCTGTAATCTCTACTGCCTGCTCTCCGGAACGCGCAGAAATAACCGCGTAGCCGAAAGAGCTGATAGTGACGGACTCCGCCAGTGCTGTGATCGCTTCGTCTTCAACGAGAAGAATTGTCTTCCGAGCTGGATTATTCACGAATTGCTCCATTCTGAACTACCAATTTCTATGTTACCCCTGATATCATGGGGGGTAAATAGCTGTTGAAATCAAAGTCCCGTCGTTATGATCGATGGCAATCATTGACTCCCGAGGGGCAATAGTGTTTACTTTCTGCCAATCTTCTCCGATTGGAGCATACACATGGCGATCGACGCAAATAAGCTGCTGCATAACGTATTCTTTACGCTGAAAGATCCTTCAATGGGAATGCAGCAGAAGTTGGTGGATGACTGTTATACGTTCCTGGCGGGGGTGCCCGGTTCACTGAGCTTTTCGGCGGGAATCCGTGCCGGGAATCATCTGAGGAATGTGAACGATACCGAGTTTCACGTTGCGCTGACGATCCTGTTCGACTCGGTCGCCTCTCATGACGCTTATCAGGACTGGGGCAGACACAATGAGTTCATTGCGGCGAATACCGGTAACTGGAAGCAAGTCAGGGTATTCGATTCGATTATCCGGTAAATGCTTCCGGGAGCAGTCCGTCAACGTGCCGTGCCGGAACGCTCATCCGTCGTACGGATGGCGAGGCAGTCGTAGACTGCACGTCCGGCCTGATAGACTGTGACGCCGCGCTTCACCACCTGCCAGCCGGAAATGCGGAAGGCTCCGATCGAATCGAGTTCTTTGACGATGCCGGTGGCACCGTCAAGTGCGCGCTGCAATTCGGCGTCCTGTGCAAGGACGATGTGACCCAGCACCGATCCGCTTATGATGCTGACCGGCTCTATGGTCAGGTTTGAAAGGTCCCGCGAGGGTTTCTCGTCGCGGGATTGCCGTGCCTGCAGCTGTATCATGCGCACGCGCGTGTCCGGCCCGACAGTTTCCTTCGTGATACTGATCAGATCAAGCAGGTAACCTCGAACATCGTCGAGGTCTTTGGCGGTGCGCATCCTCTCAACATCCGCGTAGGTGGTAAGTGCCTTTGCCAGAAGGGAGATCTCGCGCAGATAGTGATTTCGCTGATTGGCGGGCACAAGGTACATGGCGATGACGGACACGCCGACCTGGTCGGGTGCGCCATACTTGATCCCTTCGGGGCTCCATCCCACCACGCACATCAGATCCTCGTCAAAGGGGACGCGGGCGTGCGGACACGCCCAGCCTTTTCCGAGCGCAGTTGTCGTCGTGCGTTCGCGTTCGAGAACCGCTCCGACTACGTCAGTGCCCGTCGGCACAGACGGAATAGCTTCAAGGATATGCGCGAGAAATTGCAGTGAATGCTCTTTGTTGTTCTCCGGAAGCTCGATGAGCCGTCCTTCCTGCAGTGCGTCAAGCAACGTGTCCATTTTCATTCACCTCCGTAATGCCTGAAGAACCAGGCCTTCACGATGTGCGCGAGCACAGCGTAGGTCACGACGAATAATGCAATCCATGCCCAATAGATGGCAGGAAGCGGTACCATTCCGAGAGTTCCCGCAAGCGGTGAATAGGGCAACCAGCCCGCGATTGCCATGACAAGAAGTGTCGTAAAAAGCAGCTGGGCGGACGGCCTGCTGCCGAAGAACGGTATGCGCCGTGTTCGTATAATGTGTACGATGAGAGTCTGCGTCAGCAAGGATTCCACAAACCATCCGGTCTGAAAGAGTCGGGCAAGAAACTCCTTCTGCGCAGGTGCGGTTGCCGGATCGACGAACGCGGATGCGTGGAAGAAGAACCACATCAGACCGAATGTTGCGTAGTCGAAGAGCGAGCTGACAGGTCCGATGAATACCATGAATCGCTTTATCGTATCGATATTCCATTTGAGCGGCTTTGTCACCAGTTCCGCGTCCACATTGTCCGTGGGAATTGCGGTCTGAGAAAGATCATACAACAGGTTGTTCGTGAGAACCTGCAACGGCTGCATGGGAAGGAACGGCAGAAGCGCGCTTGCGCCAACAACACTGAACATATTCCCGAAGTTCGAGCTCGCCCCCATGCGGATGTACTTCACGATATTCGCGAAAACTCTTCTGCCTTCTATAATGCCCTGTTCGAGCACGAGCAGGCTCTTTTCGAGCAGCACGATGTCCGCGGCTTCCTTTGCAACATCAACCGCGGAGTCCACCGATATGCCCACATCAGCAGCCTTCAGCGCCGGTGCGTCATTGATTCCGTCCCCCATGAAGCCGACCACATGTCCGCGTTCGCGCAGTTCGCTGACAATTTGTTCTTTCTGAGCCGGTGAAAGCTTCACAAAGACGTCAGCTTCTTCGACCGTACGTGACAGCTCCTCAGCGCTCATGTTCGACAGATCCGAACCGGTGACCACCCGCTCGGCATCAAGTCCTACATCGCGGCACACCTTTGCGGTAACAAGGCCATTGTCCCCGGTCAGAACCTTGATGCGTACGCTCGCATCCTTCAGCAGTCCGACTGCCTCAGTTGCCGAAACCTTCGGTGGATCGAAGAACGCTATATAGCCAAGGAGGATAAGACCACTCTCGTCTGCCACCGTGAAGTTGGTCTTCTGACGGGGGAACTCCCGATAGGCTATGCCAAGCACACGGAAGCCTTCGCTGTTCAGGCTTTCGACTTCCTCGAGCAGATCGGCATGGACGATATCGATGAGGGGAAACACTTCGTCACCAAGCTGGTACTGAGTGCAGCATGCGTATATCTCTTCTACTGCTCCCTTGCAGACAAGTACATGGTCCCCTTCATAGTCGACCACGACCGACATTCGTTTGCGCTGGAAGTCGAACGGCAGCTCGTCCACGAGGCGCGTGTCCTGTTCAACATCCAGGTCTACGAACTCGATAACGGCACGGTCAATGAGGTTGCGCAGTCCGGTCTGGTAATAGCTGTTCAGGTACGCGTAGGTGAGCACGTCGTCGCTGATGTGACCGGTGATGTCCAGGTGATGCTCCAGCACTACCCGGTCCTGGGTGAGCGTACCGGTCTTGTCGGTGCACAGAATGTCGATTGCCCCGAAGTTCTGGATGGACGGCAGCCGTTTCACGATGACTTTCTTCTTGGCCATGGTGAGAGCGCCTTTGGCGAGGTTTACCGTCACAATCATCGGAAGCATCTCGGGAGTCAGGCCGACGGCAACCGAAAGCCCGAAGAGCAGCGACTCTACCCAGTTGCCTTTCGTTGCGCCGACAACAAGAAACACGACGCTGACCATGACCATCATGAAGCGGATCATGAGCCAGGTGAAGGAACGGACTCCACGGTCAAAACTTGTCTCAACGCGCCGGTCGCTCAACCGTTCGGAGATCGCACCGAACAGCGTACGGGTTCCGGTGCTCACCACAACGCCGCGTGCGGTTCCACTTGTCACGTTTGTACCAAAGAAGCATGCGTTGCCAAGCTCCCACACGCTTGCGCCGGTGTTGCCCGGTTCGATCGACTTTTCTACAGCGAGCGACTCGCCGGTGAGGGCTGATTGACTGACGAAGAAGTCCTTGGCGGACAGGAGCCTGAGATCTGCAGGTACAATTGAACCGGCATGGAGGAGTACGATGTCACCCGGCACCACGTTCGCAATGCGGACCTCAGCCTCCTTCCCGTCACGCAGAACAAGGGTTCGCGACTGTACGCGCTTTCCAAGGGACTCAACCGCGCGATTCGAGCGGCTGTCGAGTACATAGGAGAGGCCTACACTCAGCACGACCATGAGCGTAACTACTATCGAAGCGCTAAATTGTCCCATAATACCGGAGACGATAGCTATGATGAGAAGCTGGACGACGAGAGGACTTTTCAGCCTGTGGTAGATATCTTCCCAGAAGCCGAGCCGTTCGGTTTGCGAGAGCTCGTTTTCACCGTAGGTGTCAAGGCGATCTTCGGCCTCTTCTTCATTCAGTCCGCTCAGCCGGGTTCCCAGAAGCTCAAGCGCGCGGGCAGAAGGTACAGAGCACGCCCGTACGAGGGCCTGCTCGTTCTCCTTCTCCTGCAGTCGTCGAGCGCTCGACCGTGAGCCAGCCGACGATCCTGGAACTCGCTCGAAAAGCTTTTTCATGGTCCACCTCCGGAGCGGCCGGAACGGCAATGCGACTGCGGCCTGAGGGTGAACCGGCGGGGTCAGCTCCTGCGCGGGGCAGGTGCCAATGCACCAGAGGTCGCAATCCAGTACCGAAATGGCCCGGAATTGTTGGCATGTCTAATCAACGAAAAACGCGTCACACGGCTTCGCCGGTGACTGCCATCTCCTTCGTTCATTGCACCTCTTTCTCCTCTTGCTGGAGCATGGCCACTATAGTGCGCGATCCTGAACCGAGTCAAGCGTTTCGGCAGGGATCCGGTTTGGTTGACAGTACCGCGAAAGACGCTTACAACGGTCCTTGACCCACTGAGGAGGGAATGAAACTTTCCGCGCCACCAGATTCCGCACCAGTGAAGGAGCACAGCAATGGCACATTTCTGTTCAACCCGAAAGTACCTTTCCACGACTATTCTGATCGTCACATGCGCGATCCTTGGCGCCTGCAGTCATTCAGGCAGTGCTGCCCCGACAGCCGGGAATGCCGGCAGCAGTAACGCCGTGATGACGGCAGCGCCGGCGGCAGCGAGTCTGGTTCCATATGCAGGGGCTGACGCGATAGTAAGCGGAAACCCGGCAACCATGACCGCGACCGTTCATCTGATCGCCGGTCAGGGAAGCATCGCAAAGGGGTTCAACTTCAACGGATACGCGAATGGCGATATGCACGTCCGGGTGCCGACCGGGTGGAAGGTAAATGTCTCACTGACGGTCGCCGGCAAGATTCCGCATAGCGCCATCATTGTTCCATTTTCCGAAAGAACAAAAGGTTTTGCGTTTCAGGCGGCGTTTCCCGGTTCGACGGTAGCCGATTACCGCATGGGCATCATGAGCGGCGATCCGCCGAAAACCTTCAGTTTCACCGCCACGACCGCGGGCAAATACGCCATTGTATGCGGAGTACCCGGCCATGATGGCCTCGGCATGTGGGACGAGTTCGATGTTGTAAACGGTCTCCGGCAGCCCGATGTCCTCGTGAAGAAGTAGAGAGCACTCGCGCAGTACTGCCTGCGGGCGTAGTGCGCGAGGAAGAACGTGACTTGTGCCCGTCAACGATCCCGCCGTGCGTTCCACTCCGTTCGATGGACGAACGCGGGGTGACCTGAACTTGACAGACTGAAAGAGCGGACCGAATAATAGCAGGACAACCAGAATAGAGTGGAGGTCAGGTGAGATTTCGTACAAGGCTGCTTGTGAGGTATTCGCTCCTTGTCTTCTTTCTCGTGGTTGTGCTTGGAGTCGTTTTCTACCTTTATACGACGCAGCTTTTTGAAGACAATGCCGCAAGAACGTACCGGCTGCTTTCCACGCGAATGGCTCTGCACCTTGATAACCTTGTTCGCCCCATGGATTTCATCACCGAGAACCTCATTTCCGACGCCGCCTTCAGATCCAACATCATCACACTGGCAACACTTGATCGGAGCAAACCACAGAATGCATCCTACATAAATGAAGCCGAACAGTCGGTCCGTAGCGATCTTCTGACCTATTCAATTCAGAAGAGTTTTTACAGTGTGGTTGTGGTCACTCGGAAGGGCGACTTCTTCTCGAGCAACTTCGAGAATCATGGGCAGATGACCCACGATCCGCGTCCGTTCAGCGATTATCCGGGGTATGCCGCGGCCGATGCCGCCGGAGGCCGTGCTGTCGTCGTCTCTCCGCACAACGACCCCTGGGACGCCAGTGAACTGACGCAGCAGTACGGCCTTGCGCGTGTGATTCCGGGGGAAGGCGGGAACTTTGCGCTTATTGAAGTTCAGAATCCGGTGACCGATCTGGACTCCCTCTTCGAGGTGCCTGATCCGAGCTACGTTCGCATTCTCGCGATTCATGACGACAGTTCGCCCTTCTACGAGAGTCGGGCCACTTCCCCTGCGGTAATTTCAAGCTATCTGGGAATGTCTCACTCCGGTGCGCAGAACGGATTTGAACAGGATCCGCTCACCGGGAAAAGCGTCCTGGTGATTGCCTCGCGATCAAGCTACACCGGCATCACCGTCCTGCTGGTTCTCAGTCGGGATGTGTTGCTCGGGCCGCTTGCTTTTGTCGGTTGGACCACAGTTGGTGTCGCTATCCTCATCATCCTCGTCTCATTTCTCTACACCTGGTTTTCGTCGGCGCGTCTGACTGAACCGCTGCGGTTGATCAGGCAGCGGATGGAGGCGACCGAACTCTCCAACCTTCCCGGCCATGTTACGATCGAGCACGATAACGACGAAATTGTCGCGCTCGACAGGTCGTTTCAGCGATTGCGGGCGCGACTCGATGAGGCGATCACGCGGGAACTGAGATTTCGTACGCTCTCACTCAAATCCCGTCTGGATTCACTCCAGGCCCAGATGAATCCTCACTTCCTGTACAATGTGCTCACGGTAATTGCCGGGAAGGGACTGGAACTTGGTAGCGAGGAGATAGGTGACATATGCGATGCGATTGCGGCGATGCTCCGTTATTCGACTTCAACATCGATCCGGTCGGCGACCCTTGCGGAGGAGATCGACCATCTCCAGTCCTATCTCTTTCTGATGAAGACTCGGCTCGAAGACCGGCTCGAATGTGACATTGACGTCGACGAAGAGATCCTTCATGTCACCATGCCGAAGATAGTACTCCAGCAGATAGTCGAAAACTCGGTAACCCACGGATATCGGGACAGCACTGGACCCATTCGCATCCAGGTCCGCGGACATCGCATCGGTGACGATTGGACAGTTGAGCTCACCGATGACGGGTGTGGCTTTGACCAGCAGGTCCTCGAACGGCTGGAGTCAAAAATGCGTGAGTTCAATCTTCGTCCGGCCGGAAGAGATGAAGAGACGGGACTTCAGATCGGCGGCCTTGGATTGATGAATACCTACATGCGTCTGCACCTGTTCTATCGTGGTGTCTTCGAATGGAAGATAGAGAACGGACCGGAAGTAGGCGCAAAAGTCACGATCGGCGCGAGAGTGGCGAAACCGATCGAGGAGGTCGGTAATGTTCAACGTCGTCCTGGTTGAGGATGAACCTGCGGCATTGCGTTACCTGCAGACTCTTGTCGAGCGGACCTGCCCTGAGTTGACTGTCGCAGCGACTGCAGGCGATGGAGAGCAGGGGTTCGAGATTTCGCGGAAATTGCATCCGGATCTGGTTATTACCGACGTCAAGATGCCGATCGTCAACGGGATTGACCTGGTGCGTCGGCTCAAGGAGCAACTGCCGGAGATTCCGGTCATTATCGTAAGCGGACATGAAGAGTTTGATTTCGTACGACAGGCACTCGATACCGGTGTCGTAGATTACCTTCTCAAACCGGTGGCCGCTCGAAAGCTTCGCGCGGTGTACGAGACGCTCCGACCGCGGCTTGAGGCGCAGAGATCTGCCCGGTTGCTTGCGTCGGTCAAAGCTTTGATGGAGAACAACAGGGATACCGAGCTGACCGAAGATCTTGCTGCGTCCTCCTTCTTCGTCGCGGTCGCACGTCAGGGCGGCCTCCCATCACGGTTCATCGCGCACCAGGAGCCTGCAGCCGAGCAGCAGGCAACTGATGCTTTTTTCCGGCTACGGGGCCGGGACTCGCGCGAGTGCGTCCTTGCGTCGTTCGCTGACAGGATGACGAGATCCGAATTCCTTGCCCGTTGCGCGGCCGAACAGCAGAGAAACTCCGAGACGTACCACACGATTGTCTACGATCTTCGCAAGATAGCAGGTATCGATCTCGGCGAGGCCACAACAACCCTCTACCGCCAGCTTGATCAAGCTATCATGCTTGGCGTGACGCAGACTCTCGGTGCGCCGGTCCAACGCAGGCATTCGCCCGCAATTGAGAAGAGTCTCATTGCACGGCTGGAGGAGGCCGCGATATCCGGGCGGGCCGACCTGCTGGAGGCGACGGTGAACGGTGAAACGATTAGCTGGGAGAAGGACGGACTTCCGATCGTGGAAGTCTACGGGGTCGCACGCCGATTTCTCGAACAGCTTCAAAAGGCGTTTCACCGAGGGACCAATGACTCGGAACTCGATTCGCGCGTCGATGAGTTGCTTGCAACCGCCGGCAGCTTTGCAGGATTTCGTCGCGACTTCCTGCGTCTGGCGGAGCATGTCGCGGGGCTGGGAGATCCACGTGGCGTTGAAGGTGACGTCCCCTCCTACTTTGAGACAATCCGGAAATATGTGGATGCGACCTTCACCGATCCACTCACCATTGGCTCAGTCTGCGAGAGGTTCCGTATTTCGCAGAGCTATCTCAGCAAACTGTTTCGAAAACACGCCGGGAAGTCGTTTAACGAATATCTGACTGAGTGCCGGATCAATTCGGCCAAGCGTATCATGCTGGAGGATCCATTGGTTCCGATGAAGAACGTGGCACGCTATGCAGGGTTCAAAGATCAGTTCTACTTCAGTCGCGTCTTTCGGAAGATGACCGGGGAGTCTCCCACGACGTTCGGCCATAGCAAAAATCAGCCAAAGTAGCGTTCTGTCCAAACTGTTGTGCTCGATCCTCCATGTCGCGTTTTCGGAATCCCGTGCTACCTTGAATACACAATAGTTGCGAAGGAGGAAATTCGTGAACAGAGTTTCATCGAAAATGTGGATCGCTTTTGTCATGACATTGGCAATGGCATTGTTTGGCGCTATGAGCGCTTTTGCCGGCGGAAGTGCCGAAAAGAGTGCACCGGCCGCTTCGGCGCAGAGTGGGCCGACGGCGCTTACTCTGCTGATCGACAATCAGACCTCTCTGGACGGAATAAAGGCTGTCGCTGCTGCGGCGGAGAAGGCACTGAACACGAAGCTCACGATCGACCTGCGACCGGGTGGGCCGGATGGAGAGAACATCGTGAAGACCCGACTCGTTGCCGGTGACATGGATGATCTGAACTTCTTCAATAGCGGCTCTCTGTTCCAACAACTTTCGCCGGCACGAAACTTCGTCGATCTCTCGAATGAGCCGTACATGAGCAATGTCCTCGACTCTTTCAAATCGACAGTCGCGGTGGACGGCAAGGTCTACGCAGCTCCTGCACAAACCATCATGGGCGGTGGATGGCTCTATAACAAGACTATCTACGCAAAACTCGGTCTCTCGGTACCCAAGACCTGGAACGAGCTTATGGCCAACAGCGAGAAGATCAAGGCTGCCGGCATTCTTCCGATCATTGCTTCATACAAGGATGACTGGACATCACAGCTCATCGTGCTTGCCGACTACTACAACGTTCAGCACTCCGATCCGACCTTTGCTGCAGATTTTACCGCGCACAAAACCGGATTTGCCAACAACCCGGCAGCACTCTCCGGGTTTCAAAAGCTGCAGGACGTATGGAAGCGTGGGTTCATCAACAAGGACGCCGCTTCGACGACCTACAATCAGGCGCTTGCGATGTTGCTGAACGGGCAGGGTGCCCAGTATCCAATGCTGACCTTTGCGTTCTCGAACCTCAAGACGATTGATCCGGTAAAGGTCAACGACATCGGTTTCTTTGCCCAGCCGGGCGATTCCGCATCGAGCAACGGACTGACGGTCTGGATGCCGGCTGCGTTCTCGATCTACAGC
>DATKUC010000104.1:0-7032 GCA_035530835.1 Spirochaetia bacterium
TTCCGGCCTTTTCAACGTAGAAAACAAAGTCGGCGTAGTAGCCGGTTCCCGCGGGTGGAGCATCAGTTGCACTGAGCTGCAGCGTGCGCTGTCCGGAGGTGCCGAAGTTCAGGATTGGCGTCTTGGAGAAGTTCGTCGCAACGGCGTTTTCTCCCTCAACGAATATCAGGTTGTCGTTCTGCTGGGGGAATACCGGCTGTATCAGGGTCGCAGGAGCCGGATTCCGCGACTGCGGAATTGGATTTGCGCCGCTGCTTTGCGCATACAGTGAAACTCCGCAAATTATCTGCAGGATGAGTAGAGTATAGCTTGATATCTTTTTTACCTGAGGGAACATTGAGCTCCTCCGCATTTCTTGTTCAATAAGAATAACACATATATAATCCTTCTTTATAGTGCGCGTTATAGCCAAAAAAGTGTACGTCAGAATCGCAGAAGTAACCCTCTTTGCGCTGGCCATCGGCGGCCTGAATCTCTTCTTTCCCGATCATCCCGGGTTTTCGCACCTGGAGCTGAATCCGTTCGTTTTCATGTGTCTGCTAGTTGCCGCCTACTACGGCCGTTACGCCGGATTCTATGCATTTGCGGCTTCAATTCTTGTCGCGGTTTTCGCTGTCCCCGCCGCAGTTCGGCTTGCAGGCCTCGTTCATCCGCAGGCCGCGCAGCCGCTCCCCTTCTCTTCGACCGACGCGATGCTCGCGATTGTGACTTTCCTCATGATCTTTGTAATCGGACTCATCCGCGACAGGTTCTACGCCACAGTCCTCTCCCTGCGTGACCGTGCGCGCGCGGGTATCCGCGCGAAGGTCAAGCAGCAGAACCTTTCCGGCGCACTATTCACCGTCAACCGCGAACTCGAAGAGCGGGTCTCGCGGCAGGTCGACACGCTGTCGATGCTCTTTACTCAGGTGCACAAGCTCTACTCTTCAAATCTTCCGCGGATGCTTGACGGCATCCTCGAGACGGTCGAGCGGGTAAGCGGGGCGACCGATTGCTCGATCTGGGAGTATCGGCACGATGAGCGAAAACTTCTGATCGCGGCACAGAGAGGCGGAGAGAACGTCGATGAGATTGCAACGTCGCTGCCTGCAGACCACAGCATCGAAGGGTGGGTGGTGCGGAACAACGCGACGTTCTCGGTTCAGTTGCTTGCGCAATATGCAAACCTGCAGGAACTGGACGGCGGAAGGAACATCCTGACGTTTCCGGTCGCGGCGGGCAGGCGCGTGTGGGGCGCTCTGACCATCGGAGCCATGCCGTTCGGCAAGTTCAATCGCCATACTCAGCGGCTTATCGAAATGATTCTCGCCCTGGTCTCTCCCTCACTCGACCGGGCAACCGAGTACGAGATGACCCTTGCCCAGGCGGAGGTCGATATGCATACCGGACTTCCGCTCATATCCCAGTTTTATACGCTGCTCGAAGGCGAGCTCTACCGGGTAAGGCTTCAGAATGGAACGCTCTCGGTCGTCATCCTTGAAGTGGTGAATGCCGATGATATCCGGGAACGGCACGGTCAGGACGGCTACTACCAGATTCTGAACCGATTGATCGACGAATTGCAGAGACTCTCCGACAATCAGGCGGACATCTTCCGCTATCGTACCGACAACCAGCTTGCAGTTCTCTATCCGAGCCTGGACTTCGACGGAGCATCACTGTTCTGCCTCGAACTCCTTACCGCGGTGAGCACCACGCCGTGGGAGGTCAACGGCACCGCGGTCAGCGTAGATGCAATAGTGGGATATTCGGCGCTCGATGAAAAACGGCAGACTTCGACGGAACTCCTTCGCGGGGCCGAACAGCTTCTGGAAATGCAGAAGGTGTAGCGTGCTGAATTTCGACTATTTTCGCCAGCCTGCAGATCACTATGTTCCGCGTACCTCGACTGCCGCATTTCGGGCCGCCGAACTCGAAATGCTGCCGATAGAGCGATACGTCTTCGAAGCCACATCGGTAAAATCGCTCACCGAGGAACCGTTCGATGTCGACGGGATCGAGCAGCAATTGAGTCGGGAGAACCTGGACATTGAAACGAATCTCATGCTCGTCCGCGCGCTCACCACCCTTCTCAAGTCCGGAAGCCAGGAGATCGCGCTGTTTGCGGCCGAAGGCATCAATCTGATCGAAGGGCGCTATAACAGGCGCATCGAGGACCTGAAGTCCGAGCCGGGACACGAGACGAACCCTGATTCGGCGCGCGAACTTGCGCGACTCTACGTGGAGCTCTCGCAACTCTACGGAAGGCAGAGCGCACTGCGCAAGTTCTACCTGAAAGAAGCGTACCAGTGGTCTTCGGCAATCCAGGGGGTTGGCGATAGTGATGTGAAAAGCCGGCAGCGCACCATTCGCGTGCTCATCCAGCTCGGATTGCTTGACCAGGCGGCTGCAGAGCTCGATCGTCACGGGAAAGGAAGCTCAGCCGAGTTTCTCATGCTCGAGGCGGAGATCGCGTATGAACGGAAGAACATGGCGGGGGTTCTCGCCGTCTGTCGGGCACTCGCACCTACCACCGACGATCTGACCGAAGCGCAAAGGCTCGTCGTTTCGTACTGGCTGGAAACCGATGGAACGTAGAGTAAGGGTGTGTCTCGTCCTCGAGGGCTCCTATCCCTACATCACCGGTGGAGTGTCCTCCTGGATGCATCAGCTCATCCGTTCGATTCCTGAAGTCGACTTCGTGCTCTACACTATTTCGCCCAAGGCAGATCAGGAAGTGCGCTACACGCTTCCGGAGAACGTGGTCGGTCACACGGATCTGGTTCTGGTTGAAAAGCCCGAATCAACTGCACAGCCCAGGAGAAAGAGGCAGATGCTGGAAGAGATCCGGACCATGCACCAATCAATGGCTGCCGGTTCGAAGGCGAATCTCGATCGGACAGTCAAACTGATGCCTGAAGGGTATCACCTGTTCAAAGACTCCTACATGAGCGAGATCGGATGGGAGCTTATCACCGGACAGAATCAGCAGAACAATCCCATATACCCGTTCTCTGACTACTTCTGGGCCTGGAAGTCGGTTCACGATATGTTCTTTACGGTGCTCGGCGCCAGTGCGCCGGAAGCGGATATCTATCATGCAATTTCGACCGGATACGCAGGCCTTGCCGCTACGACCGCCAAGATCCGGACGGAAAAACCGTTCCTGCTGACCGAGCACGGCCTGTACCACAAGGAACGGGAAATGGAGATCAGGAGAGTCCGTTTCGTACGCGGCTACCAGCGGGATATGTGGATCAAGGCGTATAACGGTTTGAGCAGGATGAGCTACAACCACGCCGACCTCATCATCGCTCTGTTCGAATACAACCGTCGCATGCAGGTTGCGCTCGGTGCGCCGGAAGAGAACACCATGGTTATTGCAAACGGCATCGACGTGCCGCGATTCTCATCGATCGAACGCAAATCACGACCCGGGTTTCACGTCGGCCTTATCGGACGAGTGGTTCCGATCAAGGACATCAAAACGTTCATCGCGACCTGCCGCATAGTCAAGGATCGCCATCCGGATGCGCTGTTCTACTGCATCGGCCCAACCGACGAAGACATGGCCTATTACGAAGAGTGTCAGACCATGGTGAGCAGTTTCCGCCTGGACGACAGCTTTACCTTTACCGGAAGCACGAACGTAATGGAATACTACGCATTCCTTGACGTTCTGCTTCTGACAAGTGTTCGTGAAGCGCAGCCGCTCGTGATTCTCGAAGCGTACGCAGCCGGAGTACCTGTCGCGGCAACACGTGTCGGAAACGTGCCGGAACTCCTTGATTACGATGAGCGTTTCCTTGCGCCGTCAAAGGATCCTGAAAAACTCGCCAATGCGGTGACTTTCATCCACGACAATCCGAACGAGATGTCGCGAATTGTGGAGGCAAGCCGCCGGAAGACAAAACAGTTCTACGATCGCGACGAGGTACACCGGAAGTACCTCGATATCTACCGGCAGATGGCGAGGGACGGCAAATGGCAGGCATAGGGTTTGAGCTGCAGCGCGTGCTGCGCCGCGGCGGAGTCGGCTCCTTCCTCCAGGTCGCTTTCGCCGGCATCATCATCGTCGCCGGGCCGTGGCTCCTGTCGATAGTGGGAATCTTCCTGATTACCCACCTCGCCGCGAGTGTGCTGCGCGAAGGCGAACAGCTGTTCCTCGCGGTAGTGGTATACAGCTACGCATTTTCCCTCATGATCTTTGGCGGCCTCCACTACCTGTTCACGAGGATCGTTGCCGATCAGATCTACGAGCACAAGGACGGGGAGGCGGGCGCATCACTCGCGCTGTTTTCAGCGGCGGCCTTTATCGCCTCGGCGCTCGTGGCGCTGCCGTTTGTGCTCTCGCTGGACGCTGCCGGCATAACCCGACCGGTCCTGTTCAGGGTCGCGAGTGTCGGATTGTTTGCGGCAATCAATCTCCTGTGGATCATGATGATTTTCGTCTCACTGCTGAAGAAATTCGCCGGCATCTTCTTCGCATATTTCTCGGGGATGGCGATGTCGGTGGCCGGTACGATTTTACTCGGAGCGGGGTACGGACTCGGCGGTGCGATGGCGGGATTTGCGGCAGGCCAGCTTGCAGCGGGATTGCTTCTGTGGCTGCTCTTGCTGCGCGCATATCGCCCAACCGGCTTCAGGCAGCTTCCGGCCATCATCAGGAATCACCTCGGGCGCTATCGCTTCCTGGTGCTGACTGGATTGATCTACTACTGGGGAATATGGGTCGACAAGATCGTCTTCTGGTTCGGTGCCGGATACCGGGCAGGAGGGACTTTTCTTCATCTGTATGACGCATACGACATACCCGTCTACCTTGCCAGCCTCACCATGATTCCGGGGCTCGTCTATTTTGTCGTTGTGCTCGAAACCGATTTCTATCTGCAACTCATGCAATTCCTGAAGGCGATGGAACGATCAGTGCTGCGCACGATCCTCGCGGAGAAGTACCGGCTGGTCCGTCAGATCAGCCATGGCGTTCGCGAGCAGGCACTATTCCAGGCGGCAATCTCAGCCGCGCTCATCGCGGGGGCAGGTTTCCTTCTGCCGCGGCTCGGTTTTGGCGCGGTATCGACGGCCGTGTTCGACGTCCTTGTTGCAGCCGTGTTCTTCAACCTCATGTTCCTTACCCTGCTTACGCTGCTCTTCTATCTGGAAGTATATGAGCGTGCCTTCGCAGCGTCCCTGCTCTTCTTTCTGGTAAACCTCGGGATCAGTCTGCTGACGGTTCTCACCGGTCACCTCGCCCTTCGAGGGGTCGGCTATCTCGCCGCGGGGATCATAGGGTGCGTGGTGGCATATCTGTTTCTGCTGCAGAGCGCGAACAAGCTCGAGCGCCTCATATACATGCGGTACAGCACCGACTAGGAGCGACGGAGATCACTATGTATTGCCGGCCGGCCGCATCGATTGTCCGACTGTTCGCACTCCTCCTGGTTTCGACGGCCCTGTTTGCAGAAGGTCGGCCAGAGAAGGTAACGACGGGTCCCGGCGCCCCGCAGCATGCACTCTCTCAGCCGACAGGGTTCGCCGCCACACCTTCGCAGGCGGAGACACCGCTGCTTGTCTCCCGCTGGGCATGCCTGTTGCAGGCTGATGCGACGAAATCAATTCCTGCAAACCGGTACGATACCGTGGTCATTGACTACTCGCGCGACGGAACCGAACAGGGAAGATATTCAGCGACTGATCTTGCGAACATACGCGCTCTGGGCGTCAGAAACATTCTCAGCTACCTGAGCATCGGAGAGGCAGAATCGTATCGTTACTATTTCAACCAGTCGTGGGTGGATTCAAAAGGCGGGCAAACTGATTCTGCGCCTGCGTGGCTCGGCAGACTCAATCCGGACTGGCCGGGCAACTACAAAGTGCAGTACTGGTCCGAGGAGTGGCAGCAGATCATAGTCGGATATCTTGGTCATATCCTGGATGCCGGATTTGACGGTGTCTATCTGGATATTGTCGATGCATTCGAATACTGGGCGACGCCGGGAAACGGCGAACGGTTTACCGTCGACGAGAAGGATGCCGCTGCATACATGATGCACTTCATCGCGCGCCTTGCCGCCCATGCCCGACGACGGAATCCTGATTTCCATATTGTCATACAGAATGCGGAACGTATCCTTGACTTCGACACAAACGGAGAGTTTCTCCGCACGATAGACGGTATCGGAGTCGAGGATCTTTATTACAACGGTCGTGTTCCGGAGTCTGCGGAGTGGACATCTGCGCGACGAAGAGAGCTTGACCGGTTTGTTGCGGCCGGCAAACCCGTCATGGTGATCGACTATGTCTACGCAGGCACACCGACCGACAGTCGCGTGCGCAGCTTCATAGCCCGGGCGACAGCTGATCAATATGTGCCCTACCCGGCGTGGTCGGACCGCAAACTCGATCGCGTAAGCAGGTAGCGGCGGCGATCTACGTCCGTTCGCTGTCGAGCATCCGCATCTGCCGCTCATCGTAGCGGCTGCCGGCAACCGCATCGGCAGGAACCGCGTGTTCGATGCGGGCAAGATCGGCATCAGACAGGGTGATGGCGAGAGCTCCGAGACTTTCATCAAGCTGGGCACGGGTTCGGGCGCCGAGCGTCGGGATGAGATTCCCGCCCTTCGCAAGCACCCACGCCACGGCAATCTGCGACGCGGTGACTCCCTTTTCGGCAGCAACCGCCTGCAGTGCATTCACGAGTTCACAATTTTTCGCCCGGTTCTCCTCGGTGAAGCGCGGCATGCGCGAGCGCATGTCACCGCTTGCCGCAGTCGAGGAACCGCTCAGGAGCCCGCGCGAGAGCACACCGTATGCTGTCACGGCAATTCCCAGCTCACGCAGCAGCGGAAAGATAGCGGTCTCCGGGCCTCTGCTGACGAGGGAGTATTCGATCTGAAGGTCGCAGATGGGACTCACCGCGTGAGCGCGACGAATGGTCTCCGGCCCAACTTCCGAGAGTCCCGCGTATCGAACGTATCCCGCCTTGATCAGGTCCGCTATGGCACCGACGGTCTCCTCGATTGGCACTGCCGGATCAAGCCGGGCGGGACGATA
>DATKUC010000105.1:0-7036 GCA_035530835.1 Spirochaetia bacterium
GAGCCGACGACCGTCAGGCCGCCGGCATGCAGGCCGACCTCCAGCACACCGGTATTGACTGGTGTGGATCAATATATTATATTTCATATATAGATAATCTCACTGGAGGAAATATGGCTATCAGCATCTACACCACACCGACCTGCACCTTCTGCAAGAAAGCAAAGGATTACTTTCGAACGAATCATGTTCCGTTCACCGAATACAATGTCGCGCAGGATACGCGCAAAGCCGATGAGATGATGCGCAAATCGGGCCAGATGGGAGTTCCGGTTATCGATATCAACGGAAAGGTCATTATCGGTTTCAACCTTCCTGAAATCGAGCGCGCGCTCCACCGGGCGTAGGCGGGCACAGTTGAGTTTTATAGCTCGCGCAGAGTCAGCCGGCGGGATGGGCTTCGATATCGACCTGCAGGGCCATAAGCTGCGGGTCGATGCGGATCCCGCGTTCGGCGGAAAAGACAGCGGTCCCCGTCCGAAAACGCTCTTACTCGCAGGACTGGCCGGGTGCACGGGAATGGACGTCGTGTCCATCCTCGGAAAGATGCGGATGCCGTTCGACAGCTTTGCCGTTGAAGTTGACGGAGATCTGGGGGATGAACACCCGAAGGTCTATACCCGGGTGCATCTTCGCTACATCTTCTCAGGCGCCGAGCTTGACCGGGCAAAGATCGAGAAGGCCGTACGACTTTCGATGGAAACCTACTGCGGAGTAACCGCGACTCTCCGGCATACCGCGGAAATCGACTACGAAATCGTTACCGAAGGTCACCATTCTTCTCCATCGCCGTAACCCACGCATTCAACAGAATTCCAACCGCAACGCCGACGTTCAGTGACGCCTTCGCCCCCGAAAGCGGTATGCTGACCCGTCCGTCGGCAGCTTCGGCAACCGCGAGCGCCGACGGACTCACGCCAAGCTCCTCTGAACCGATAATCACGATACCTTCGACAGGAAAGCGAAACTCAGACAACGGACAGCCGCCCTGCTCGAGAGCGAGGATGTGCCGACCTTTCGCGGCAAGTTCATCGAGTTCCATAGTGCCCACTTCCACGAGTTCACATGCACCCATCGCGCTGCGAAGTGTCCGCGGATGGTCGGGCGACGCACAACCTGAACTCAGCAGGACGTTCCGAACGCCAAACGCAGCCGCTGTTCGGATGATCGACCCGACATTGAACGGCGAACGCACGTCCTCGAGAAAGAGGGTGATGGGGACCCGAGCCGGGGGGAGCTTCGGCGTGCTCGATGCGTTGGTGAGAGCCTGCGGCAGCAGGTCCCACTCCGACGCATCGGTGCCGGTCTGCGCGAGAATCGCATGCCGCGTCGCGCCTGTCAGGCGGACGAGCACATCGTTTGTCACCGCTGCATCCTGCGCTTGCGCAAAGTCCGACGCCGCACGCCTTACGCGCGCGTCTGCACCTTCGTCGGTCGCGAGCAGAAGCGCAACGTCGTGCATCGCAACGCGGTCGACGCGTTCACCGTTACCGGCGAGCAGTTCCCGCTCAAAGTCGGCAAATAGTCGTCCGATCTTGCGAAGGCGGAGATCGGGGCGCAGTTTCTGAAGCTTACGAACTGAAATCATGTCATACGGGGAAAACTAAAATGCCTGTTTGATGAGATCGAACACTTCCTCGGAGGAGTGGGGCACGGGACTTGCCTGTGCCATGTCCATCGAAGCGGCAGTCTCTGCAACGTCGCTCATTTCGTCCAGCGGAAGGTCAAAATCCCTCAGTCGCGCCGGCAGGTCGAGCACGCCGATGAGCCGCCGTATTGCCGAGGATACCCGTGAGGCGAGCTGCGCGGGTGAGTACTCCATGACGCTGATTGAAACGGTACCGAGTGATTCACCTCCCCGCTTCGAAACCACATGCAGATCCTCATCGTCGAGCGATTCGCCCAGCGCGTACGCGAGCCGTGCCAGTTTTTCCGGCCGCGAAGCCGCTATGTTGTCTACTATGTGCGGCAGAAGCGCCGTTGAAACCCACGATTTCGGCACATCGAACCGTGCGTTCAGCGCGTACGCAATTGCGCCGCCTATGCCCTGGCTGCTCAGTGAAAGGCCAATCGCCGAAAGAAGGCCGGCCTCAGTCGCTCTGCCGCGCGCTCGTTCGTTTCCCGTCTTCCTGCACGCCTCGATCACATTCGCCGCAAGCATTTCGATTGCCTGCAGCAGCATCGCATCCGAGAGGAATGAGCCGCGCGGCGAGAGAAAGCCTTCTATCGAGGCAAGCAGCGAATCCATCATGACTGCACCGGTATACCGCGGAGAAAGTGAAAGCGAAAGGCGGGGATCGATGGCGATGAGCCGCGCAAGATCCTGGGGCACACGAATCACCTGCGGTGTTTTCGTATCACGATCGGTAATAATGACGTAGTCTTTCAGCATGAAGTGATTTCTGCAGGAGCTGGGAACTTCAATGTAGGGAAGTGACGGTGCGTCCGCGGGAACGCCGCCGCGAAACAGTATGTCTGCGAGGCTCAGCTTGCTTGGTACCGCAACTGCGGACAGGCGTGCCGCGGTAAGCACCTTCATGCCTCCCATCCCGATGATCATCTGTGTCTGGCTCGTGCGGGCAATTGAGATGACCTCTTCGAGCGACTCGCTGCCACCGCCGGGAGCCACTTCGTCGTATACTATGCAATGGATTCCGCGCCGTTCAAGCAATTCCTGAAGGCGGCCGACATAGCGAGCATCGCGCAAACCGAGCTCGGTGAGGATGAGGGCCCGCGATCCGTAGGACGCAACAGCAGCGGGTATCCGCTGAAGTGAATCATTTCCGAAGACTATCGTTGCAGGTATTCGAAAGAGTAACTCGTCCATAACCTCACACACATGTTCGCACGAAACAGGCAAAAAAAAAGCAGAGAAACCCTCCTTCTCCGCCTTTCATATCAGAATGTCATTCAGGACCGGCTGCGAAGGCCTATATGTCAAACAGCTCCATGATTCGATCGGCTACCCCTGAAACAACCCTGTCGTTGATGTAGTTCGGGTCTTCAAGCTTCTTTTTCATCTCGGCAACGCGTTCCTGCCGGACATCTGGTGCGGTACGGACCTGTTCGGTGGCTCTGTAAAGCTCAGCCTTGATCCGTGCCTCGTCGGAGAAGGCAATAGAGTCCTTGCCCTGCCCCGGATTCAACGGTTGGTTCTTCTCCGGCTTGTTGTACTTCGAGAGTGGATCTATTGGCCCAAGCCTGTCGATGGTCATTACAGAGCCTTCCTTTCAGTAAGAAGTATCGACATAACCCCTAGTTATATTAACAGCTTTCACTGTCTACGTCATCCCCTCCGGCAACGAGAATCGTAAATTCTCCTTTGATCTCTTTCCGTGACGACAACGTTGCGAGCACAGCTTTCGCGGTATCTTCGACGTACTCTTCGTAAATTTTCGTCATCTCGCGTCCCACCAGTACTCGCCTGTTCGGCGCCTGCGCGGCAAGCTCTTCGAGCAGCTTCAGGACGCGAAACGGGCTCTCGTACAGCACGAACGGCGTTTCGAACGCGAGCAGCTCGGCAACTCGCGTACGCCGCCGGCCGGCCTTCGGCGACAGGAACCCTTCGAATACTATGGCCCTGCCGGTAAATCCGCTCACACTCACGAGCGACGCAAAAGCTGACGGCCCGGGAATCGGTACCACGCCATGCCCGCTCCTGCGCACTCGTCGCACGAGCAGGGCGCCCGGATCACTGACACCCGGGGTTCCGGCGTCGGTAATGTAGGCGGCCGTTTTGCCGTCGTCAAGCTCCTTCACAACCCGTTCTGCAGTCCGCGCTTCATTATAGCCGTGGCAGCTCAGCAGCGGCTTATGAATATCGAAACGGTTCAGCAACTTCAGGCTATGCCGGGTATCCTCGCACACTATAATATCGGCATCTTTCAGAACTTCAACTGCTCGAAAAGTTATGTCCTGCAGATTTCCGAGAGGAGTACCGACTACGTAGAGCGTGCCCATTGGCCAATAATAACCCGAATCAGGCGGCACCACAACGTGTTGCGGAAAGTTGCTCCGCGGTCCTCCACGTAGCGTTCAACCTTGCGCGCTTTCGCTGCAGTGATTAGTATGAAGGTCGAATGGATACCCACGTGCTGGTACTGCTCCTTGTTGCGGTCATCGTCGGAGCACTCATCGCAACTATCGTCCGCATGAGCCGCAACAACTACAACCTCCTCGCATCGGGAATGGCGAAACGCACGCGGAAGAGTTTCGAAGTCCTCAAACCGTGCCCGATCTGTCGAACCATGCTGCGCAGGGGAGAGACGGTGCACTCGGTAGTGTTCGGAAAGAAGAACGAAGACACGATCACTCACATATTCGGATGCCCCTACTGCTATCCCCAGAACAGCGAACATTCACGAGTCTGTCCGGTCTGCAGACAGGAGCTCTCACCGGATGGGTACCTGATCGGTCGCATGTTCGAGCGTAGGGGAAACGGTGAGGAGCGCGCGAAACGCCATGTTCATGTACTCGGCTGCACCGAGTGTCGCGGAGGACGGGGACGCGCCTCTCAGGCTGTCCACCCTGCCAAATAGAACGGTATCCTGACGGGTCTGACGTGATATAATCCTGATCGCGAAAGGAGTGATCATGGATCAGAGTTCGACTTCATCGGCAAACGGGAGCGCGACACGACTTCCCCGGCGCATCAAACTCGGTTTCGGTGTCTGCGACCTCGGCGGCAACCTGTTCTTCACCTTCATCGGCTTTTTCCTGCTGATCTTCCTGACTGACACATTGAAACTGAACCCGGCACTTGCGGGCACCGCGCTGATGATCGGTAAACTCTGGGACGCAGTGACCGATCCGGCGGTCGGGTATATGTCGGACCGCACCCGCTCCCGCTGGGGACGCCGGAAACCCTATATGGTAGTCGGCGCTGTATCGATGCTGATACTGATGGCTGTCATGTTCGTGAATCCTCATATCGCGAATCAGGGAGTGCTGTTCGTGTGGGTTGTAGTCTTCTTCTGCCTTCTGAGCACCGCCTACACGCTGGTGAATATCCCCTACGGCGCGCTGACACCTGAACTCACCTCGGACTTCAACGAGCGAACGGTGCTCAACGGTTACCGAATGACTTTCGCGGTGGTTGGAACGCTCATCGGCGCCGCAGCGGTGCTGCCGCTTATCGGACTGTTTGGCGGCGGGGACCGGGGCTGGACGCTGACCGGCGGCACAATGGGTGTCATCATCATGGTAACCGCGCTGATCACCGTCGCGGTGGTGCCGGAGAAGAAACTCGGGCCGCAGGAAGGCAATGCGGGTATTCGCGAGGTATTGCGGGCATATCGGGAAGTACTGTCGCGCAAAACGTTTCTGACAGCGCTTTTCCCCTGGGCGCTCCACATCGGCGGGGTCACGATCATCCAGGCATCACTTCTTTACTACTTCGAGCACATCTACGGAAATCGCGGAGCATTCAATATTGCGCTTCTGATCCTGCTGCTCTCGACGATGGCGTTCATTCCGGTGTGGGTCGCCATCTCGAAGAGAATCGGCAAGCGGGCAAGCTACAATACCGGCATGCTCGTACTTGCCGGTATCATGCTGGTCTTCTTCTTCCTGGGTCCCCGGCTTGGAGTGACCTTTGCGTACCTCATCATGCTCATCGGCGGCTTCGGGCTTTCGACGCACTACGTCATGCCGTGGGCGATTCTACCGGACGTTGTCGAATATGATTACGCGGAGAGCGGTCTCCGACGCGAAGGGGTGTTTTACGGAATGTGGACATTCGTCAGCAAGGTTGGACAGGCGCTTGCCATAGCCGTCAGCGGATGGATTCTCGCGGCATTCGGCTACCATGCGCCACTGGCAAACGGTACTGCCGTGGTTCAGAGCGCAGGTGCGAAGCTCGGCATCCGACTGCTTGCCGGACCGATTCCCGCGATCTTCTTCATTGCTGGCGTCATAATTCTGAGCTACTACCCGATAACCGCGCAGGTATACGCGCAAATTCTCGAGAAGGTACGTCGACGGGACCAGGGCGCGCAGTAGGCTGCGCCTTGCTGCGCGGTTCGCGGAAGTGGTAGATTCACTTCATGGAAAACATGAAACGGACTGCCACGTGCGGAGGGCTTACGTCGAGTGACGCAGGCTCCGAGGTCGTACTGAACGGCTGGGTACATCGACTCCGCGACCATGGCGAAATTACCTTTATAAATCTTCGCGACCGGTACGGCGTGACCCAGGTTGTGGTAGAGCCCGATTCCGCGGAGTCGGTTCGCAGCCGCGCCGCCGAGCTGAAGTTAGAATACTGCGTTGCCATCCGGGGCACGGTACGCAGGCGGCCCGACGGCATGGTAAACGCCGAAATGCCCACCGGTGAAGTGGAAGTTGTCGCACAGGAAATCTCGATACTCACACGATCCGAGACTCTGCCGTTCATGATCGATGAGAGAAGTGACGCCCGCGAGGATCTTCGCCTTCAGTACCGCTTTCTCGATCTGAGATCGTTTTCGATGCAGGAGAAGATCCGGCTCAGACACGACGTGTCCTTCAGCGTTCGGGAGTATCTGAATAGTCAGCATTTTTACGAGATCGAAACACCGACTCTCATCCGTTCGACGCCGGAGGGGGCGCGCGACTTTCTGGTGCCGTCTCGCGTTCAGCCCGGAAAGTTCTACGCGCTGCCGCAATCGCCACAGCTGTACAAGCAGATCCTCATGGTCTCCGGCTTTGACAGGTACTTTCAGATAGCCCACTGCTTCCGTGACGAGGACGCGCGCGGCGACCGTCAAATCGAACACACGCAGATCGATATCGAGATGAGTTTCGTCTCCCGCGATGATGTGTTCACGCTGATCGAGGGGATGCTCGGGCATGTCTTCAAGAAGACTCTCGACCGGCAGCTTCCGGCGACCTTTCAGCGAATCACCTACGACGATGCGGTAAATCTGTACGGGACCGACAAGCCTGACCTGCGTTTCGGACTCGAGTTTGTCGATTTCGCTGAGATTGCCGCCAGAAGCGACTTCCAGGTGTTCAAAACCATTCTCGCCGAACCCGCCGGCAGCGTGAAAGCGCTTTGCGT
>DATKUC010000106.1:0-3549 GCA_035530835.1 Spirochaetia bacterium
GACTGAAGCAACTATCACCCGGGAATCAGGCAGGCGGCTGAAGAACTGGTGAGGACCGGTGAAGTCAAGGTGAGTAACGCCAGGATACACTGGAAAGAGAACAGTGAAAGTACGCGCCATACGAAACCTCCTGATGTTGACAGATAGAGAATATCTCGGTAGCCTCATGGCGTAAAGGACAATGTTCCCTCGATAAGAGCCATGAACAGAACAATCGATTTCTTTGTCTTTCCCGGCTTCCAACTCCTCGATCTCACGGGTCCACTGACTGTCTTTCATTCTGCGGGAACCTTCTCTCCGGAAAATGCCTATACACTTCGCATTCTTTCGCTCACCGGAGGACCGATTACGAGCACTTCCGGAGTGCCAATTTCCACAGTTCGTGCGACTGTGAAATCGACCGATACGCTGATCATTGCAGGTGGTCGTGGCTCCCGGATGGCGGCCATTGATCCTGCATGCATAACGGCAGTGCGAAGGCTCTCGGACAGATCACGGCGTGTCGCCAGTGTTTGTACGGGCGCATTCATTCTCGCCGCTTCGGGACTCCTCGACGGATATCGTGCAACAACGCACTGGCGCGCTGCCGCTGAGCTTCGCCGCCAGTTTCCGAATGTTGATGTCGACGGAGAAAAGATCTATATCAAACAGGAGAGGATCTGGTCCTCCGCCGGCATCACCGCAGGAATCGATCTCGCACTTGCTCTTGTCGAGGAGGATCTCGGCGTCGAGGTATCTCGCGCGGTGGCGCAGGAGCTTGTCGTCTATCACCGGCGGCCGGGTGGGCAATCACAGTTCTCTGCGCTTCTGGACCTGGCACCTGAGTCCGACCGGATGCGTCGCGCACTCTCCTTCATTCGTGAGCACCTTTCCGAGGAAATAGTCGTTCGGAGAATCGCAGAAGAGGTGTGCCTGAGTGAGCGTCAGTTCGGCAGGGCATTTCGTGAAGAAACAGGAGAGACTCCGGCGAAGGCGGTCGAGCGGCTGAGGGCCGAGGCAGCCCGCCCTATGGTGGAGTCGACTTCCGAGCCAATCGAAGAGATAGCACTCCGCGTTGGGTTCGCCGATCCTGAGCGGATGCGTCGCGCATTTCTCCGACTGTTTGGCCATCCACCCCAGGCGCTCAGACGCGCCTCACGATTGTCCGGCCGGCGCTGACTTGACACTGCAGGCACACCTCTTCGATGATGAGACTATCCGGACATTGAATCAACGTTTCGTCGTATTTCATGAACAAGGAATGTAGAACATGCTCGCCAATTTGACCTTTGCTCAAGACCTCCTTTCAATTGCCTCCGGCGTTGCGGTCGGGTTCACCCTCGGCCTGATCGGCGGCGGCGGATCAATTCTTGCTGTGCCACTTCTCCTCTACCTGGTCGGTTATCCGGATCCGCACGTGGTAATTGGTACCACCGCACTCGCTGTTTCGATCAATGCATATCTGAATCTTATTCCTCATGCACGTGCCGGCAATGTGCGCTGGAAAGAAGCGGTGATCTTTGCGCTTGTCGGCGCATTAGCTGCGTTCGGTGGATCCTCACTCGGCAAGGCAGTTGACGGCAAGAAATTGCTCTTTCTGTTCGCAATTCTCATGATAGTGGTCGCCGTACTCATGGTGGTGCGTCGTACGCCCAAGGCTGATCCGAATGGTGAGCAGAAGCGGGAGCTATCACTGCCGAAGCTTCTTCTTTCCGCGGTGACAGTCGGCCTTCTGGCAGGCTTCTTTGGAATTGGCGGTGGTTTCCTTATCGTTCCCGGCCTCGTATTCGCGACCGGCATGCCGATGCTTGCGGCAATCGGTACCTCGCTCTTTTCAGTCGGCACGTTCGGGCTGACCACTGCACTGAACTACGCGCTATCCGGGATGCTCGACTGGATGGTTGCCGGACTCTACATCGCAGGAGGAATTGCGGGAGGGTTCATTGGCGCAAAGGTTGCAACGCGCGTCGGAAAGAGCGAAAAGGGGACACTGAACGTTATCTTCGCGCTCCTGGTCGGTGTTGTAGCGGTCTACATGATCGTGAAGAATTTTGGTTCACTGTAGTCTCGGCAGAAGCTCCGCCCGTTTTGAGCGTTCTCAAGCGGCTGACCGAAGTCGATTACGGCCGGCTAAGCGTCCATGAGACGCTTCAGGAACGCGAGTCCTTCGCGGGCAAGTATATCCGCGGATGGGAAGAGTGGCCGCCAGACCGCAGCAGCCCGCGCAATCTCTTTCACTTCCGTGGAAAACGATTCGATCACCATTGGTCCATTGTAATTGATCTTTTTCAAGGATATCGCAATTTCCTTCCAGGACAGGTGACCGGTTCCTGGAATACCGCGATCATTTTCGTTGGCGTGTATGTGCACAAGTGCGCTGCCCGCGGATTCGATCGCCTGCCCGAGACTCTTTTCTTCGATGTTGGCGTGAAAGGTGTCCATCATCAACCGGATGTTCGGACTGCCAATCATATTCATAAGTTCAATCGCCTGTTCGGTGAGGTTGATGAAACTGGTCTCGAATCGGTTCAGCGGCTCTATGGCAAGGGTAACTCCACTATCTTCGGCGTAATGGGCCACCTCCTTCAGGTTCTTTGAGCACCGTTCCAGATCGCGCAGGCGCTGTTCGGGTGTGGCAGTCCACTGCCGGCCGACGGCTGCATAGATCGGCCCTGCAAGTGTTGGGGCTCCCAGTCTGGCCGCGGCCCCGACGCAATGCTTCAGATACGATATGCCGTTCTTCTGGATGGCAGGGTCCTCGTGCGAAGGATCGCGGCTCGGTCCCATGATTGCACAGACTGAGGCTCTGACCTCGGCACGTTTGTACGCCTCTGCTGCTTTGGCGTAATCGATGTCCTGCATGCCCTCGATCGGAATTTCCACCACGTCGTATCCGAAGGACTTTCCTTTCTCGATCAGTGGAATGTCCCGGGTAGTGAATGGCGATACCCACAGAAATGTGTTGATACCGAATGAAATCATGGTCTCACCTCAATAAGATTCGATTGCCCTTGATGGGGCTGAATATCAATCCCGCGACCGTGTCGCGGTGGCGTATGCGATCATGAGCAAAAGGAGAATTGAACCCTCGACTGCCATCTGTCCTCCTCCAGATACCTGGAACAGGGTGAGTACCGCTGCGATCAATGTGAGCAGGAGTGCGCCGGCGATGGTTCCAAGGTAACTACCGGAACCTCCGAGAATTGAGGTTCCGCCCATCACGACGGCGGCTATCGAAAGGAGTGAATAGGAGTCGCCCATGCCCAGATAGCTGTTCCCCGTGAAGCCGATGAGAAGAATTCCGGTGAATCCGCTGAAGACCGCAGAAAGCATGTAGACGCCTACGGTCAGCATTCTGGCGTTGTATCCCGCATAGACTGTCGCTGTCGGGCTCGAACCGAGGAACTGAATCTTCTTGCCGTAACTTGTCCAGCTCATGAGAAATATCACGAACAGCGAGATCACGATCCAGCTCTGCAGGATGCCGTTGATTCCGAGTAACCCCGGCTTGACTACCCAGGACTGGAAACCCGGGTCACGCACTTCGTGCGGGGAGCCGTTGGTAACCAG
>DATKUC010000107.1:0-7734 GCA_035530835.1 Spirochaetia bacterium
TTGGCTGAGCCGGTCTTTGTGAGCTCCCGGGCGGCAATGAAGGTAAAGACGCGTGGCGCAAACAGAACCGCGAATATTCCAACCACGGCGACTCCGAGCATTCCGAGGTCGACACGGTGAATTGCGAAATAGAGGCCGGAACGTACGAATGCTACGACTGCCGAACCGGCATTGTGTGAGTTGTAGATGAGGTCGGCGGCGTGGTCGGGTTGCGGGAGTTGTCCGCGAAGCGATGCGGGTGCTGCGGCCAACCACTTCACCAGAGCTGAGTTGAATACGCTGCCGAAGATTGCCGTGCTCAGTGTTCCGCCGAGCATCTGTCCGAAGGTGACGGCGCCGGTCACAACGCCGCGGCGTCCCCAGTCTACGACCGACTGCGCGCCGACGAGCATGGGCGATGAGATGAGTCCGAAGCCGAAACCGATTGTGATCGTGCCTGCGGCTATCGCAAAGAGCGGGCTGTTCTGGGTGATGAGGCAGAATATGCCGGTTCCTGCAAGAACAAGCAGCGATCCGATGAGGGCCGTGTCACGAAAACCGATTTTCAAATAGATTCTGCCTGAAATCGATGCGGCGAGGGGCCATGCTATGGTCATCAATCCGAGGAGGGCTCCGGCGACGATCGGTGTTGCTCCGAACACGGTCTGCGCAAATGTCGGCACGTAGGCGCTTACGCCGAAGGTGAGCAGGCCGACGACAAGCGTTGCGAGGGTTGCGGCTGCAAGTTGCCGGCTGCCGAGGATCCAGAGTGGGAAGATGGGGTTGGCTGCCCGATGTTCGCGCAGGACGAAGAGGGCAAGGATGACGAGTCCGCCTGCGCCGGTCAGAATTGTCCGAGGATCGGTCCAGCTCCAGACGTTTCCGGCCTGAAGCAGCGTCAGTACGATGGCGCCGATCCCGACCACCAGCAGGCCGGATCCGGCGAAATCAATTTGCACGTTCCGGTGTTCGATTTTTTCATGGAAGTAGGCGGCAACAACCGCAATTGCTGCAATGCCGAGCGGGAGATTCACGAAGAAGATCCATCGCCAGGTAAGAAACTGCGTGAAGAGTCCTCCGGCAAGCGGACCGATGACTGCTGAAATGCCCCAGACGCTTGCGAGGAGCCCCTGTACGCGTGCGCGCTCCTCTACGGTGTAGAGATCACCGGCAATAGTCGCGGTGAGCGGGCGCAGTGCTCCTGCGCCGACTCCCTGGAGCCCGCGGAACAGAATGAGCGAGAACATGTTCCACGAGAAGCCGGCGGCAACCGAGCCGATGACGAAGATCGCGCTGCCGATGATGAGTAATCGCTTTCGCCCGAAATGATCGGCGAGCTTCCCGTAAAGCGGAATGGTGACCGCCATGGTAAGCAGATATGCGGAGAATACCCAGGGAAACTGGGTGAATCCGCCCAGATGAGCGACAATCGATGGAACCGCCGTGGCTACTATCGATCCGTCGATTGCCGATAGTCCGGTGGCGAGCATGAGTCCTGCAAGTATTAACCCGCGACGCGGCGGAGTCTGTGTGTGCTGATCATCAGGTTGCGTTGACGACATTGATCCAAGATAGCTCAGCCGCCTGCAAGTGGCAATCGAAGCTTTTTGCAGAATAGTTCGTTGCTTGCCGGATGAGTTTTGCGTACTTTGTCACGTGAGGATATAAACAAGGGAGACCATGGTAACTGAGGTAATTTCTGAATCAAATAGCGGGGTAACAATCGATGTCAAACGAACCGTTCCCTGGATCATATTCATCATTTTCTTTGCGGTGTTGAACGAAACGGTGTTCAATGTTTCGATTCCGGTCATTGCGCGGCAGTTCCATCTGAGCGCGGCCCAGGTCAGCTGGGTGATGACCACATTCATCGTATTCTTTGGCGTCGGATCGGTCATCTATGGAAGACTCTCCGATCTCTTCAGCCTGAAGACGCTCATCGTGTTCGGCATTCTTGTCTACAGCGCAGGTTCCGCAATCGGGTTTCTGCTGCAGTTTTCCTACCCGGCAGTAATAGCGGCCCGCGCAATTCAGGGGGCGGGCGCTTCGGCGATTCCGGCGCTTGTGATGGTTGTTGTTGCCAGGTACATTCCCACCGAAGAGCGGGGAAAGGTGTTCGGCGTTATCACTTCGACTGTCGCGTTCGCTATCGGCATTGGCCCGGTCATGGGTGGCTTCGTATCCGGCTCATTGCACTGGTCGGTGTTGTTCGCCGTACCACTATTCACGTTGATCTCCATTCCCTTCTTCCGGCGCATTCTGCCCTCCGAGAAACGACGCCCGGGACGGGTGGACATACCGGGTGCAGTCATGATCGCCGGCGGCGTCGGATCGCTCATGCTTTTCCTGACGTTTGCGACCTGGTACTATCTTGCGGTAAGTCTGCTGCTTCTCGGCGGATTTGTTATCGACGTGCTTGTCTCACCACATCCGTTCATTGACATCGGCCTGCTTCGCAAAGGTGTGTTCCGAAAGCGTGTCTACGTCGGGTTTGTCATTTTCGCCGTGGTGACCGGTGTGCTCTTCGTCGTCCCGCTGATGCTGAGCTCTGTGCGCGGACTCACGACCAGTCAGATCGGACTGATACTGTTCCCCGGTGCGATGAGTGGCGCACTGTTCGGGACGATCGGCGGGAATCTTGCCGACCGAAGGGGAAACACGTTTGTAATCACCATCGGCATCGCGCTGCTGACTGTGAGCTTTCTGCTGCTCTCTGCTGTGCTTGCGATGTCTGCGTACCTCATTGCTGCAGCGCTTGTGGTGATGTACATCGGCTTCAACTTCACGCAGACTGCGCTCATCAACAGTGTTTCGCAGACGCTTGAGATGGAGGAGACCGGCGTCGGTATGGGGCTCTTCAATCTGGTCACGTTCGTGTCGGCCGCCGTGGGAACTTCGCTCGTGGGCCGGTATCTGCAGGGCGGCTGGCTCAGCTTCTGGCACAGCCCGCTCGTCTCCGACGCTCGCGCATTTCCGTACAGCAACCTGCTCATCGTGTTTGCGCTGCTCATTGCCGCAGGCGGAGCCATCTACTACAGCAGCCACCGGCTCGCCACTCGCGGCTGATCCTGTGGCCGAACTGCCGCAACTCAAAGTGGCGTGAACCGTACCGCGGATTCCAGCGACTAAACATGGATGGAGGAATCTGTGAAAACCCGGTGGATAGTCGGAGCCGTCGCGCTCGTGATGTCACTCACAAGCTGCGAAACGTTGATTGTCGGTCCGCGCCCGCAGCGCGGCCCGGACACGCTTGTTCTCGGCAGAATCCGCTTCGTGCTGAACAACGATCGAGATATCGGTGCAGTGAACCGCGCCTACACGCATGATGTGGTAGTCACGGTTCGGAACCTCAATACCGGACGGGTCTACGTGATGCGTTCGTCCGGACGGGATGGCGCATTCAGACTGCTCGATCCTGATCCCGGGCGATATATCGTGATCCGGTATGCCTACCGGCTGCAGATGCCATCCGGCGTCTGGGTCGATCGCGTCTATGTTCCCGATGAGAGGGTTCGGTTCACCGTTCAGCGGGGAAGAACGGTAAATATCGGCGCAATAACGTGGC
Source organism: Spirochaetia bacterium (assembly GCA_035530835.1). GTDB lineage: Bacteria > Spirochaetota > Spirochaetia > DSM-27196 > DATKUC01 > DATKUC01. The sequence continues at coordinate 3,545 of DATKUC010000107.1, forward strand.
ACGAGGATCGCGCGCGGATGCGCGACTGGGAAGAGTGGTAGGCGTTGTTCCCGGTCTACAGAAGCTTTTCGAATACCAGCGAAGTCTTCGCTCGCGTGTAGCCTTCGCGGTCGTAGAAGCGGTGTGCGTCTGAGCGGGTGATATTGGACCTGACCCGTAATTTCCGCATGCCGCGCTCGCGCGCCCACGTTTCTGCTGCCTGCAGGAGAGCTGCACCAATGCGCAGGTTCCGATACCCGTCGGCAACCACGAGTCCGCCGACCTCGACCGAGCGGCCGGTCTGCAGGTGCGTTATCTCGTGCGCGTGAAGCCAGCCGACAACGAGGTCGCCTGTGGAGAGTGCTGCCACAAGGAGCCGCTCGTTCTCGAGCCTGCCTAACTCCCCGATGAGGGCACGCATCTCATCTTCAGTTGCGGCGTATCCCAGCTCGCCGCTCAGGCTCGCAACGCGCGTCGCGTCCCGCGCTTCCATCAATCGTATAGTAACGTTGGCGTCCATCGGCGGAAGCGTAGCGTGAGGTCTTCATGGCGTCAAGAAGCGCATCACCGACTGATGATTTTACTCTGCTCCCATATCTGCTATGATATATCCTGACTATGTGAGTATGAAACTCAGGAGGTGAGCACGCAATGTCAGGGCTGAACGTCTCCGGATCAAATCATCACATAACCCGCGTTTCGCTCTGGTACAACGCGTTTCGTGGATTCTATCGCAACGAAGTTCCCCTCGCGGAGCTGGATCTTGTTTCGCGCTGGCTCTACGCGTCGCGCAGCATCATCCTCGTCATCTCCGCGCAGTCTGCAGTAATCGCCGGTCTGTTCGCCGTCACCGCACGGTCGTTCAACATCGGATACTTTCTTCTCCTGCTCGTCGGACTGGTTACGGTGCACGCCGTGAGCAATCTTTCGAACGATTACTTCGGTTTCCACCGCGGGCACGATACGCCTGACTCTCCCCGCATGCGTTACACGCTGCATCCGCTTGCGAGCAACATGATGAGCGCGGACGCACTCAAGCGTGGTATCTGGGTACTGCTATCAGTCGGTGTGCTCATTGCCGCCTTCTTCGCCGTTGCCCGCGGGCCTGTTGCCGGTGCGATCGCAGTTGCCGGCATGGGAATCCTCTACCTCTATGATGGAGCGCCGAGGAATCTGAAGAGCGTCGGGCTGGGGGAGATTGCGACATTTGTGGTGTGGGGTCCGCTCATGATCGCGGGTGGTTACTACTGCATCAGCGGCGCATTTTCGCTTGCCGTGCTTCTTGCCTCCGTACCGTACGGTCTGGGGGTAATGTCTATCCTGGTTGGAAAGCACATCGATCAGATGGAGTTCGATCAGACCAAAGGCCAGCGCACGCTGCCGATCCTGCTCGGTGAACGTCGCGCGCGCATCATCAACCAGGTGACCATACTGCTGATGTACGCTATTGTCATTGCATTGGTGATAGCACGCCTCATGACGCCATTCGCGCTCGTCGTTTTCCTCAACCTGCCACGAGGACTCGCGGCGATGGGCGTATTCGCTCGCCCGCGTCCCGAGACTGCTCCGGAAGGGTACGTCGGCTGGCCGCTCTGGTACCATAGGTACAGCCTTCTGCACAGCAAGCGGTTCGGCTGGCTCTATATCGCGGGCCTTACCGCCGGAGCTCTGTTCGCTCTGTTATAGATTTCTGTTGATAGACGGGAGAGTAACATGCTTTCAATGAGAATTGACACGGCGAAGTCGAAGGGAACCATTCACAAGGATGTCTACGGCCACTTTTCCGAACATCTTGGTCGCTGCATCTACGAAGGGTACTGGGTCGGTTCCGACTCAGGAATTCCAAACACCCGCGGAATCCGCAACGACGTAGTTGCAGCGCTCAAAGCTATCAAAGTCCCCGCCCTGAGGTGGCCGGGCGGCTGCTTTGCCGACGAGTACCACTGGCAGGACGGAATCGGTCCCTACGAAGAGCGGCCGAGCATGATCAACGTGCACTGGGGCGGCGTGGAGGAGAACAATCACTTTGGCACCCACGAGTTCTTCGAATTGTGCGATCTTGTTGGAGCCGATCCCTACGTATGCGGAAATGTCGGCAGCGGCACGGTTCAGGAGATGCGGCAATGGGTCGAATACATGACCTTCGACGGCCGCTCACCGATGGCTGACCTCAGGCGCAGGAACGGCCGAGAACTTCCGTGGAAGCTCACCTACTTCGGTGTGGGTAACGAAAACTGGGGTTGCGGCGGAAACATGGAACCGGAGTACTACGCCGATCTGTATCGCCGCTATGCGACCTACGTGCGCAATTTCTCGGCCAACAGGATCTATCGCATTGCGTGTGGACCGAACGTGGACAACTACCACTGGACTGAAGTGCTGATGAAGAAATCGGCGCGATATCTCGATGGTCTCAGCCTCCACTACTACACCGTTCCCGGACCGTCGTGGACCGAGAAAGGTTCAGCGACCTCGTTCACCGAGACCGAGTGGATTACGACGCTGAAGAAGGCGATGTACATGGAGGAACTCATCGTCAAACATTCGGCGATCATGGATCGGTACGACGCGGAAAAGCGCGTTGGATTGATCGTCGACGAGTGGGGGACCTGGTACGATGTCGAACCGGGCACGAACCCTGGTTTCCTCTATCAGCAGAACACGATCAGAGATGCACTCGTCGCCGCAATGCATCTTGATACCTTCAATCGCCACTGCGACCGGGTCCGGATGGCGAATCTTGCGCAGACGGTAAACGTGCTTCAGGCGCTCATTCTCACCGAGCGCGGAAAGATGATAAAGACGCCGACCTATCACGTGTTCGATCTGTATCAGGTGCACCAGAATGGCCGTCAGGTCGACGTGGAGTTCGACGATCTGCGCTACACGCTGGGCTCGACGAGCGTGCCGCAGGTCAGCGCATCTGCATCAATCGATGGCAGCGGACGTCTCAACCTCACGCTGAGTGCGCTCAATCCGCATGACGCGGTTGATATCGAGCTTGACCTGCGCGGCTTCTCGGCGAAGTCGGTAAAGGGCCGCATTGTGACTGCGAACGAAATGAGTTCCCGCAACACCTTCGAGGAGCCGGAAACCGTCGGCGTTGTTCCCTTCAATGGGGCTTCGGTAAAGGAAACGAGCGTCCGCGTCACTCTGCCTCCGATGTCCGTGGTTGCTCTGACGTTCGAGTAGTCTCCCGGGACTTCTCACATTCACTCTCCTCCGTATCGCTCCAATCAAGTTATTCTGATAGGATCAGTACGCTTTTTTGGACAATTCAGGGCTCAGGAGGAACGTGAATGAGAAGACTTTTCTTCATTGGATTGCTGGCGTGTGCAGCATCGGTACCGCTATTCGCCCAACAACAACCTGCTGCGGCAGTTGCGCACGGAATAAGCGCCGGTGACACCGCGTGGGTGCTCATATCGGCCGCGCTCGTCATGCTCATGACACCGGGTCTGGCCTTCTTCTACGGCGGACTGGTACGAAAGAAAAACGTCCTCGGAGTGCTCATGCAGTGCATGATGGCGCTTTCGATACTTTCGGTGATGTGGGTGCTTTTTGGCTTCTCGCTCTCGTTTGCCCGGGGCAGCGCCTTCATCGGCAACCTGAGCCTTGCAGGCCTCACCGGTGTCGGAATGGGGCCTTCGCCATACGCAAGCGGAATTCCCGCCCTGGTGTTTGTCGTTTTCCAGATGATGTTTGCCGTCATTACCCCGGCACTTGTTGCCGGCGCGTTCGTTGAGCGCATGAAGTTCTCGGCCTACGTTGCGTTCATCGTGCTGTGGAGCATCGCCGTCTACTATCCGGTCTGTCACTGGGTATGGGGCCACGGCGGGTGGCTCGCGCAGCTGGGTGCGCTGGACTTCGCCGGCGGTATCGTGGTTCACATTACTGCAGGATTTGCGGCAATCGTGACAGCACTCTACATAGGACGGCGTAAAAACGGGAGCTACTTTCCCACGCCTCACAACCTGCCGTTCACCGTTCTTGGTGCATCGCTTCTCTGGTTCGGCTGGTTCGGCTTCAACGCCGGCTCCGCTCTGGGGGCAAACGCAATTGCCGCCAACGCGTTCCTGACGACCAACACCTCCGCGGCAATTGCGGCGATAGTCTGGGCGCTGCTCGACCGGTTTACCAGCGGTAAGCCGACGGTGCTCGGAACGGCAACCGGAGCCGTTGCGGGTCTTGCGACGGTGACTCCGGCTTCA
>DATKUC010000108.1:0-2135 GCA_035530835.1 Spirochaetia bacterium
CTCGCGAGAGAGTCATCGATCTGCTTTGCCTTCTCGGTCCCCCACAACTGGATCATGGAAGTGCCAACGATTTTGTCGTCTCCCGACAGTTCCCACAACTTCAAGAATGCCGGATTCGCGTAGGAAATGAGTCCATCCGTACCGGCGATGACAATTCCGTTGATTGAAGTGTGAATTGCATAGTTCTTAATGTGGAGCTCTTTTCGCTGACGCTCAAGCGTATTCGAGAGGGCTATGCGCAGCTGCTCCTGGTCGCTCAGGATACGGCGTTCACGTTTCTCGATGAAACCACGGAGATAGGCGGACAGGTACCCGTCCAGAATCTCCAGGACCGCATTTGGAGTTTCAAGGCCGCCATTGGCTGCAGAGTCGAGAAAGAAGTGCCGGTAAAGTCCGAATAGCTTGAGCAAAGCATTGTGGCTAAGCCCCTCATCGGCCCTCGCCCCGCCGTGTGCCGTAACCGAATCATCGTCGAAGGATTGAAGGTATTGCGTGAAGCTTTCGACCTCTTCCGCAGGCATTTCCCTCAGTCGGCGCGGATGCAGAGTATAACGATTTTCCCATGCGAGAGATTTGAAGGCGTCTCCGATTGAAGTGACCAGCTCATCCTGATGGTTCTCAAAAAGCTGTCTGGCTTTCTCGAGCGTCGAGTTCTTCGTCTGCCCCCTTTCCGATTTCGAACTTTTCATAACGCAATGTCCGCCTTGCGATCTATTCCTTGACCAGGATTCCTGCGATCATGGAGCCTCCGAATGCTTCCGACATTTGCCCGGTGACTTTCCTGTCGAAATCGATCCAGTCTTCCAGAGGCCTGAATCCGGGATCCAAAAGGGTCCACGGCCCGATCAATTCTTCTACCTTATCCCTGGACCGGATATGAAGTCTCTGAAGATTTTCGTACAAATCCACCATCTTCTGCGATTGTTCCGACATTTCAGGGACGTCGTTGTCGCAAAGAAAGAGCTTCGATCCCTTTTCGGCCCACTCATAGATCACCTTCAGGCTTCGAGCCATGGCATCGTCCGGCAGGAACCACGCAATCCCGTTGAAACCAAAAGCCATCTTCCGATCTTTCCCGAAAAGCTCCGCGACATCCTTTGAGTTCAGAAGGCTTTCGGGTTCCGCGGCGTCGCATTGAAGATAGCGAACATTTGAGTCCTCCGCGATAATCTCCTGGGCATATGCTACTGTCACCGGATCGAGATCCGAATAGATAACCTTCGTTCCCTTTGGCGCCACCTGATGGATGTGATCAACCGTCGGCAATCCCGAAGCAAAGTCAATGAACCGCGTAAATCCTTCATCGCACAGACGATGGGTCGCCTCTCCGAGAAACCACCGGATAAGTCGAAACATTTGCGGGAAAAATGGAGCAATCTCAACAACTTTCTTGGCGGCTTCCCGATCGACCTCAAAATTATGGTTGCCGCCGAGCAGATAGTCGTAAATTCGGCTTGCACTTGGGTGACCGGAATCGGCGATTCCCGACATTTCGTTTGCTGGACTCATCATTCCCCCCTTTTTACTCTACTGGACAGAACAAGCGCCTTCTTACATTTTAGCAGAAGACGAAGTTCTTGTGAAATGGTGACCGCGTTGCTTCAGTTCCGCTTGTAGTACATCTCGTGTTCCAACCCGCCGGAGCAGGGGAGGAGGTGGCTGGTGAGGACGCACCGGTGGTTATCCGCGCACACGCGCGAGTAGCCACCGCGGCGCCGAGGGTGACATCACTCCGAGCCTTGCTAACCTCCTCGTAAGCTACCCGGTTGCGTGTGCTGCATGTCCACTGTATAATCATGCAATTCCTGACAGAAAGGAGCAACCGTGAAAACATTTCGCTTCATTTCGGCCGTAGCACTGATTGCCGTCGGCTTCGCGGCGGCACCGCTGTTCGCTGACGGAACCCCCATCAATGCTTCGGCCTTCGATGCCATCGTTTCAAATGGCCCGGTGGCCGACGCAGCCACGATCGCTTCAAGCGCCTGGGCAACGAAAGTCAAGAACGCCGGAGTCCTGCGTCTGGGCGGCACTCAGACTTCGAACCTCTTTTCTCTGCTCAATGAGAAGGATGGAAAGATTCGCGGCTTCGACGCGGGGCTGGCCCAGCTGATCACCCGCTACATCCTCGGTGATTC
>DATKUC010000109.1:0-20522 GCA_035530835.1 Spirochaetia bacterium
ACGTAGTACGGGGCACCGTCGCCAAGTTTCAGAATGTCGGATGGGCTGACTTTCGCAAAATCAGTGCTCTTGAGCAGAGAATAGTCCGCGTGATACAGATCCGAGGCAAGCTTGTCACGATCAAAGCCCCATACCTGCCGGTTCGCAACGCAGCCAGCGGAGAAAAGTACACTCAGAACTATCAGTACACGAACAGTAAACGCCACTATGCGCCTTCGGACTCGAATTGCGGGCTCCTCTTACTGAAAACACTGTTCCGCGGGTATCTCGTACCCGCGGGTCGCCGCTAAACGGCAATGCCGATTGAAGCCGTATGCAGCAGCGCCCGCACGACGGACGTGAACAGAGCCTGCACGTGAAGCATTGCCTGCAGGCCAGGCGATGGTGCCGACTCAAGTGTCCGGAATATAAGGTACATCGCAACGCCGAGAATCCCGAGACAAACAATTATATAGGCAAGAAAAAGTGCCACATTTGGTCGCAACGCAATCGCTCCGCCATCGTAGGCGACAGCATCAACTGAATGAGCCGGCTCCGCATACTCGGTGGGACGCGACTGATGCGAACGGTACACCCTCTGCGATGCAACCGGACTGTGAGCTTCCACTGACGGTGGCTCCTCAATTTCGAACTCTGGGAACTCTTCGGAATGCATCCGTTCTCCGTCTGCTTCAGCACTGGATTCGACACTCTCAAGATACATCAGACTCACCGAGAGACTCTGGTACTCGCCGGTCTTCTCATCCCGGATGGTCGCATTCAGATTGCCTGTTCTATCGATTCCCACTACAAGGGAGACTTCAGCCGACTCGCCGCGCTCCCTCTTCACGTTCTCTATCAGCAGGCTTCCCACGTACCACGACCGGCCGCCCGCCTGATCATCGCTGTGAAACAGATCTACCCTGACACTCTCCTGATTCGTGTGCGCCGGCGTCAACACGAGCCGCTTTCTGCTGCCGACTGCATCGGTGCTCAGAATGGGAACGTAGCTGCCGTCTGCTGTCTTCAGGCCGATGGTTGGTGCACTCACGTGTCCTCCGCAAGGCAAACTAACCGAAACGTTTTCAGGAACTCGCCGATCCATCGCCATATCAGCGTATGGATTTCCACTTTCCTTGTCAACGTTGGTCATTTCGCCCCTCAATCTCATCATGCGCTTTCCTTGACATCTGCGAAAGCCGCAATGATAATGGCTTCATGTCGCAATCCTTCGCTGTTGTAGTCATCCTGACGGTTGCAGTCATCGTACTCGCCGTAGTCTCCGTGCTTCTGGCACTTGGACGGCGTCGAGACGCGAGCGCCGCCTCGCCCGGGCTCAACGCCCGTGACCGGGACACTGCGGTCCGCGAAGCAAACCGCAGGCTCGCGCAAAATCCCAAGGACCCCGGAGCTCTCGGCATTCTCGCCGATCTCTATTACAACGAAGAAGCGTGGGAAAAGTCGATGAAGACCTATACGCTTCTCATGAATCTCTGCTCGACTAATCCCGATCTGGATGAATTCACCATTACTCTCAGATACGGCTTGTCTGCCATGAAGCTCAAGAACTTTGATGAAGCTTACAAGGGATTGGTGCTTGCGAGGACCTTCCGTTCCGATCTATTTGAGGTGGAATACAATCTCGGGTACCTGGAATACCGGCGGAAGAACTTTGAGCGTGCGGTAACACTGCTCAACGACGCTCAGTCAATGCAACCTGAACACCTGGAGACGCAGAAGTATCTGGGGCAATCGCTGTATCGCGTAAGGAAGTTCCCCGAGTCAATCGCGGTGCTTCGCAAGGTTATCGATCAGCGCCCTGACGATAAGGAAACGCTCTTCGTCATGGGGCAATCGTACCTCGAGCTCGGGCAGAGCGACCAGGCTACGCGCATATTCTCCCATCTCAGGCCCGACCCGGTGCTCGGTCCGCAGGCGTGCCTGTACGCCGGAACTCTTCGCATGAACTCGCGCCAGTTCGATCAGGCACAGATGGACTTCGAGATCGGGCTTCGCCATGCGGAGATCAAACCGGAAATCGAGCTCGAATTGAAGTATCGCCTCGCGTCGGCCTACGGCAAGACGCAGGAGGTGACCCGCGCCCTGCCGCTGCTTTCCGATATCTACGATGTGAATCCGGGATACAAAGACGTCGCTGCGCAGATCAATCGAGTGAGAGAACTGGCAAGCAATGAGAATCTCCAGACATTTCTGGTATCGCCGGTCTCCGATTTCGTCGCATTGTGCAGAAAAGTTGTCTCCGGCTACTTCCCGCAGGCAAAGGTGAAGATAACCGACATATCGATTGCCAGGAACGAATACGCGGATATCCTCACGGATGTGGAGACGACGACCTGGCAGGACATCATCCTGTTCAGATTCATCCGCACCACAGGTCAGGTAGGTGAACTCCTGCTCCGCGACTTTCATTCGCGACTGAAGGAACTGAAGGCAGGACGCGGATTCTGCCTCACGGCCGGGGATTTTACCGAAGAAGCCAAGAAGTTTGTTGAAGCGAGACTGATCGACCTCATCGAGAAGGAGGAGCTCCTGAAGCTCCTGAATCGCGCTGCCTGACGGTCGATTCAGATTCGGCGAGCAATCACAAGGTGGCGCTCCTCGTTGAGAAACGGCACCTGAAGCCGAACGATTGAAGGCGGTTCGAAATGCGATTCGATTGCCGATAGCTCCGCATCGATAGCCTGCCTCCGACCTTTGTATGCCGCAAGGACGCCACCGGGAACGAGCGCCCGGGAAATCGATGCTACCACCTCAGCGGTAAACGGCCTGAATGCGCGAAACACCACACCGCCATAGGCGCGTTCAAGCCGATCGACGTCGGACTCGATGACATGGACCCGATCGGCGATACCGAGCATGGCAACAGCTCCCCGAAGGAACGCTGCACGCTTTCCTGACCGCTCGACGAGGAAGAACTCGAGCCCTGCGAGTACGATTGCAAGAGGTATACCCGGCAATCCGGCACCACTGCCAAGATCGGCTAACTCTGCGGTTTGGAATTCCGAGATCTCCCGTACCGCTGAGAGGCTGTCAAGAATGTGCCGAACAACGAGGTCCTCCGGCCGGCGAATCCCGACAAGGTCCACGCGATTGTTCCACAGCTCAATCTCGGCGATGTAGGCATCAAGCAACTCCCGCTCGCGCCCGTCTGCTTGCAGGCCGAGGGCGGCGAGTCCGTCGGAGAGGAGCCGATCTGATTCTCTCACGTCAGTCTTCAAGCGAACCTTTGACGGTATCGACCAATTCCCCGCCGCTGCGGGCGCCCGACGGCTTTGCATGTGCGCGACCGCGACTGAGCAGAACAATGAGCACCGCGACGTCGGAATTGCGAACCCCTGCAATCCGGGAGGCCTGTCCTATGGAGAGCGGGCGGATCTTCTTGAACTTCTCGCGCGATTCGTTCGAAATTCCATCCACCGTGTCATAATCGAAGTCGGAAGGAATGTGCATGGTCTCCAGCTTCTGGAACCTGCCGACAAGCTGTTCCTGCCGTGCAACGTATCCCTCGTATTTGACATCCAGTTCAACCTGCCTGAGCCATTCGATCGGCTTTCCAGCGGCAAGGTCGGGTTCAAGACGCGCAAGCATCTCAAGGCTCACATCCGGGCTCTTCAGCACCTGAGCAAAGCTGCGTCCGGAAAATCGGGAAAAGGATGCAGGCGCGGCCGAGGTGCCGCCCTGGCTTTCAGTCCGCGCAATGTCCTGCTCCTGCATGCGGCGCCTGTTGAGCAGCTCCTTTATTTCGTCCATTCCCCGCTTCTTTTCCATGAAACGCTCGTAACGACTCTGGTCGTGGAGACCGATTCCGAAGCCCTTGTCGAACAGCCGCATATCGCTCGAGTCGTGCCTGAGCGATATGCGGTGCTCCGCACGAGAGGTGAACATGCGGTACGGCTCCTTCGTGCCGAGTGTCACCAGATCATCGACCATGACGCCGATGTACGCTTCGGAGCGGCTCAGAATGAGCGGAGGCTTTCCCTGAAGAGCGAGGGCGGCATTTATTCCCGCAACAAGACCCTGCCCCGCAGCCTCTTCGTAGCCGGAGGAGCCGTTGGTCTGACCCGCAACGTAGAGTCCGCGAACCAGCTTCGTCTCGAGACTCGGGAAAAGCTGCGAAGGATCCATGTAGTCGTATTCGACAGCGTAGCCGGGCCGCATGATCTCCGCGTGCTCGAGCCCGGGGATAGTGTGAATGAAGTCCGCCTGCACCTCCTCGGGCATCGAAGAGGAAATCCCGTTCAGGTACATCTCGTCGGTCTCCAGCCCCTCCGGTTCGACAAAGATCTGGTGCCGCGTGCGGTCGGGAAACTTCACCACCTTATCTTCAATCGACGGACAGTAGCGGGGCCCGGAGCCGACGATCTTGCCGGAGTAGAGCGGCGAACGGTACATGTTGTCCCGAATCACCCGGTGAGTGCTCTCGTTCGTATAGGTTATGTAGCAGGGCAGCTTCGGCCGATTGACCACATCGTGCGAAAACGAAAACGGCACGATGTCATCATCACCAAACTGCGGCTCCATGCGATCGAGGTCGAGAGTCGAGCGAGCAACCCGGGCCGGCGTGCCGGTCTTCAGTCGTCCCAGCGTGAATCCTATCTGCCTGAGACAGCGTTCGAGTCCGTGTGCCGCGGGTTCACCGAGTCGTCCCCCGGACATGGAAAACTCGCCGATGAAAAGTTTTCCGTTCAGGAACGTGCCGGTTGTAAGGACGACTGTCCGCGCCGTGTAGCGCCTTCCCCGTTCGGTAACCACGCCCTGGATACGCGTACCTTCAGCGTCGAGGATGAGATCAGTTACGGTATCCATGAAGATGTGCAGATTGCTCTGCTTCTCGAGTGTCTTTTTCGCGAGTGTCTGATAGGCGAGCTTATCCGCCTGCGCGCGGGGAGCCTGCACGGCCGGCCCCTTGCTCCGGTTCAGTACGCGAAACTGTATCATCGTCGCGTCGATGAGTCGGCCCATTTCGCCGCCGAGCGCGTCGATCTCCCGCACCATGTTACCCTTCGCAAGACCGCCAACCGCGGGATTGCAGGACATCTTGCCGATGGTGTCGAGGTTCTGCGTTATCATGAGAGTGGAGAAGTCGAGCCGCGCGAGTGCAAGTGAAGCCTCGATGCCGGCGTGACCTCCACCAATAACAATTGCATCAAAATCCATAGTGCGGACCATGGTACCAGTGCGGGGTGATGATTTCAATCAGCGTAGGCGGCCTACTTCCCCACACAGAATCCGGAAAACATCTCCCCGAGAATATCATCGGTAGTCACCTCGCCGGTAATCTCTCCGAGCGCGTTGAGACTCTCCTGCATGTCAAGCGCAACGACGTCAAGCGGCATCCCCGCGGAAAGCCCCTCCTTCACGCGCTCGAGCGCCCCGAGTGAGCGGTCGATGAGCTGCTTCTGCCGGAGTGAGTCGATGACCGGCTCCCCTTCTCCGAGCCTGATTTCACCGGCGATCTCCCGCAGCATGCGTGCGTGGAGTAACGGCAGTCCCTCGCCGGATGCGGCACTCAGCGAAACGAAGCCGGAAGGCGCCTCCTTTGCGGAAGGCGAATCCACCTTGTTCCAGACCGGTATGACACCGGACCGCTCGCTCAACGCCGCAAGCGTCTCTTCATCGGCGCGTGTGAGTCCTTCTATTCCGTCTACGACGTACAGCACACACGCTGCGCTCTCTATGAGCAGGCCGCTTCTGCGAATACCTTCCGACTCAACGCTTTCGCTGGTGGCGCGAAGACCTGCGGTATCGAAAAGCCTCACCGGAATACCTTCGATGACAACGGTCCCCTCGATATAGTCCCGTGTCGTACCATGAACTTCCGAGACGATCGAGCGCTCCTCCCTCAGCATCAGGTTGAACAGCGAGGATTTGCCGGCATTCGTCCGTCCGGCAATTGCCACCTTCACCCCCTCCTGATACAGTCTGCCGGTTCGATAGGTTGCCACGAGGCTGTGAAGCTGCGCCTCGCACTCCAGGATGATCCCGGGGGGAATGACCTCCGACGCCGCACCCGCGCTCTCGAGCTCATCGTCAGGATAGTCAAGCTGGATATCCACAGCAGCCATGATGTGCAGAAGGCGACCCTTTACGCGGTCGATCCATTTGAATACCGAACCTCCGAGCCGGTCGAGCGCAAGACCGTGGGCAGTGCGTGAGCGGGCCGAAACCAGTTCCTTCACCGCCTCTGCCTGCGTCAGATCGACCTTGCCGTTCAGAAATGCACGAAGCGTGAACTCGCCGGGATCTGCCTGCCGGAAGCCGTTGCGGAATAAGAGGTCGAGGATTGCCTGAATGCCCTGCGGGCTGCCGTGACAGAAGATCTCGGCACTCTCTTCGCCGGTGTAGCTCCGCGGCGCGCGATACACCGCGACCATCACCTCGTCGACCGAGCTCCCGCCTTCGCTCAGGTAGCCGTGATGAATCGTATTGCCCGGCGCCGTCGTGAGAGCTTCCGGTCGGCTGAATACCGAGGCGATAGCTGCTATCGAGCCGGCGCCGCTTACCCGGACAACCGCAAGCGCGGACTCAGCGTACGGCGTTGCCAGTGCCGCAATCCGGTCACCGTATACCGCGTCGGAACCGCCGGTTCCCGGTCGGTCTGTGTGAATTGCTGCGTTTTCTTCCATACGTGCGCACAATATCGCGTCCTGCGCCGCGCAGCAAGCGGCGGTCGGGACTGATTTCAGATATTTGTTCACAAACATCGGGAAACCAGTTATCCTGTCAGACGGAGGTTGTCATGGACAACGACATCAGCCTCTCGGGTCTGGACCCTGAATCCGCGCGGGAGTTCGTGCTTCAGCACATCATCGCGCTCAAGAGCCTGCAGAAGGAACGCCTCAGTGTGGTCGCCGATCTCGAACTCTGGTCCGGCCGCGCGGCGCTCGCCGCACAGAAAGGGCGTGAGGATCTCAAGGAGCAGGCTCTACTGCGATGCCGTGATATCTCGGAAAAGGAAGCCGCTCTGGCGGAAGAGGAACGAAAGCTCGCGTTCGATGTGAGTGAGATGAAGCGACAACTTGAAGTTATGAAGCACCAGCCGGTCCCTACCATCGATGCGGATCTGCTTCTCGCACAGCTCGAACAGGTCGTGGGTGAGGCTGACATGACCCGCACGCGTTTCCGCGAGCTTGAAACCGACCAGGCGCTCGAAGAGCTGAAACGCAAGAAGGAAGCTGAAGATGCCGAAGACGTACGGGAGTAGGATTATGACGCGTGTACCACTCTGGCCGGACATTCCCCGGCCGCTGATCTTCGGTCATCGAGGTTACTCCTCGCGGGCGCCGGAAAATACCATGGCAGCCTTCCGTGAAGCCAGACGCGCAGGAGTTCCGGGTATCGAACTCGACATTCATCGATGCGTGACCGGAGAGCTCGTGGTCTCTCACGACAGAGACCTGAACCGGGTGGCGGGGCGGAGTTGCATCATCGATGAATCTTCACTGGAAGCAGTACGCGAACTCGAAGTTGGATCATGGTTCGACGCAAAGTTCAATGAAAAGGTGCCGTTGCTCGAAGAGATTTTCGCGGAGTTTGGAGACAGCTTCTACTACGATATCGAAATCAAGCATCAGGAAGTACAGGCGAACGCGCTCGAGACCTCATTGACCGGGCTCATCCAGCGTTTCGGTCTGGAACACCGCTGCATGGTTTCTTCGTTCAATCCATTTGCGATTCGCGCATTTAAACATCTGAATCCGCGCGTCCCGACGGCGATTATCTACAGCCGGACCAATGACCTGCCCCTTCTGCTCAGGCGCGGCCAGGGTCGATATGTTTCACACTGCGATGTCATGAAGCCGAATCATCTCGGTGTTACCGCATATGCAGTCTTCAGACATACACGATTGAGTGGCATGCCGATAGTCCCCTGGACAGTAGATAATGTCGAACTTGCGCGAAGTCTGATCAAACGGGGAGCCCAGGGGGTCATATCGAATGATCCGGAGCCAATCATGAACGCGCTACGGTAACGAGCGGGCAATATCCTTGCCAAAGGTGCGGCCGATTGCTCCGAACGCGGCCGATATTGCCGTGCTCGCATTGTCGGCACGACTTCGCGTGGAGAGAGTTCGACTGTAGAGAATCCTGCCCGATGCAAGGTCGGCAACCTTCAGCGTCCCCCCGACTTTTACAATGTATCCATCTGTTTCATTGAACTCTTCAATCGCGACTACTCCGTAGGCAACCCGTCGGTCGCCGGGTTGCGAAACGGCATTTCTCAAATCGGCAATGATCTCGGCGTCCGAGCGTCCGGAAAGCTTCTGTGCATCGAATTGCAGTACGGGAAGGGTGAATCCGGCCTGTGAGAGAGCCTGTTCTACCCCGGACGCCGTATCACTCCGGCCGGTCGGATTCCCGGCGATGTCTGTGTCCAGCACAACTACCGACAGCGGAATTGCCTTTGCGCGAGAGACCACCAAATAGCTGTAGCTGAGTCGCGCTGAGGAAATCGCCTGTCGCAGGCCGTCGACAAGCTGCTGATCAGTTTGCGGGAGTGCGTCGAGAATGCGAATAGAAGACTCGAAATCAACACGCATGGTGAGCGTAGCGGATCCCACCGTCGACGGCATGGGGTGGGTGAAACGAGCAACACCGTTTCGATCCGTCCGAATGATCGCTCGATCGATTCCTGCAGTGCCGTTTCCCCGCCGCGTCTCGTAGCTTACCACGAGCGGAAGTGCTGCCGCAGGCGTAACCGATCCGCCGCCGCTCACCTCGGCCCGCGCGAGAAAGTCTTCGGCAAACGGTTGAGCGACGGTGGCTGTGAGATTGTCGTTCAGCTTTCGCAAGCTGAGCCGCGCAAGCGCATCGGTTGCCTTGTTCACAGCGCGCCGGAATTGAATGCCCGCATTCTCGAGCGTGGAGGAAGCTGCCGCGGACGCCGCCTCAATGTACTTCTGTACGGCGCGATACACATCACCGACGGCGAGCAATTGATCACCATCGCGTTCCGGTCCTGCTATCGCTTCAACCTGCTCGTGAAATAACGCGGCAAGACGGGATTGCTCGGCAATCAGATCCTGCCGGTTGTAGCGCGCGAGAATATAGACGGAGACTGCATTGCTCCTTCGCTGGATGTAGCGATCTACGACGTCGAATCCCTTGATCCGCGCCTCGCCGGACTGACGTACTTGCTGGATAACATCAGAACGAAAGGAATCGAGGCTCGATCGCGCAGTGGCAGTTGATGTCGCGGTGATCCGCACGCCGAGGAATCGCACGACTTCGGATAGAAGTGAGCTGGTTGCCTGCGCCTCTGCCTTCGGAGCATCACCGCTCTGATCGGAACCTGAACCGACGAAGTACTCGTACAGCTTATCTCCCAACGGCGGTCCGAGCACCCAGGACGGGACTTGAGATGATGAGGCGGGGCCGCCTGCGCAACCGGTCAGGGTAGCGACAGTCGCAAGACAGAGCCCCGCGTAAATCTGTATCGCCCGGAAGTTCTTCGTTCCTCTCAAGTTCAACCCGACCGGCCTACAGCCCGCCTTCGAAAATCTGACGAACCCGTTCTTTGGCGGTCTTCTGAGCATCCGACTGCGGTTGCGTCTGGTCGATTGCACTCTTTATCAGATCATCCACTTTCGTCCGCGGAATCGTGTAGAGCACGTAGTAGGAATACTCCTTCTTCCCCGGACTTCCGTTGTCAAAGTACTGTTTCAGAACCCAGAACTCGCCGTACTTGCGAAAACCGGACACGGTGACGTCCGCGAGAGTCTTAACAACATTCTCGAAATACTGAGATACTGCGTTCTGATCACCGACCTGAGCACCGGCAAATTTCTGCTGCACGCGCATGTTCACAAGACGCGCAATTTCCGACGGTGCGTCCAGATTATTTGCCAGAACTTTCACACCGGATAGACTTGCACCCGTCTGCTCAATTTTGAACACGTAGTTATCCTTGAATCGCGAGTCCTGCTCCAGAGCACCCGTATCCATGGCTACCCAGAACGGTATCTGCCCGCCCAGTGCGCTGTTCTGATTTTCGATGATCTTGAAGCTCGGAGCCTCCATTGCAGCGCCCGGAGTTGCGACTGCCGCCGGCTCCGCACTCTTCTCCTTTGCCGGCGGCGCGCTCGCGCATCCGGCGACAAGGACCAGGACCAGCGCTATGGCGCCGGTAAATGCGATTGTTCTTTTCAATTTCAACCTCCTCGAAACGAACCTCTCTATCACCGCTCTATCCCTGTGTTGAACACCAGGCTCTTGCCACGAATCAATACCTGACTCATGCGCTCGAGTCCCGGAGTCTGTCCCGCAATTGAAAAAACAAGGTCGGCGAGCGCATCCACCCGGCCGTAGTAGTGGATGACGAACTGTGTCGAGCCGGAACTCTGCGATAGTGTCTGCACGTCGGCAACCCGTGAACGAAGTTGCCGCCGGAAATCGCTTACGACCCGTGCGTCCGGTGTGTCCTGCAGAGTCAGGTCGAAACGCAGGCCGCGGGAGAAGGCGCGCGCGAGTTGCTGCCTTGCCTGTTCGACCGCAGGCGGCATTGCGCTCCAGACCGCCGACTGAATGGCGTTGGCCTCCGCATCCCGGACACTCGAAGTACTGACTGTACGCTGGCTTCTGAAGGGCACGGATCCAAGCAGCTGTCCCGTCGATGTTTCAAACAACTTGAGCGTGATATTTGCCGAACCGTAGTGGAGATTGCCTTGGGTATCTCCGGAAGTCTCCGCATCGATTTCAATGTAGACGTCGGCGTTGAGCTTCTGGGCAATCCACTGAATGATACCGACGTTCCGACCGGTCTCCTGTTCATAGACCATAGTCTGATCTTTCTTCAGGCTCTCGATCTGCGCCTCGTCGACCGCAGTCATGCCATTCGACGCGAGGTAGCCGTCTGCCTGGGCGACAGCTTCCTTCATCAGAAACGGGCTGGTGTTCGACTTTTCATCAAAATAGACCATGTATGTCATCGAATCCACGTACTGCCTGATGAAACGCTGCTCGGCATCGGTCGGCGGGACAAAGTCGCCCTGCTGTGGCGTAAGTACCGCCACCGGCGCGGAACCGGTCGCCGGGGAGGAATCGTTCGTTTGCGGCGGGTTCGTGGCGCCTGCATCAGCCTGACTGCCTGCTCCGCGGGAAATGCCTTCCGCGTCCAGCACACTCTGCACCGCCTCGATATTTACGCGTATACGGATCTCGTACACGAAGTTCGGCGCGTCGATGGTCCCCGTGTTGTCTTTACGCAGTGTCTGCATCGAATCCAGGTAGACGAACGCGTTCGGATTCATCGTCTTGTACAGCACCTGCTCCAGGCGCCGCTGTTCGGCCTGTTCGGTGGCTGCGCCGACGATGGAGATAACCGCTTTGCGGATTGCGTCGATCTTGGCGTTGTTTATCGCCTGTCCGAACGAGGAGCTCTTGCCGATACCCAGGAACTGGTCGGATGTCGATTCGGATACGGCGCCGGCTGAACTCGCGCAGGAAACCAGCAGAAGTGCCAGCACACCGAACACCAGGCCGATGCATGTAATCGCGGTTCCGCGCGGCCGCACACTACCGCAGGAACGGGCACAAGTCTGATCCGACATCGTGAGCTCCCCCTTCTTCCTCATTGTAGTGCACCAGATCCGAGAAAACCTCGATGAGCGCTAGAATTTCGCGGTGATGCCGATTCCACCGAACGGCCCCCAGTAACTTGCCGCCCAGAAGTATGGGTCATTCAGCAGGCCGAGCATGACCGTGTAGCCACCCTCAAAGGACAGCTTCATATCCTTGTTGAGCAGCAGGCTCACGTCGAGTTGCGCCTTGCCTCCGGCATGCGTCAGGTAGAAGTTGTTATCGAAGTAGTAACCGCCGCCGCCGAAAAGAGCCGTCGGGGCAAGCTGCACTCTTCCCGCATAGATGTTGAACATCTCAATGCCGAGGAACAGATTCGTTGGAAAGCCACCGTACATCGCCTGCCTCAACGGCACTTCGATCTCCACGGTCGGACGGACACGGTAGGTGCCACGGGTGAGGGTGAAGCGAACGCCAAGCAGGGGAAACGCGCTCAGCGCGGAAGAAGAACCGTAACTGCTCTGCCCTGCTATGAGATCGGAGTAGAAGCTTGCTTCCAAACCGATGCGCGGTATCTCGACGAGCTGATCACCTACGTAAAGTCGTCGATCTGCGTAGAGAACGTGCGCGATCGAATACTCCGCGTGCACCTCTTTGACAATCAGAACACCGGAGCTCTCATCAACCTGGTGCCCGGCAAAGATCTTCGGTGTGACAACCGAATACTCATCACCCGCCTTCACCCCCATGTTTCGTCCGAACTCCATAACCACGTCGCCGCCGGAGAAGTCGATAATTCCGGTCTTGATCTGAAACGCGGGTATCTTCCGGATTTCGTAGGACAGCTGCAGCGGAATGCCATCTGTGGCGGCACGTATTGCATCCTGTCGATCCGTGCCTCTGCCACTTGTTGAGACCGTGAACTGTGCCATCGTGGTCAGATCCTGTACGTTGACGAACGCGAAAGAGGTATCAATGGCTGCAATGAAGTCTCCATCGTCCGCACGGTCCATATTGAAGTAGCTGACTGCGGGAACCACAACCACGAAGCTTCCGGTCAGATGATCGAGGTCCGCCCTGGTAAAGGCGACTCTCCCGAGCTGGACCTGCTCGGGCAACCCTGCACTCTTCTCCTTATACCGTCTCAATGTGTCAATGAACTGGCTGACATCCTGAGCCTCAATGCTCTGTGCATAGCCGATGACAGTGAACCGACCGAGATTTACGAAGACGTTCTGGATCTGCGAATCTATGGCGCTCAGCGCCGATTGGGGTATTCGCCAGCTATAGTACCCGAGCCGGAAAACCGCGATCTCTTTTTTGGTGGAATAAACCTGTCCGAACGCGACGGACGCGACTAGAGTGAATAGAAATGCAATAGCGAGTGTCCTTCGGGCCATGGCGTCCTCCCTGCTGTGCCACGAAGAATTTCCTCAACGGTGGATCAGCTCAATTGTGCACACCTAGTATAGTCGATCAGGGCTTTGACTGAATGAGGGAACTGGTGAGATTGCCACCGTCTTTGCGGGCGAGCAGATCGTGTACCCGAAACGCTACTGATCGGGATGAATCAAGTGCAAGTTTCATCCTCACGCCGCCAAACGTCGGGTCGGCCATCCTCAGCGCCAACTGCGTACCTCCAACCCCGACAACCAGATTGCTCTCTCCGTGAGAAAATCTGATCTCGATCGGATCGTGAAGGGGCTCAGTCGGTGTGAGGAGATACTCGCCATCGCCGTTCGTCGGCAGGGACGAAAGCAGCACCGGTCCGCGGGCGTTCTGCACCGACACAAGCACGTTTTCGGGAACTCGAATGGTGCCGTCAGTATTTATAGACAGAATTGGCGAGGAATCAGGAGTTGTACCGACAGGGATGAATTGCATGTCACCATGTTCAGTCTGCGCCTTCCGGTCCACCGAAACATCGACAACGAGGTCCTGCCGCTCGAACATGAATCGTGGGAAGGTCACATCACTTCCCGGGGCCAGCACCAGATCCCCGTCTTTCAGCGTGACCGATCCGTGGGTTTCGACACCTGCAGGAAGATAGGAACCTTCGAAACCCTCCGCGTATACGAGGGAGGTGCCGAACTTCTGTTCCATTGCGGCCGCGTAGATCGCACTGTCGGTGGAAGGTCGCAACGAGGTGTCACGGAAATATATGCCGAACTCGTCGACAATGCCGACAAATCCGTCTTTGGAACCGGTGGAACTGGGACCGCCGATGGTGGATTTCCCCGGAACTATCGTCCAGCTCGAGGTGTCCTTCGGTGCCGTGCCGAAGCCAACTGAAACGGTGCCACTTGAAAGCGGCGCTCCGTCCCTGAACCACGATATCTCGGTCGAGCTCACCCCCGGCACCACAGAAACGCTCACCAGTGAGGGCTCTCCGGGCGTGAACATGATCTGGTTTGAAGACACGCTTCCTGTCTGCCCGTTGTGGGATATGCTAGCAATGGCATTTCCGGCCGAATCCATCTGGACTGAGAACGCGAATGCCCCATCCGCAGAAGTTGCTGCGAAGAGTGTCCGCTCCTGCTCCTTTGTATCGGCCATCGCACGCATGGTCATCGAGAACGGGCTGAGCGTGCCACCCGAAAATGGGAGAATTACCTCGCCTACCGCAAAGCCGCTCGTCCCATCAAGGTGATAGCCGAAGATAGAGCCGTTGATGCGCAGGTCAGGATTGCCAACCGGCACGGCCGCCGGAGCACGGCCGTCACGCATCGAAACGCGCACGCCGTCGTCACGGTAGTCTCCGCGGAAGTGAAACAAGCTGTAGTACGATGTCGCGGGCCCGAGCTCGTTCGCGTCCGCATTCTGCGAACGGCTGACAAAGACTTCAGTTGTCTGCTTGATGGGAGACGAAAACGCGAACGTAGTGCTTCCAACAGGCGCCAGCGGAAAGAGCTCGACAGTGACATTGTAGGCGCCTTCGACAGAGGGAGCCTGCAGCAGGGTCTGGTCAAAACCGGCACTCAGGACGCCTTGAGCAATGACTTTGTCGTTCATTGTCCAGCGCAGATAGGGATCCGAGCCGGCCGGAACATCGAGGTGCGCCTGCAGAAGTCCCGAAGAACCGGGGTAGAACGATGATGGGTAGGTTGAAATACCGGTAACGCTGTAGGTGCCCTGGACGTGGAAGAACTGAACGCTCTTTTCCTGAAGCATCTTTCCAGACTGGTAGACTTTCAGATCGAGTGTGTACTGCCCTGTTGGAAGTTCGGGAAGACTGATATTGAACGAGTCCTGAGTGGCGAGCAGGTCGGCACCGATCGCGAACGTACGAATTTCGGTACCATCGGCGGCGAGAAGGTGTATCTGCATGCTGTCCGGCAGCTTATTCCCCTGTTTGTAGGAATCGCTGTATTCCAGCCGAATTGGGATCTGGGCGCCGGTCGAAACGATTGAGCCGTTTGTCAGAGTATTGATAGTGACGGCGTTCTGCTCCTGCATTGCGGGAACTAGCAGTGACGGACTTCCACATGAAGCGAGAATGAGTGTCAATGCGGCGAGAAGGCTTCCCATATATAGGGCTTTGCGCATAGTTCCCCTTGATACACCCAATATAATATCACAACATTGCCGACATGTACGATTTCAGATAGCATGATGAAACAATGCGTGCGACTCGGGCTATCATCCATATCGAACACTTACGGCACAATATACGACTCATTCGGAAGCATGTCGCTGATAACCGGCCCGCGCGGCCGCCTCACATGTGCATTGCAGTCAAAGCCGACGCATATGGTCACGGCATCGTGCAGATCGGTCAGGCAGCGGTGCAGGAGGGCGTGGAGATGCTCGCCGTTGCGACGGTGGACGAGGCCGTGATGCTCCGCGAGGCGGGAATCCCGGTGCCGCTCCTCATCTACAGCCTTCCCATACCTGAGGAGCTTTCAGCGATCATCGAGTACGGACTCACACCCCTCCTTGCTGACGTGCAGATGGTCAGGGAGCTATCCCGGGAAGCGGAACGTCGGGAGCGGAGCGTTGCGGTGCACATGAAGATTGACACCGGGATGGGACGTATTGGCTGCCGCCCCGAGGATGCACTTCAGCTCGCGCGGGAGATAACCGGCTCAGGCCGGCTGCATCTTTCAGGCGTCTCCACTCACTTTGCCGGATCCGATCTCGAAGATAAGTCGTTTACCTCCGGTCAAATAGAGATCTTTACTCGAACACTCGAATCAATCCGGACCGCCGGCATCGATCCGGGCATCATCCACGCGGCAAACTCAGGAGCTGTTCTCGATTGTCCTGAGGCCTACTTCGACATGATCCGCCCCGGCATTCTCATCTATGGCTACTACCCGTCCGAGGAGCAGGAGAAGACTATCGACATAAGGCCGGTCATGGAGCTCGAATCGCAGGTCGTGTTTCTGAAGCGTGTTCAGCGCGACACGCCGATTTCCTATGGAATGACCTACCGGACAGCCGGAGAGACTGTTATCGGCACGGTTCCGGTAGGTTATGGCGACGGATACAGCCGGCTGCTGTCGAACCGGGCGCGAATGCTCGTGAACGGTGAAAGCTTCCCGATAGCAGGACGGGTATGCATGGATCAATGCATGGTTGATCTTGGACCGAATCCTGAAGTTGCACGATACGATAAGGTCACGCTCTTCGGCCCGGACAGGGCAGGACCGGACGCTGCGGAACTCGCCCGCACCATCGGCACCATAGCGTACGAGGTGACCTGCGCGATCAGCAGGCGGGTGCCGCGCGTCTACGTGGACGAGCCCGGTGCAGCGAGCGACGGCCTCAGGCCCTCGGCCGCTGTCGCCCCCACAGTTGCGCAAGATTCACTGCAGTCTCGGTAGCACGCACCATCGCCCGCAGCCCCACCCATTCGTAGCGGCTGTGCATGTTGTGGCCGCCTGCGAACACGTTCGGGGTCGGGACGCCGAGCTCGGTAAGACGGGCGCCGTCGGTGCCGCCACGAATGATCTGCATTTCGGGTTCCATCCCCGTCAGGCGGATCGCTTCCCGCAGGTTTTCGATCACATCCGGCCGCTTTTCCAGTGAATCCCGCATGTTCAGGTACTGTTTCTCGGACTTCATCTCGACCTTGCTGCCGGGGAATGCCCCCTCAATGGTTCGGCTGAGGCTCTCGAGATACTGAAGGCGGCGTTCGATGCCTGATGATTCGAAATCGCGCAGGTAGACCTCGAGCCACGCGTGGTCCAGACCTCCGCGGATCTCAAGCGGACAATAGTAGCCAAATCTGCCGTCGGTTGCCTCCGGACTCTCGGAGCGAGGCAGCATTGAGACGAAGGTCGACGCCATGGTCACCGCGTTCGCCAGTTTTCCGCGTGCATCACCGAGGTGAATCACCATCCCGTGAAAGGTGAGTTCAACCTTGTAGGCGGTGAAGCACTCAGCTTCGATGGTGCCCTCGTCGCCGCCGTCGAGCGTGTAGCAGAACTCGGATTTCACCAGATTTCGCGGGAAACGGTCCATCCCCTTGCCGATCTCCTCATCGGGAGTGAAAAAGATCTCGATGGGACCGTGCGGAATCTCCGGATGGCGTTGCAGTACCGCCACAGCAGCCATTATTTCGGCAACGCCCGCCTTGTCGTCTGCACCCAGGAGGGTCGTTCCATCAGTGGTGATGACCGTCTCGCCCACGTATTCGAGAAGTGCGGGGTACTGCGCAGGATCGAGCGAGTATGAATCGTTCAGTCGGATCGGTTTGCCGTCATACTCACGAATCACCTGCGGCTTGACCTCGTTACCGGTCAGATCGGGCGCAGTATCCACGTGCGCCATGAGCCCGAACGTCGGTGTGGTCGCGGCGACTTCAGGCGTCGCAGGCAATCGGGCGACAAGGTAGCACTGGTCGTCAAGATGTACGTCACTGACACCGAGTGCCTTCAGTTCGTCGGCAAGAAGCCGCGAAAGGTTCCACTGCCCCGAGCTGCTCGGTGTCGCATCCGAATGACGGTCCGAGGTCGTGTAGATCGTAACATAGCGGAGAAATCTGTCGAGAACGTCGCGCTCGACATCCGCGCGGTGAGATGAAAAATCGAATACTTCCATAGATAGCGATAATAATCCGATTGCGGACGCTGCGTCAAACAAACGGCGCGACATTGATGCCACAAGCGCCGACTTCGGTTGACTCGCGCATTTCGAGCGTGTATACCGATGATAAAGTCTCATCTGCAAGGAGTGTGGAATGATCAGTCTCAAGACACCCAGAGAAGTCGTCGACTTCATTCAGAAGGAGAAGGTGCAGGTCGTCGACCTTCGCTTTATGGATTTTCCGGGAATCTGGCAACACTTTTCGGTCCCCGCGCACGAGATAGATGAGTCGACCTTCAGCGAAGGCCACGGCTTCGACGGCTCGAGCATCCGCGGATGGCAGGCGATAAACGAGTCGGACATGCTGGTGAAACCGGTGCCCGAAAGCGCCTTCGTCGATCCGTTCATGCAGGCAAAGACGCTCGTCATGACCTGCAATATCTGCGATCCGGTCACCGGCGAAGACTACACCCGCGATCCGCGCAACATTGCCCGGAAAGCTGAGGCATACCTGAAGTCCACCGGTATCGCCGATATCTCCTACTTCGGACCCGAGGCTGAGTTCTTCATCTTCGATGATGTACGCTACGATCAGGATGAGCGGTCAGGTTACTACTATCTGGATTCGAACGAAGGACGATGGAACGCCGGACGGGACGAGCATCCCAACCTCGGCTACAAGATTCGCTACAAGGAAGGGTATTTCCCGGTACCTCCGACAGATACGCTGCAGGACATCCGTAGCGAAATGATGCTCACGCTCGAGTCGATCGGAGTGCCTATAGAGACTCAGCACCACGAAGTCGCAACCGGCGGCCAGTGCGAGATTGATATGCAGTTCCAGCCGCTGCTCCAAATGGGCGACAACCTCCTGAAGTACAAGTACATCCTGAAAAACGTCGCACGGAAGTACAACAAGTCGGTCACCTTCATGCCCAAACCGCTCTTTGGCGACAACGGAAGCGGGATGCACGTGCACATGTCACTCTGGAAGGGCAACCACAACCTGTTTTTCGGCGACCGGTATGCCGGATTGTCGGAGACCGCGCTGTATGCAATTGGCGGAATTCTGAAGCACGCGCCGGCGCTGCTTGCAATCAGCAATCCCACAACCAACAGCTACAAGCGCCTCGTGCCGGGTTTCGAAGCGCCGGTGAACCTTGCCTACTCGAGCAGGAACCGCAGCGCGGCCGTCCGCATCCCCATGTATTCAAAAAGCGAGAAGGCAAAGCGGTTCGAGTTCCGTTGCCCCGACCCATCTGGGAACGCATACCTCACCTTCTCCGCTATGCTCATGGCAGCAATCGACGGCATCCAGAACAAGATTCATCCAGGTGAACCGCTGGACAAGGACATCTACGACCTTCCGCCTCAGGAAGCTGCAAAAGTGCCGAAGACGCCCGGCAGCCTCCGCCGTGCACTCGAGAACCTCGAAAAGGATCACGACTTCCTGCTGAAAGGCGACGTGTTCACTGAAGACGTCATTGAAACCTGGATCGACTACAAAATGAACAAGGAAGTGCTTGCCGTTGAGATTCGGCCCCATCCGTGGGAGTTTGCCATGTACTATGACATCTGAAACCACCCTTCGATGCCAGCAGCTTCTCGCACTCGTTGAACTGCCGCAGTTTATGAGAGGCGGTTTTTTCCCCGATTTGTGATAGGATGTGTGCTGATGAGGGATTATCAGTCACGAGGGTGTGTGATTGACAATTTAAAGAAAAGTGATGTATTGTGCAAATGGAGGCTTGAATATGAAGAAGATAGTAATAGCGCTTTTCTCAATGTTTTTATCGATAGGTGCCTACGCACAGACCTCCATCGATTTCGGAAAATTCCAGACAAGTTTCAAGGACTTTGCCGGATCGATCGCCAGCTCACTCCCGGCGAACTCGACTATCGGACTGAACTGGTCGGACGCCTATATCGGCTATCTGCCCCACTTCGGCATAGGACTTTCCGCCGGATTTACAACCATACCCGGTGCGGCGGTTGACACGTTAACGCAGAACCTCGGACTCGGGAGCCTGACGACCGCTCTCGGTTCATCGGCAGCGAATCTCATCAATCAGTACGGAGTACCACTTCCCGGTTACACCGTGGACCTGAGACTCGGCGGGCTCTTCCTGCCGTTTGATGTCGGACTGAAGTTCGGCTATATCGGCGACAAGATCTCACAGATTCAGCAGGCGCTTCCCGCAGGCATGCAGCTGAACTACCTCCTTACCGGCATCGATGTGCGATTCCAGCTCGTGAAAGAGGGATTCCTCATCCCGGAAATTTCCGTCGGTGGTGGCTTCAACTACCTGTCAGGAAATGTCGGTTTCAAAGTCGGTTCAGGCGATATCACGCTCGCGAACTTTTCGGTGCCTGACCCTTCAACCAACTACACTACGAACACGACCTACAACATCACCCTCACCCAGCCTGATCTCGTTTTTGCCTGGGATTCAAAAGTGTTCGATGCAAAGATTCAGGTCAGCAAGCACATCCTGATCTTCACTCCATACGTTGGACTCGGTGCATCCTACGGCATATCCAGCGCGGGCGGTGGTCTTTCGAGCACGCTGCTCATCAACGGTTCTACACCGACGCCAGCGGAAATCTCCGCAATCCAGCAGGGACTCAAGTACCTGAATAACGGCCAGACCTTCGACTTTACCAGTCAGGGTATTCTCGCCTATGCCGCTGCCAACGGTTTCGGAGCGCGGTTTTTCGGTGGAATGAGCATCGACCTGCTCATCCTGCATCTTGATCTGAATGCGATGTATGACTTTGTCGGCAAGAGTTACGGTGCCGGGCTGAACTTCCGCATCCAGTTCTAGAGCTTTCGACAAAACAGACGCGCCGGATGAGGAGACTCTCCGACGCTCTTTTTTTGAAGACAGTATTGACATTAGAGAAAATAAGCATTACAGTGTTTATATAGGATTTAAATATCCTACTGATGGAAGTCATCGGGACCTCCCATCATC
>DATKUC010000110.1:0-3316 GCA_035530835.1 Spirochaetia bacterium
GCAGTCGAACTCGCTGAAGCGGATCTCACGCGGTTTGCGCCGCTGTGCAAGGCGTACGAACTCATGTGCGCCGGCCACGCACACATAGACATGAACTGGATGTGGGGCTTTCAAGAGACAGTCATGATCACCATCGATTCATTCAGGACTGTGCTCGATCTGTTTGCCCGTTACCCTCAGTTCCATTTTTCACAATCGCAGGCGTCCGTCTATCACATCATAGAGAAGTATGCGCCCGAGCTTGTGCCGCAGATCAAGGCGCGCATTTCCGAGGGAAGATGGGAAGTCACGGCGACCCAGTGGGTTGAAAGCGATATGAACATGCCGTCCGGCGAAGGGCTCGTTCGTCAGCTGCTGTACGCGAAGCGCTACCTGACCGAACGCTACGATGCTCCGGAGGACGCATTCAAGCTGGTCTTTCTTCCGGATACGTTCGGGCACAATGCGAATACACCGGAGATCCTCGGCGCTGCGGGTGTTCGGTACATGTACCACTGCCGCGGCTCGGCCGACAGCCACCTGTACCGGTGGTTTGCCCCGTCCGGCAGATCAATCATCACCTACCGGGAACCGCGCTGGTACAACACCGACATAACCACTGAGATTGTCCGCTTTCTGCCGGACTACTTCAAAGAGACGGGACTGAAGACAGCACTCTGTATGTTCGGCGTCGGAGACCACGGAGGCGGTCCGACCATGCGCGATATCGAGCGTTTGACGGATATGGGAAAGTGGCCGCTGTTTCCCGCGATAACGTTCTCAGGTGTGCGGGCGTTCTTCGAGCGCATTGCAGCCGCAGCTCCGGTGCTTCCTGAGATCCGTACCGAACGGAACTCGATATTCACCGGTTGCTACACTTCGCAAGCCCGAATCAAGATGGCAAATCGCCGCGCGCAGCAGCTTCTCGGCGAGGCCGAGTTGTTCCAGGCGTTCGCGACCGGACACGACGGTGAGACCGCACCCGGCGTGCAGCAGAACCTGCAGGAAGGTTGGGTAAACACCCTGTTCGCTCACTTTCACGACATTCTCCCCGGTTCGGGTATTCAGTTGACTCGCGAGCACGCGCTTGGCCGATTTCAGGACACCGCCGCGTCGTCCATTTCAGCAATCTCATCAGCACTTGCCCGGCTGGTTCAGCCCGGCAGCAAAGCGGCAGGTGGTGCCAGCTCGACTCACCATCCTGCGCGGTCGCCGGAGGCGCTCTGGTACGATGCGGATACCTCCCACGGGGCGGGCGTTGGTTTCGGCGCCGAGCGGTTCCGACTGCCCCTCGTCGGACGTGGCGACGGGGATCGTCGAACCTATCGGCTGTTCAATTCACTGCAGTGGGACCGGGAGATGGTCGCCGAGCTTGTTGTCTGGGACTGGAACGGCCGTCCTGAAGAGCTCGTCTGCACGACCTCTGCCGGCGCACCGGTTCCGAGCCAGGTGATCGAGGTCGGGAAGGATCAGTACTGGGGACACCGGTTTGTGCGGCTTGCGGTGCGCGTGAAGGCTCCCGGATTCGGCTCGGTGACAGTCGTCGTGGACCGGCAATCCCAGGCGCAGAGAGCCGCCGTGCCAGACAACACATTCCATCCGATCGGCGTCGCAAATCAGCTTGTGGAAGGATGGCCGGATCCGGTACTCGAGAACGACAGAGTTCGCATCGAGTTCGACATGCTGACCATGATGATCAAATCCTTCCGCTTGAAGGGGCGCGACACGGAGGTCGTGCCCGAGGGCGCGCACGCGGGTGTCTTCCGGCTCATCGACGAGGATGAACGCGGAATGACCGCCTGGATCGTCGGCAGGTACCACGGAGTAACTGAGCTCGTGCGTGATGTCCGAATTACCGGATACCACATTGGGGATGGCGCGCTGAAACAGTGGATTGACTACGAGCTGCCGATCGTCCGCGACGGACAACTAGATACGGCACAGAGTGGCGGAACTTCGAGCCTGAAGGTGCGAGTGTTGCTGCTTCAGGGCACGACCCGACTCGCCTACGAGGTGACCTGCGACTGGCTTGAAGCAGGAGTGAAGGGAGCAACGATCCCGCAGCTTGCCTTTGCCATGCCGGTGGACTCTGCAAACGGAGTCCTTCGCTGCGACATACCGTTTGGAACCATAGATCGAGCTCCGCGTGATCAGGATGCGCCGGGCGTGACGTTCGGCGCCTTTGTGCCGGCAGACGCAGGTTCACCTGTTATCCAGATATCGACCGACAGCAAGCAGGGTTTCCGGCTTTCATCGGACGGACTTTCGGTGACGCTGCTGCGCAGCAGCATCGATCCGGATCCCTATCCGGAGCTCGGGCGGCACCAGTTCAGCTTCGCGGTGAGCGCGCTCGACGGTGCGGCGAAGGATCCTGCGCGATCGGTACGGGAAGCGATGGAGGTGAATTACCACCTGCACCAACGTTCGGCACAGGATGCGCAATCCGCCGAAAATGGGAGTACCTCCTATCTTCGGGTGGAGGCTGCAGACGGGGTAATTGTTGCCGCGGTCAAGCAGCCCGAGCCGGAAACCTGGGCCGGTCAGCCGGCGGGCGGCAGCGACAACCTGATCGTTCGCGTGCATGAAGTGGCCGGTCGAACCGGCGAGTTTTCGCTCTCACGGCCCGGTTCCAAAGTGACGCGCGCAACGCTTCTTGACTTGCACGAGAAGCCGATTTCGGGCCAGACTGCCATCTCCGTAAAGGATGGAATTGCGCGGGCAAGCGTTGCATCCCGTGGCGTGACCACGCTTCTTCTTGAGTTTGGCAAATGAACAATCGTGATTAATCGAGGAAGGAAGACATGCTGATCCAAAAGGCCGATAAGCGTATCAGACAGTACCTGCATTTTTTGAACAAGCAGCGCTACACACGCATCATCGAACCGCAGTTCGAAGTTTATGAGACCACGACGGTCCATCGGAAGCCGCCTGAGTCCGCGACCTGGAGCAAGATCACGCTTCCGCATGCGTACGGGAAGGAGTGGACAAGCTACTGGTATCGTACGAAGTTCACCCTGCCGCAGGAAGCCGCCGGCCGACAGGTATTTCTCCGCGCGGTCCCGAATGCGGATTCACTCGTGTTCATGAACGGGAAACCGATCGGTGCGCTCAATCCATTTCATGAGAATATCCGCCTTACCGAGTCCGGGAAGCCAGGTACCGAATATCAGATCCACTTTGAATCCTACGCGGGACACAAGTTCCCCGGCGAGCATCCGTTTCAGGGTGATTCTGTCATCCTGACCCTCGGCGCACACATCGACGACTATCCGAATCTGTTCCGCGACGCGGCAATCATGGTGAAGAACGAGGCGGCGTACGCACTCTACTACGATGC
>DATKUC010000111.1:0-10388 GCA_035530835.1 Spirochaetia bacterium
GAAAATGCCGCAACGAATGAGCCGGCAAACCCGAGGCCGGGAACCGAGGCCCACACGATAAGCCACGGCAGGAAACCCCGCACGACGAACACCGCAAGCAGGATTCCCCACAACAGAAACCAGCGGCGGGCTTTCGCTCCCATCGTGCCGAGTACTTCAGCGTTGATGATCGCGTTATCTATGCTGCTGACAACCTCGAACAATGCAAGGCCGAGAACTGTTATCACGTACATGACAATCTCCATGCCACTGTCCCCCTGATGCACTCGGGGTGCGGGAGTTCCCGCGGACCGCTACTGTTGCTCTTTCGCCGTACGAAGTTCCTCCACACTCCTGCGCTCAAGCCGCGCTGCACCGGCTGATGTCCGCGTCGGAATTCGGGGACCGTCGGCAAGTCGGCGTTCTGCGTCAGAGATGGCCGCCGCGTACTGAGGCAGCCACGCCTTCTGTGCAACGAGCAGCTCATCTACCAGTTGCCAAATCTCAGGCGGATTGCACACCGCTCCAACGAGTGGATCCATCATCATCGCCTGGCGGAGGAGCGCATCGTCTCCGCGCACCGCCGCTTCAACCGCGAGCCGCTGGACGGAGATGCTTGCGCTGCATATGGCGGCCGGTCCGAGCGGCAGCTCCCCGACGACCGGAATCGACATGCCATTCCCATCGACATAGCCGGGCACCTCGACAATCGCATCCTGTGGAAGGTTCGATATGGCGCCGCCGTTTACCACGTTGAAGTGGCCCCGGTATGTTCGACCGGTTTCCAGACCCTCGAGGATGTAGGAGCCGTGTTCGAGCGATCGTTCCTGCTGCGAGTAGGTGAGCGCAGGCTCGGATTCCAGTTGCGCGAACTCGGTAACGAACCAGTCGCGCTGCTCGGTGCAGTGCCTGAGGTACCCGCCGGTTTCACCGTGGATCCAGTCGCTCAGATCGATCCAGCGAGTAATCTCTTCCGGCCGCTTGCGGTACCACGGCAGATACTCGCTGAGATGACCGTTGGATTCTGTACTGTAGTAGCCGAACCGGCGGAGCATGTCGATGCGGACTTTCTCCTGTTCACGGTAGACCGGATGATTCTCAAATGCCGAAAGAAGCTTGCCGGTGAGGTCCTCTCCCCTGTGGCGGATCTGTATGTACCAGGTCTGATGATTGATACCTGCACAGACAATATCCACATCTTCACGCTTCAACCCGAGGGCATCGGCTATCTGTTCGTGTCCGTGCTGGACACCATGGCACAGGCCAACTGTTCGAACCCCGCCGTATCGATTTGCAGCCCACGTATTCATCGCCATCGGATTCGCGTAGTTCAGAAAGAGCGGATCAGCAGATGCAACTTCACGAATGTCTTTGCAGACATCGAGAATGAACGGTATGTTTCGCTGACCGTACATGATGCCGCCTGCGCAAAGGGTATCACCCACGCACTGATCAATGCCGTATTTCAGGGGAATCTCGATATCGGTAGAAAAGGCCTCCAGACCGCCGATTCTGGCGACGCTGAACACGTACCTGGCACCTTCAAGTGCCTTACGCCGATCGGTGGTGGCAATGAGGTGCACGCCCGTTTTGCCGTTGGCTGCTATATCCCGTCGCACAAGTGATTCCACCATCGCAAGGTTGTCCCTATTGATGTCCATAAGCGCAATCGAGATCGAGTCGAACTCCGGGACGCTCAGGATGTCGCGGATCAATTTCCTGGTGAAACCGATGCTTCCCGCACCGATGAATGCAATCCGGAAGTCCATATGACTACACCTTCAGCACCACGAGCACCACAAGTACCAGGATACCAAGGACGATCCGGTAGTACCCGAAAGGAATGAAGTCCCGCTTGCGCAGGTAGTTCATGAATGCGCGGACAACAACCAGCGCCACGAGAAAGGAGACAATGAAGCCGACTGCAAGGAGAACCCATTCGCTTGCCGTGAAGTGAAGTCCCTGTTTCGCGACGGTGAGTCCGGTCGCGCCAACCATAACCGGTACTGCAAGGAAGAACGAAAACTCCGCGGCGGCCGCGCGTCCGAGTCCCATAATCATGCCACCGATTATGGTAGCTGCCGAGCGTGAAGTGCCGGGAATCATGGCAAGCGTCTGGAACAGACCGATGGCAAATGCGACGCCGAGGGAAATGGTGTGCACGTCGGTATGTCGTTCGCGCGTATTTTTCTTGAAGACATTTTCGATGACGATCAATACTATTCCGTAGAAGATGAGAGTGATCGATACCACGATTGGATTGAACAGTTTCTCAGTTATAAACTTGTCCAGCGCATAGCCGAGGATTGCCGCGGGAATGACGCCGATTATGATCCTCAGCCACAACTGCCATGTTCGTGTGCGTTCCTCGGCGGGAGCTGCCCACGGCCAGATCGTTTTCCAGAATAGAACGACGATCGCAAGCATGGCGCCAAGCTGTATGATGACCTCGAAGCCTGCGACAAACTTTGCATCGTTTGACATTTTGATGAAGGTCTCAGCAATGATCAGATGACCGGTGCTGCTAACCGGGAGAAACTCAGTTACACCCTCAACGACTCCGAGAATTGCCGCTTTAATCAGAGCAAGTATATGCATTGGTACCTCGCCTCAACGGATATTGAGGCGTAGCGTATACCATTCGGTGCCAGATGGACAACGGTTCGGTGTGGAGAATCGATTGCAGAGTACGCTTTGCGCTGGAGAAACTGTACCGGATGACGGGGTAATAACGGCAGGCAATCTGCTCCGCCGGGGAACTTCCCGGCGGAGACCGCGCCGCAAAAGCGGCGCGCATGATTTGTTACTAACTAAAAACGGTCGTGGCGAGGACGAAACTCTTTATTTCGGTCACGATTGTCCTGAGCCTCGTTGACCCGCAGCTGACGTCCGTCGAGCTCCACCCCGTTCAACCCCTGAATAGCTGCTTGCGCAGCCTCCTCTGTGCCCATTTCGACAAATCCAAAACCACGTGCGCGTCCGGTTACTCTATCGGTGACTATATTAACCGATACGATCTCGCCATACTGTGAGAACAATGATTCGAGACTCGACCCGTCGGTAGAGTAGCTGAGATTACCCACGTACAATTTCTTAGACATGCTGTCTGTCCTCGGGGTTACCACCCCATTCGCAACTAGTTCCTGGAATTCATCAACGATAAACCAACTGTGATGCACTAATCTTGCCGGAGAACTTGGAGGGGTTTAATTGGTTAAGGTAGGGCATAGCAGTCCCGTTTCGCCAGCATAGGCACCACAATTTTCCGTCAGTACCGCAAGACAAACAGTCGAGCTTCCCCGCCGGACCAGTAAAGCTAGAATAACACGGGTAATGCATTCCAGCAAGTCTTTCTTTTTCCGGCGGGGTCGACAGATATTCTTCTACTTCAGACCGCTGAACTGGAGAGACTCAACTACCTTCCGTCCGGCTATCAGCAGGAACAGGATCGACGGGATCATGCTGAGCGCGGTGCCAGTCATCAGTCCGGTCCAATCCGGCGAACCCTGTGGTGTCTGTGTCTGGAATATCGCAAGTGCAGCCGTCAGCACGCGAACGTTCTCGTTCCGTCCGACCAGAAACGGCCACAGAAAGTTGTTCCAGCTCTGGAAGAACACAACAATACCGAGTGTCAGCAATGCAGTCTGGCTTACCGGCAGGATGATCCGCCAGAAGATGGAGAACGGTCGGGCTCCGTCGAGCAGTGACGCTTCCTCCAGTTCTATTGGAATTCCCAGCATGAATTGACGGAGGAAGAATACCGAGAACGGAGTCATGAGAAAAAACGGAGCTACCAGACCCTGGAATGTGTTCAGCCATCCAAGCGCGTGGATCAACACAAAGTTCGGGATGAGTGTAACGACGCCGGGTACCATCAGCCCGGTGATATAGATGAAGAACAGTGTTTCGCGTCCTCGAAATCGCAGCCTTGCGAACGCGTAGGCCGCGAGGGAACTGAAGAATATCTGCCCAAACAGTATGAGCGCGGTAACTATAACCGAATTGCGCAAGGCCAGCAGGAAGTTGAAGGTTTCGCTTACCCCGCCGGCCGCAATCGCCTGATCCTGAGTCATGAAACCGAGAACTCTTTGAAAGTTCTGGAACGTCGCCCCGGTGGGCAGAAGTGAACTGGGATTCTGAAATACATCTTTTGATCCGGAGAACGCCGTTCTGATTACCCACCACATGGGAAACAGCGTTACCAGAATAATGGCTATAAACAAAATCCATGCAATGACTTTTCCGGCGGACACTCTCTGCTGAATCCGGCCTGCGCCGGCTGAAGTTGCTGTGGCCATCTGTATCCCCCTTTATGCAAGATCCGAGTCGCCGGTACGAAAGACACGGAATTGAATCAAGGCAATTATCCCGAGCAGGACGAACAGGAAAGTTGCCATTGATGCGCCATAGCCCATTTTGAATTGCTGGAATGCCTGCTCGTATATGTACCAAACCAGAACTCGAGTGGCGTTCACCGGACCTCCGGTGGTTGTTACGGCAATGGTATCGAATATCTGGAATGAGCCGATTACCGTTGTAATCACAACGAATGCGGTGACTGGTCTGAGCAACGGCAGGGTGATTCGCCATAACATGGTCCACTCTGATGCCCCGTCGAGTCCCGCCGCTTCATACAGACTCTTGGGAATCCCCTGGAGACCCGCGAAGAAGAGGAGGGCATTGAAACCCATATATTCCCAGATATTGATACCTGCTATGGTCGGCAGTGCCTGAGATACGGATCCCAGGAACGGCATCGAGGGAAGTCCGATACTCTTCAACGTAACGTCGACGATTCCGAGAATTGGATTCAGCATCCAGAGCCAGATCAGCCCGACGACCACAGGTGGAAGAAGATAGGGAAGTATGAGCACACCACGAATTACAACCGACCCGGCAAACCGGTCCATCATGACTGCAAGGAAGATAGCGAGAACAGTCTGCAGTGGAATGTTGTAGATGACGTAGAAGAACGTGATTTTCAGCGCATTCCAGAAGACCGAGTCTCCGAACATCTGAGCGTAGTTCGCCAGGCCGGCTGGACGCGCAGGTGAAAGCATGTTCCAGTGGGTGAAGCTTATGATGACGTTCCGAACCGCCGGAATAACGTAGAAGAAGGCAAATCCCACCAGACTTGCAAGGATGAAGAACCACGCGGTCAATCCATCTGACCCAACTCGTCGCCTCATAACACCTCCCATGCACAGGAATCGGTTTCGCAGCGGGAACGGCCACGTCATGATACATCCAAATTGCGGTTCTCTCCAGAAAAATCAGTTGCCGTGTACCGCAATTCAAGCGTTCAATCTTAATTACGCCAAGCGTATCGTACCTGTCAAGTCTCTGATCAAAAAAACTTGACAGACCGATAGTAAGCGCTTACTATGATAAAGAACTCATCCGTTCGTTGACTCAAGGAGGTCAAGTAATGCAAAAGAGACTTGTAGCGGTACTGCTTGCGTTCGCGCTTGTGGCACCAGCTGTATTTGCAAATGGGCAGAAAGAATCTGCCGGCGCGCAATCGTCGGCACCGGTGACAATCCAATACGGACTCTGGGATGCAAATCAGGTTCCGCAGTACCAGGCGGTGGCGGACAAGTTCCAGCAGGCAAATCCGAATATCACCATTAAGATCCAGCAAACCGGCTGGGCGAACTACTGGACCAATCTTCAGACTGGTTTTGTTTCGGGAACAGTTCCTGACGTGTTCACCGATCATCTTTTCTACTATCCGGAGTTCTCTGCGAACAACCAGATTATGGATATTGAGCCACTGGTGAAGCGTGATAATGTAAATACCGATATCTACTATCCGGGCCTCGCGCAGTTGTGGATGCACAACGGAAAGCGCTACGGTCTTCCGAAAGACTGGGATACGGTTGCCGTATTCTACAACAAGGATATGACCAAGAAGGCGGGAATTACCGACGCCGAGATGAACAAGCTGAACTGGAATCCGGACAACGGCGGTACTTTCCAGCAGATGATTGCGAAGCTTACACTTGACAGCAATGGAAACAACGGAACCAGCCCGAACTTCGACAAATCGAAAGTGTCACAGTACGGATTCCTTGCGGACACTCAGGGAGGCGCTGGAGCCCAGGGACAGACACAGTGGAGCAGCTTCGCAGTGTCCACCGGATGGTGGTACACGAATGCGCCCGTATGGGGAACCAAGTTCAACTTTGACGATCCGAACTTCATCAAGACGATGCAGTGGTACGCGGACCTCAGTCTCAAAGACGGCTTCTCACCTTCATTTGCTGATGTTCCGACGAGCGGAGCCGAAAGCCTGTTTGTCTCCGGAAAGGTTGCCACCTTGACCGACGGTGACTGGATGACCAAATGGATCGCACAGAACGCGAAGTTCCCCGTTGGCATCGCGCTTCTTCCCACCGGACCTGTTGGGCTTCGCACCATGTTCAATGGACTCGCAGATTCCATCTGGACAGGCACCAAGCACAAGGAACAGGCATGGTCGTGGGTGAAGTATCTTGCGTCCGATGCGAGTGAAACGCTGGTTGGAAGCTACGGCGTCATCTTCCCGGCGGTTCCTGCAGGTGCAAAGGCGTCAGTTGCGGTACAGCAGAAGAGCCTTGGCGTTGATCCTGCACCGTTCGCGCAGGAAGCAGGCATGAAGGGCGCAACGTTCCCGTTCCCGATTACCGAGCATTCGTCGGACGTACAGGCGATCATGAAGACCGCGCTTCAGGCGGTGTTTACCGGTCAGGGAACAGCCGCGCAGGAGATTCCTCCGGCAAACCAGAAGGTGAACGCGCTCTTCCAGTAAATGGGGGCGGATTCAAGTTTCAGGGCAGACAAACTATCAATTCATCGGGAAGGACACGCACAGCGTGTCCTTCCCTTTTTTAGCTTGTCCCGCCTTGCACAAATTGTGAATCGATTGTCCGGCGGATCGGTACATCTGGAGCAAAGCTGCTGCTCCTGAGTTCGAAATAGGTTTCGGCGGTGATCCGTCCGACATTCTCCATCTGGAGGTCCACGGAGGAGAGGCGGGGACTGGAAATTTGCGAAATAAGCGTATTATCGACGCCGATTATCGCAAGGTCCTCAGGAACTCGCGCTCCGGCCGCAAGCGCACCCTGAAGCACACCGATGCCAATGAGGTCATTTCCTGCAAGGACCGCGTCCGGTGGGGAACTACTCTTGAGCAGCTCCGAGATGCACTGGGCGGCTTCGTGAACGGCCTCGGCGTTGTTCGCATCCTTTATGCGAATGATGGGGTTCTCGCTTTGAACGAGTCTCCGTTCCATGACAAAGCGTTTGAATAACTGCTCCTTTAATTGGAAGGAGTAGCTCATCTTTCCGCGCAACAGAGCTATACGCTTTCTCCCCTGATCTACGAAGTGATTCAACGCATCCTTCAGGCCTGGCTCCTGGGCACACCGGACGATGTGATGCGGCGCATCAAGTGCGAGATGCTCGTTTACGAGAATGACCGGAAAGTTCTTCTCCAGCCCGAGATGCAGTCCGCCGCGAAGATTCATTGAAAAACTCTCGACGAGAATGAGGACATCAACCCCACGGTGAATGAGCCGTTGCAGATACTCGCGCTCAATCTTCGGGTCTTCGGCACAACAGAGGTAGATGAAGATATCACGTTTTGTAAGTTCCGATTCAATAGCGTCAACAATCTGCGTATGGTAAGGATTCGAAAGATAGGGGACAACTATGCCGACCGAATCGGTCATAGCCTTCATGAGTCCGCGCGCAAATATGTTGGGACGGTAACCGAGCTGTTCTATCGCCGACTTTACGCGGGCACGAGCGCTCGCACTGACCGGGTAATTATCGTTAATTACGCGGGAAACTGTAGCTGTGGATACATTTGCGGCCCTGGCAATATCGTCTATCGTTACGCCCATAGCTTATTCCTTACACCGTGGGCAGACAGCACTATCAATAATGAGTATGTCATGCGACAGATTCATTGGCAATCCATATGCTGAAAGTTTTGCGCTTCGCGAGCGGTGCGGCTATCGAAACTGAAAGTCAGAACGTCAGTCTGAGAATAATGTCCTGATCGTAATTGCCGAATCCCCGACCAAAGATGTTTATGCCGCCGACATGATCCGCTGAGTCCTTGATTCCCATGCCGATTGTTATCGATCGATGCGAAGATATGTCGATGTCATCGATCGTAACTTCCGAGATC
Source organism: Spirochaetia bacterium (assembly GCA_035530835.1). Taxonomy (GTDB): domain Bacteria; phylum Spirochaetota; class Spirochaetia; order DSM-27196; family DATKUC01; genus DATKUC01. The sequence goes on from DATKUC010000111.1 coordinate 8,156, forward strand.
CGCACACCGTCCACGTAGGTGCCTGCCGGAGTAATCCGCCAGTGCTTCAGCAGTCCGTACTGAGAACCTTCGAGTTTCCACCATTCGGGAGTATACTTTCCGCGCCGATCTCCGTAATCACCCGGTGAGGTCCAGGTGCCCACTTCGACCTGGTTGACCCACAGCGTGATGTCGGAGAGCCACTCCTTGTTCGTACCGGGAACTTCGGAGGAAAGCTCCGCACTGATTTCTATTCCCTTGAGCGGTTTGTCCTTGTACAGGCTGTTGTTGGGGAACTTGTATTCCAGATAGCCTTTTTCGAACCAGATGAGGCCGGCCTTCATTCGGGCAGGGTCGAGGAATGAGTCCGGCACGTCGAGGTAGCCGATGATGCTTTCCTTCGTGCACAAACCACATGGCGCCGAAACGTGGAATTGAGTGTAGAGGCCCACCGGCATTTCAACCTGAATTGAATCGTCGGCGTCCACCTGTCTTCCGTCCTGAAAACGAATAACGATCTCTCGAAATACCGGGAAACACATCTTTTGTGTGCCCTTGCGCCCCTTGCTGGTTTCGGTCCGTATTAGTCCGGCCTTTTCCAGAATCATGATGTTGGTGGCAATCGTTGATTGCGGAAGATTGAGGGTCCGCGAGATGTCGTTTACATTGCGCGGGCCGGCATGAACGAGTTCAAGAATCTTGATCCGTAACTCCGAAGCGAGTCCTTTGAGTTGCGCAAAGTCGCCATATGGGTCGAGGATGAGGATGGAATCGGAACCGGAGCTCATAGCCAGATACTTTAGCGCTAAAATGTCCATTGCACAATACGTTGATAAAGTACCAAAAACCCGATCACGATCAAAAAATGCGATTGACAACCATACCGACTGATTCTAGAGTCAAGGCATGGAGGATGTATGAACTGCGATCGACGTTTGACGGGAGTCTCTTCCATTGGTTTGTGCATAATATTGTTTGGAATCGTCGCAACACAGGGCGGGTTTGCCGCGGGCTCCCATGAATCATATGCGATACCGGTTTCGGGAGACATCCTCGATGTGCATGACCCGAGCATGGCGAAGGACGGGAAGAGCTACTATCTTTTTTCTACCGGAAACGGCATCCCAATCCGCTCTTCAGAGGACCTGCACAGCTGGAAGAGCATCGGCACGGTGTTTCAGTCGCTTCCCGACTGGGCAGCTTCCGATATTCCGGGCGCAGACAACATCTGGGCTCCGGATATCTCCTACTATAAGGGCGAATATCGTCTCTACTACGCCGTGTCGACATTCGGGAGCAATCGTTCTGAAATCGGGCTTGCGACAAATGGCACGCTCGATCCGCAGAGTCCAGCCTATCGCTGGATTGACCGCGGTAAGGTGATGGAGTCGCTGCACAGTGATGACTGGAACGCTATCGACCCGAATTTCGTGGTGGATAACGCGGGCGGACAATGGCTCGTGTTTGGAAGCTTCTGGGGCGGCATCAAGCTGGTGAAGCTCGACGCTGCGACCGGCAAGCCTGCGCAAGTACACCCTTCGCCGTTGTCGCTTGCATATCGGCCTGAAGATCCGCACGCGATTGAAGCTCCCTACATCGTATTCCACGACGGGTACTATTACCTCTTTGCATCCTACGATTTCTGTTGCCGAGGTGCCGGGAGCTCTTACAACGTTCGGGTCGGTCGATCCGCATCGATTACCGGCCCCTACGTTGACAGAAAGGGTGTAGCGATGATGGATGGCGGCGGCACCCTGATTCTGACCGGAACAAACCGCTGGGCCGGTCCGGGCGGTCAGTCGGTTTTTCGCGACACGAACGGAGAGTGGTGGATCGTCTACCATTCGTACGATGGGCATCTCGGTGGCACGCCGACTCTGCGAGTGAATCGTCTTGTGTGGGACGGAGCCTGGCCTGGAACTATCCTGCCTGAAGAAAAGAATCAAGGGCAGTGACGAGTGATCCAGGACCGGCGCTTGAGCGGGCCCTGGATCCATGATGCCTATCCGCGCTCGGGTGCCGGGGTCGGACTGCCTTCGGCACGCCCGCCGTTCGTATCCGCTGCCTGCTGTTCCTCGAGCTCCTCACGTGCAACCTCTTCATCGACCTCCTCGAGTGCGTTCTTCCGGTGAACCGGTCGCTTTCGTTCAAACAGGTAGAATGCGGCCGGAACCACAAAGAACGTCAGGATTGCCGAGGAGAGGATACCGCCAAGGAGTACGATTCCCAATCGCTGGGCGTACTCGGAACCCAG
>DATKUC010000112.1:0-9216 GCA_035530835.1 Spirochaetia bacterium
TCCACCGGAGATATCCTGTCTGTCCTCACGTTCCGGCAGCTTCGGCTTACGTTTCACGGATATCGAGAACCTCGATCACGAACGGTTTCAGCGCAGCCACCATATCGTCGAGCGAAATCTCATCGGCCTTGATGATGCAGACTGCGTTCGTCGGATCATCACCGGGAAAGGTGCCGATCGAAATGATGTTACCGCCGCGTTCAAAGAGCGCGGCGGTAATGTGAGCGATCTCCGCCCGCTGATCGGGAATCAACGATGTTGCGCGAATACCTCGGCGCCGGGTACCGAACAGTTCGATGAACAGCTTGAAGATGTCTGATTCGGTGACAATGCCGACGACCTTCGAGCCGCGGACCACCGGAACGCCGCCGATGTCGTAGTCCACGAGCATGCGCGCCGCATCTTCGATAAGCGTATCCTCGGTCACCGAGTGAACGGTTTTCGTCATCACGTCCTTCACGGTGAGCTGGCTCAGCAGATTGAACATTTCGTACATGTTCAGCGTAGTAGCCTCAGACGGCGCGGCCTTCAGCAGATCGGTTTCCGCAACAATGCCGACGAGGTTCTTCTGCCGGTCGAGCACGGGAAGCCGGTGCACCTTCTCCCGCGACATCAGCGCCTGAGCATCGGTCACCGGCGTGTCAGTCGCGACGGTGAACGGATTGTGGGTCATGATCTTTCCAACATTCATTCCTGTACCCCCTCGCCCAGATACGCTGCCTTCACCCTGCTGTTTGTAAGGAGTCGTGAACTTTCGTCTTCGAGCACGATACTCCCGGTTTCGATGACATAGCCTCGATCACTCGTTGTGAGCGCGATCTTTGCGTTCTGTTCTACCAGAAATACCGTCACATCTTCGGTCTCACTGATCCGCTTGATGGTTGAGAAGATGTGCCTGATAACCAGCGGCGCAAGGCCGAGCCCCGGCTCGTCAAGCAGCAGGAGCCGTGGCGAACTCATGAGCGCGCGGGCAATGGCCATCATCTGCTGCTCGCCGCCTGAGAGGCTCCGCGTCTTCTGCCGTCGGCGTTCGGCGAGGATCGGAAAGAGTGCGTACATTTCATCGATCTTGCGGCGCAGCACCTGCTCGTTCCGTTCGCGAAAGCCACCCATCTCGAGGTTTTCCTGTACGGTCATGTCGGCAAACATGCGGCGCCCCTCAGGTACCAGCGATATGCCAAGTGACACGATGCGGTCGGTCGTGAGCCGGTCCTTCTTGCCATGCTGCTCCGATTCTGAGGCAGCAATGGTCTTTCCATCGAACCGGATGGTACCTGCGGCAAGTGGTTCGAACCCTACGATTGCCTTCAGAAGCGTGGACTTTCCGGCGCCGTTTGCACCGATCAGGCACACGATATCGCCGGCGGATACCGAGAGACTTATCTGCTTGAGTGCGACGATATTGCCGTACCTGACCGACACTCCCTCTATCTCGAGCAGCGCTCCCATTCTACTCTTCCTTTCCCAGATACGCCTCGATAACCTGAGGATTCTGCTGAATCTGCTCAGGCGTCCCTTCGGCGATCTTGCGACCGTAGTTGAGCACGGTGATGTATTCACAAATGTTCATAACCAGCTTCATGTCATGCTCGATGAGTACGATAGTTATTCCCAGATCACGGATCCTGCTGATGGTGTGCATGAGGTCGGCAGTCTCGGCAGGATTCATGCCCGCGGCAGGCTCGTCCAGGAAGAGCAACGACGGCTCGGTTGCAAGTGCCCGTGCGATCTCGAGCTCGCGCTGACGGCCGTAGGGAAGGTTTCGGGCAAGCTCATTCTGCATGTTGCCAAGACCGAGGAACTCGAGCCAGCCGTACGCATCCTGCGCTATCACCCGTTCAGTTCGCGACAGGCGGACGATGCTCAGCAGAGCCTGCAGCGTGCGGCTCTTCCAGATGCCTTCGCCCTGCTGCTTGAAGTGGCGCCCGATCATGACGTTCTGCAGCACCGTCATCTCTTTGAACAGGCGGATGTTCTGAAACGTTCGAGCCACCCCGAGTCGGGTTATCCGATTTGCCGGCATACCGGTGATGTCACGCCCTTCGAACTGCACGGAGCCCGCGGTCGGCACATCCAGGCCGGTTACGTTATTGAAAAGGGTGGTCTTGCCGGCTCCGTTCGGGCCGATCAATCCGGTAATTGTACCCTGCTCGACCGAGAAATCGACATCGGCAACCGCCACCACTCCGCCGTACTGTCTGCGAAGTTTCCGGGTGGAGAGGATGCTCATGGCGACACTTCCGTCGGGCTGTCCGGAGCTGACTGTCGGGGCACTATCCTCGATTTGGGCACCCTGCGGCCGATCAGCCCCTGAGGGCGGTAGATCATCATGACCACCAGGATGAGGCCGAAGAGGATCTGCTTGAACTGCGGCGGAACTATGCTCGAGAAGCCGAGCAAACGCGGAAGCTCCCCCGCTACCTCGATCAGCACCGCGCCCAGAATGACCGCAAGCTGGTTACCCATTCCACCGAGTACGACCATGCAGAGAAGCATGACCGACAGTAGAAAATCGAAGCTCGAAGGATTTACCGACTGGTTGTAGACCGTCCAGAGCGTGCCGGCGATTCCCCCAAAAAAAGCGGAGAGTCCAAACGCCATCATTTTGTATTTGGTGACATTGATTCCCATGGAGAAGGCAGCAACCTCGTCTTCGCGAATTGCCTCAAGTGCACGGCCAACCCGGCTCTTCATAATACGGTTCAGCACCACATAGGTAACAAGAACGAAAAACCATACGAACACTACATATTCCACTTTCTGCATGGGATCAAGCGTAAAGCCGAATACCTTCACCGCGGGAATCCCCGATATGCCGAGCGGACCGCGCGTCAGGGAGTCCCAGTTCAGCAGCACATTGCGGGTAATCTCACCGAATCCGAGAGTCGCAATAGCAAGGTAGTCACCTTTCAACCGCAACGTCGGCAATCCGATCAGAATGCCTGCAAGCGATGCGACCACACCGGCGAGCAGCAGTATCCACCAGAAGTTTATGTGAGTCCGCGTGAGCAGGATCGCAGAAGTATATGCTCCAATACCGAAAAATGCCGCCTGACAGAGTGAGAGCAGGCCGGTATAGCCGGTGACAATGTTCAGACTCAGCGACAGGATCGCATAGATACCGATGTAGATGACAAGAAGCAGGATAAAGTAGATCATGCTCCTCCCTACACTTTTTCGCGCTCACTCCGGCCGAGCAGACCGGAGGGTTTGACAAGCAGGATGATAATGAGGACCGAGAACGCTATCGTATCCTTCAGGCCGACAGGAATGCCCAGAACTGCTACTCCAAAGGTTTCGAGCACGCCAAGAAGGATGCCGCCGAGCATTGCGCCGCTGATGCTGCCGATTCCGCCGACAACTGCGGCAATGAACGCTTTCAGCCCCGCCATTGTGCCCATTGTCGGATAGACCGTGTATTCGAGCGCAATGAGAACTCCCGCAACTGCGGCGAGGGCCGAACCGATAACGAAAGTCAGGCTGATGATCGAATCGACGTTGATGCCCATGAGGCGCGCAACGTCCATGTCGAGGCTGGTAGCACGCATCGCCTTGCCGAGCCTGCTTCGGTCGATGAACAACTTCAGCGAAACCATCATGACCAGTGCGACCGCAAGAATCATGATCTGGTGCGGCGTAACTGCAACGCCCTTCACGATCATCGGTGCATTATCGAAGGGATAGGGGAAGTCTTTTGACTTCGTGCCGAAAAGAAAGGCCGCGCTGTTCATGAGGATGATTGAGACGCCAATTGCCGAAAGAAGCGGCGCGAGGCGCGGCGCACGCCGCAGCGGCCGGTAGGCGACGCGTTCGACAATGAAGCCGAGCGCGCCGCTTGCAGCCATAGCAACGACGATTGCGAGAAAGAACACTGCAATCGACCATGGTCCAACGGCGGATCCCTGAATGGCGGTGTACGCATAGAGTCCTGCGTAGGTTCCCACCATCAGGATGTCCCCGTGGGCGAAGTTGATGAATTTCAGGATGCCGTACACCATGGTGTACCCAAGCGCAATGAGCGCGTAGATAGCACCGAGGGTCAGACCGTTGACCAGATGCTGGACCAGTTCAGCTGCAGATAGATGCACCACGTCACCCCGTTTTGGTCTGTCTACTTCACCTGGACGAGTTTATTATCGGTGATCTTGTAGACACCAAGCTGCTTGTACTGTCCATTTGCGACAGTCAGTATTCCCTGATTCTTGATTGCATCTCCATTTGGTGCAAAGCTGATTTCCCCGGACACGCCCTTGTAGCCTTCGACCGCCGCGACCTTTGCACGAATAGCGTCACGATCGAGGTTCAGACTCTTCTGATCGGCAGGGCTTGCGCTCTGGTATACTGCCTGTATCGCATCGAAAAGTATGTTCGCTGCATCGTAGGCATTCAGGCTGAATGAGTCAGGTTTGTCGGTCCACTTTGCCTCGTATTTGGTTTCAAACGCGACCTGAAGTGGATTCTTCTCGAGCTCCGGACCGGAGTAAACAACGCCGTTTGCCAGCGGACCGGCGAGCTGCAGGATCTCCGGATTGGAGAATCCATCGGTCGCGAGCATCTTGACGCCGGTCATTCCCAGCTGCTGGGTCTGCTGAAGAATCTGGTTTATCTCCGCGACGTAGTCGGGCATGTAGATCGCCTGTGGATTGGTGGCCTTGATATTGGTGAGCTGAGTCTTGAAATCCTTATCGCCCTGCATGCCGGATTCCATGCCGACAATCTTTCCGCCCTCGGCCTCGAACTGCGCCTTGAAGCCGTTCGCAAGTCCCTGGCTGTAGTCGTTTTTCGTGTAGAGAATGGCAACGCTGCGCAGGCCCATGTCCTGGTAGACATACTTCGCGAATACTTTCGCCTGAACATCATCACTCACGACATCGCGAAAAATGAAACTGCCCTTGTTCGTGAGATCAGGATGAGTGGAGGACGGGGAGATCATGACGATCTTTTCCTGCTGTGCACGGGGGGCAATTGCCAGTGAACTCGATGAAAACACTGCTCCGACCAGTCCGAGAATCCGGTCGACACTCGCGAGTTTCTCCATTGCGGCAACAGCCTTCTCCTGCTTGCCTTCGGAGTCTTCGGCGACCATCTGAACATTGTGGCCGTCAATCCCGCCGTTCGCGTTCCGCTCTTCCACCGCGATCTTGATCGCCTGCGTCATGAGCTTTCCATAGTTAGCGTAGTCTCCGGTCAGTGGCCCGATGAATCCGATCTTGACAGGCGCCGATGAAGTTGCACCCTCTTTTGCGCCGCCCGCCCATACGCCGACAGCGGAAAACGCGAGCAAACCGAGACAGAGAAACAGTTTGCCTATCGTTGTCGAAATGGTCTTCATACCGTCTTCTCCTTGTGAATTTCGGGATTCTGACTGCGAGCAAACCCCATGGGTACACTGAAGTCCGGTACCCGCTTGAAAAGCATAGAGAGACAGAAACCCTGTGAGTGATGAGGAACTTATACTCCTTCGTGGAGCTGCCGTCAAGGCTTGCCGCGGGGATTGCTTCAGGTTGCGCGAGCTGCTAAAGTTCGGAACCTATGGCACTTCCCCGGTTTGACGCCTGCATCTTCGACATGGACGGTCTGCTGCTCGATACCGAACGGCTTTTTGTAAGCTGCTGGATGGAAGCGGGTGCGGCGATGGGCTTTCACCTTGCCGAAGATCTCGTCCTAGCTACAGTCGGTCTGAGCAAATTTCAGACGTTTGAGCTCCTGCGCAGCGATCAGGGGCAGAGCTTCCCCGCCGAAGAGGTCCGCGAACTGCGAAACCGTCTGGCGCTCGACAGGATCCGGTCAACCGGTGTGCCGGTCAAACCCGGCGCGCGCAGGCTGCTGGGGCTGCTGGCGGCGCGCGGAGTACCGTATGCGGTAGCAACATCCACCGACAGGGCGCGCGCGATCGACCTACTGACGCAGTCGGATATCCTGCCGGGACTCGGGGCACTCGTGTGCGGCGATGAGATCGAGCATCCAAAACCCGCCCCTGACATCTATCTCGAAGCGGCGCGCCAGCTCGACGTCTCTTCTGCGGCATGCATCGTATTCGAGGACTCTGCACCCGGACTGACTGCCGCCTATCGCGCGGGAATGGTCCCGATCCACGTTCCGGATATCGGCGTCGTACCGGAGGCAACCCGCAGGCTTGCATACGTGGTGTGCGAGTCGCTCACGGATGTAATTCCGCTCATCGACGACGCGCTGCGATCACGGTCCGAGGCAAACTGAGGTTGCCAGCCGCTGCATCATTTCGTATTCTGAATCTGATGAAGCCAGATGCTGAAGTAGCCATCGTGGGTGCAGGGCCGATCGGCATTGAACTTGCAGGAGCATTCAAGCGGGAGGGGGTCCCGTACCTGCACTTCGAAGCCGAACAGATCGGTCACACGATATCCAGATACGCCCGGTTCACCCGTTTTTTCAGTTCACCGGAACGTCTCGCCATCGCGGGAATACCGATTCAGACTCCCGATCAGGAACAGACGACCGGCGAAGTGTACCTCTCCTACCTGCGAAGCGTAGTGGAGATTCTCGATCTTGACATTCATACGTTCGAGCGAGTCATAGAAGTTATGCCGCTCCAGAATGATGATGATCGGGAGGGCTACCTCGTTCGCACTCAGACCCGTACCACCGAGCACGAATACCTGGTGAAGAAGGTGGTGTTCGCGAACGGTGACATGGCGCACGCGACGGCGCTGGGTATACCGGGGGAGGATCTTCCCCATGTAAGCCACTTCTTTCTTGACCCTCACCTCTACTTCAGGAAGAAGCTTCTGGTGGTCGGGGGTAGAAACTCGGCGATGGAGGCGGCACTTCGCAGCTTCCGCGCGGGTGCGAAAGTGGCTTTGAGTACGCGCAGAGATCTCGATCCGAAACACCTGAACTCCCGGTTGCATCTTGAAATGTCGATCCTTGCCAGGAAGGGCTATGTCGAACACCTGCCGCATACGGTTCCCGTTGAGATTCGGGCCGAAAGCGTCCTGCTCAAGAAAGCCGAAAGCAACGACAGCGATGGTCCGCACACATTCGAGCAACCAGCTGATTTTGTGCTCCTGAACACCGGCTACACGGCCGACACGAGCCTGCTCAGATCACTCGGCGTTGAGTTCGACAACGAAGGCATTCCATCATCCAACCCTGAAACACTCGAAACGAACGTTCGCGGCATCTACGTTGCGGGAACTGCAGTCGGCGGTGAGCAGCACCGGTACCACATCTTCATTGGAACCGCCCACATCCACACCGCGCGCATCTTTCGCGCAATAACCGGTAGCGACACCTCGTGGTACGGTACGATACCCTCTCGCCGCTACCCGTTCTTCCTGAGTGACATTCAGCCGGAAGGCCAGTAGCAATCAACCGCGTAGTTCGGCTAGTACCGGTAGCCGGATACCCGAGGCGGTAAGGTCTCGGCCGACTTCCGCCCGCCAAGTGCTGAAAGACGCCGTATTCGTTCTTCCGTGGCAGGATGGGTCCGGAGCAGAGCCGATTGGCGTGACTGCGAATAGCCTACGAGATAATCAAACAGTGTCCTTCTCGGCGGATCGACCTTCCGCAGCGCCGAGGCAAGGGCCGACGGATCTCCGGTGAGCTCGGCAGCACCGAGATCGGCAGAAAACTCCCGCGTACGCAGCAGCGCGAGCTGGAGGACCAGACTCAAAAGAGGCGAGGCAACCATCGCCGCGACCGCGGTCAGGGAGAGCGACGCACCGGTCAGCAGGAAGATGGGTAACGTGAACAGAAGGAGAATCCATCCGAACCGGGAGATGAAGTCAGTTGCGGAGCGCACGTATTGGGCCGCGGAGAACAACCACATATCGTTACTCCGGATGTGACTTATCTCGTGAGCTATAACCCCTTCGAGCTCCTTCGAACTCAGCGTCGAGAGCAGTCCATAGGTTACGATGATGAGAGAGTCCCGCCGGTCACCCACGGTCAGCGCATTCTTTGCAGGCGTCGGAATATAAGCGATGCGCGGAGCCGCCGGAAGCCCCGCCTGCAGTGAGAGCTCTCGCACCATGCGATAGAGATCCGGCGCGTCCGCAGGCTCAAGATGTGTTGCCTGGGCAAACAACAGGCTGCCTGACCGCCTCCCCGACAGGAATATAAAGAGCAGACCCGCGGCGCCGAACAGAACGAGTCCGGTGGTACCGAGAATCAGCTGGCCGGTCCACAGCAGGAGTGCAAGCATCCCTGCGCCGATGACCGTTGTCTGGATTATTCTCTGAAGTTTTTCTCGCAGGAGCAGGTCTTTCATTGATCGTGTGCCTCCACTCTTTACGTAGCAATATACATGCCAAACACATCGAACTCGCGTAAGTCTATATCCTCAAAGTACTCATTGAACATCTCTCTCCCAATCCGCACGATAGTCTCGGCCGAAAATCGGGCCGATTATCCTCACTACACTCAAGAGGTGGTTCATTCTGACTCACCAGAAATTTCTCAGGAACGGTTGACAGACTCTGCGATGCAATGTAACTTTGCATATCAAAGTAACATTGAGACGCAAAGTCGAGAGGATACATGGGAATGGACGACGACGAACTGAAGCGATATATCGAGGATGTCCGGACGATCAGACGAACTCTTGATGAGGCGGAAGGCAGTTTCCGGATTTTCGCGTGGTTCTATCACGCTATGGCCGCGCTCATACTCGCGGGAACCGGAATCAATTTCCTGCTTTCGAGAACTATTCAGATGACCATTCACGAGTCGTTCGTCTTCATCTGGATACCTGTCTTCTTTGTGGCGGGTGCAGGAGAGATGGTTGCCTGGGTCATCAAGAGCACGCGAGAAAAGGTGCCGCTTGTTACGCCACTGTTCCTGAAGTACATAGTCGCCTTCAGCGGAATCACCATCGGACTGTTCATGTTTGGATTTCTGCTCATAGTGCCGGGAATGCCTGCGCCGGGGGTCGTTCTGCTCATTGTCGGCATGATGTTCTGCGTGCCGGTGCAGTACACCCATATCTGGTTTACCGTCGAGGCGTTCGGCCTGATTCTGGTCGGCTTCTGTTTCATCCTGCTTCACGTGCAGGGCCCCGCCTACTTCGTAGCAGACGGTATCATCGTCTCCATGATGCTTGCGGTTGGCGGCATCATCGAGCGCATCCTCTCCGGCCACGATCATCATGGATGATCTGTATACCCGATTCGACAGCACGTTTTTTGAAAAGACGCGTCTGTCGATCCTTACTATCGTCTATCGTACCGGCTTCGT
>DATKUC010000113.1:0-8350 GCA_035530835.1 Spirochaetia bacterium
GTTGTATGGCTGAACGAATCGGATGTAGTCGCCGAGTCCGAGCGCTGTTCCCACCCAGGAGTCGAAGAGCTGCAGCGCCGAGGCGCCGGCCTCCGCCTGGGCGAGCAGGAAGTCCCCCTGCACGGTCACCAGTTTCGTCATGAGGCGCTTCCACGCCGCAGGTTCGGAGTACATGAACGCCTTCGTGCGTGAGAAACTTCGTGAAGTTCCCCCTTCTATCGCGTAGCTGGCAAGCGTGAACGGCGCCCCGGCGAAGCCGATGACCGGAATGCCACGCGGTTCGAGCTCGCCGGATACCAGCCTTATCGCTTCGAGTGTTGTGCCCAGTATCTCTGCCGCCGGTGGCGCCGCGAGCATGTCGATGTCGCGGGTCGTTCGCAATGGGTTCGAGATTACCGGCCCTTCGCCTTCGGCAAAGCTCAGATCGAGGCCCATTCCGCGAAGCGGCGGGAGAATATCGGCAAAGATGATTGCGGCATCGAGGCCGAACCGGTTTACCGGCTGGAGAGTAACTTCGGCGGCAACCTCCGGCCTGTCGATGATTTCGAGAATGGAGTGTCGTTCCCTGATCTTGCGGTATTCAGGCAGAAATCTGCCCGCCTGCCGCATCAGCCACACGGGCGTCCGTTCGGTCGGTTCCCGTCGCATTGCGCGGATAAGAAGTGGCGCGCTCACTCGACCTCCCCGGATTCGGATGCGGGGTTCTCCGGCGCTGACCGCCAGATAACACGTCCGGTGAAGAATGGTCCGAGTCGTTCGATGTAGCGTGATGTCTGCTGCGTCTTCCGCATGGTCTGTACGATGACCGAAAGCGGGTGCAGATTCGGTCCGAGCACCCCGATCACAAAGTCGTTATCGTCCTTGTTCAGACCGTGGCAGTCCAGGCGCACGTCGTGCCCCGCGCCGATCCGGCCAAATGCGTGGCCGATCTTCCCATGTTCGGCCAGAATGTCGCGCTGCTCCTCGGGTGAAAGCTGTTCGAACTCCCCGGTGCGACGCAGCGGATACCAGACGGCCCACTGCAGCTGCGCATTCTGGATGTTCCGGGCGGGCTTTCTGATAATCGCCTGCTCGATGTCCGGCTCGAAGCCACGGGCATAGGTGCGACCGAACATCGCATATTCCGGCTTGTAGCTGAGATTGCCGAATGGCGACTGCTGGATGAATGGGCGAACCGACTGCATAAAGTAATCAGGTTCTTCACTGTAGGTCACAAGTCCGACGCCGAACGGATCGTTCAGATCCTCGTAGATCACCGCGTTCAGCCCCGAAGAGGAGAGCGCCGCGATCAGCTGTTCAGTGTGCCGGCACTCTCCGAATCCGAAGAACTGCACGTAGAGCCGCCTGTCCAGCGTAACTTGCCCCTGCGCCGTCCGCCTCCCCTTCTCCCGCAGGTCGGTAGCTGCTGCAATAGTCTCATTATCCACTTTCTCTCTCCTCAGCGTGCCGAAAGCCACCTCGCGGCATCTTTTGCGTGGTAGGTGATGATGATATCCGCTCCCGCGCGATGAATGGACGTGAGGATCTCAAGTGCTGCCTGCCGTTCATCCAGCCATCCGGCGCGCGAAGCCGCCTTCACCATCGAATACTCGCCGCTCACGTTGTAAGCCGCGAGCGGCAGCTCCGGATATCTGTCGCGCAGGCTCCGGATCACATCGAGATAGGAGAGTGCCGGCTTCACCATGAGAAAGTCCGCACCCTCCTCAACATCCAGATCGGCCTCCCGCAACGCCTCACGCGCGTTGGCCGGATCCATCTGATGCGTTCGCCGGTCGCCGAACTTTGGTGCACCCTGCGCCGCATCACGGAACGGTCCATAAAATGCAGATGCGTACTTCACTGCGTACGACATGATCGGGATGTGACTGTACGCCTCGGCGTCCAGTCCGGTTCTGATCGCGCGAACCATGCCGTCGATCATTCCACTTGGCGCAACGATATCGGCACCCGCCTTCGCGTGTGATATCGCAACGCGCGAAATAACCTGAAGCGTCTCGTCGTTCAGAAGATACCCTTCCGGGAGCCGGTTGTCACCGTGGTTGAGAATACCGCAGTGGCCATGGTCGGTGTATTCACACAGACAGACATCCGTCACCACCAGAAGCTCGGGTGCCGCTGCCTTGAGCTCGCGCACAGCCCGCTGAATGACTCCGTCTGCCGCGTGACTCTCCGAGCCAACGGCGTCCTTGTGATCTGGTATTCCGAACAGCAGTACCGCCGGAATTCCCAGACCGCGAATCTCCGCGGCCTCCTTCGCCAGCTGGTCGACGGAAAGCTGGAAAACGCCGGGCATTGAGCCGATTTCGTTTCGCACTCCCTTACCTTCGACTACGAACAGGGGATAGATGAACTGTTCGGCACTGAGCCGGGTTTCCCGCACCAGCGACCGCAGGGCCGCATGTGTGCGAAGTCGCCGCGGCCTCACCTGCGGTTGTGCGTTGTTCGCGTCGATCGGGTCATGATTCATGTTTAGTTCCTCCAAAGTACGCAACCAGCTGGTCGATGAGCCCGCGCACGGTATGTTCAGCAGCTTCGACATCGACCACGAAACCCAGTTCGCGTGCCGCCGCAGCAGTCGAGGGTCCGATGCAGCAGACGGCAGGTCGCATCCGGGCAAACTTCGCTTCGAGCTGAGAGTCCGCGCCGAGCGCCTGAGCGAATCCGCGAACCGTCGAGCCGCTCGTGAAAAGCACGGCATCCACCCCATCGACGATCGCCTGCAACTGAGTCTCAGTCGGCACAACCGACTCGGTGTGATAGGCGGATAGGCGGGTAACGTTGGCTCCGCGCGCGGCAAGACCTTCCTCGGCATCGTGGCTGCCATCGCGCGCGGTCACGACGAGGATTCGTGCTCCCGCATCCACGGGGAGCTCCTGGCCAAGCGCGCGCCCGGTGAAGGTAGCAGGAACAAAGTTCACCTCGATTCCGCGCGCCCGCAGAAACTCCGCAGTCACGCTGCCTACGGCCGCAACCCGCACGCCGGTCGGCACGGCCTGCGCAATTCCGAGTGCCGCCGCTTCGGCGAGGTACTGCTCTACGCCATTCACGCTGGCAAACGTAATCCACGCAAAGCCCGCGCCTGCGCGGATTGCAGCCTGAAGCGCTGATCGGTCCTCTTCGGGAACGATGCGGATTGTCGGCACCTGCACTGGCCGCGCTCCGAGAGCCTCGAGTTCACGCACGAGCGTAAGGTCCTGCCCGGCGGCGCGGGTTACGACGATTCTGCGGCCGGCGAGCGGCGCAGCTGAACGGTCGTTCAGCGGTAATGCCGCATCCGCTGAGGCGGCCGAATCCGCTCCCGCGGTTACCTCCTGCACGGACGCGGAGATGAGACGCAGCGCTCCCTGTTCGACCGCACGTGCGGCAAGGGAACGGCCAAGTTCACCGGCATCCTCGCCCGAACCTTCAACGTCGATCCGCGATGAACCGTCTGCGGCCATGACGCGACCGCGAAGGTGAAGCACCTGCGACGGCCCTCCGGCAGAAACGGCAGAGATCGGCCGCATTTCGGCGAATGCCGCGACAGGGGCCGAGCAGCCGCCGCCGAGACCCTTCAGGAACTGCCGCTCGGCCTCCACCGCGCGCCGAAGCTCACCATCATCGATTGCCGCGAGGAAGCGGAGCACCCGCGCGTCGCCTGCCCTGCACTGTACTGCAAGCGCGCCCTGCCCCGGAGCGGGAAGCATGATCCCGAACTGAAGCGGCACAGTGTTCGCAGTGCGAACGCCGAGCCGTTTCAGGCCCGCGGCGGCGAGAATGATGGCATCGTACTCGCCGCTTTCGACCTTCGCGACGCGTGTCTCGACGTTCCCGCGGACTGACTTCACCTGCAGGTCGGGTCGAACCGCAAGTATCTGCGCCTGTCGCCGCGTACTGCTCGTACCAACTACACCTCCGGCGGGAATCGCTTCCAGTGATCTGCCGTCGCGGGTCACCAGCACGTCCGACGCGTCAGTTCTCCCGAGGATCGCGCCAAGAGTGAGCCCCGCGGCTGAGTCCACCGGGAGGTCCTTCAGGGAGTGAACGGCAATATCTATCTCACCATCCCGCAACGCCTGTTCGAGCCGTTCGGTAAACAGGCCCTTTCCGCCGATCGAAGGAAGCGGAACCGAGGTTTCCACATCGCCACGGGTGGAGAAGAATTGCAGGTCGAAGTCAGTTTCGGGAAAGGTTCGGGAGAGGAGGGAAAGGACACTCTGCGTCTGCGTGCGGGCAAGCGCCGACATGCGGCTTCCGGCAATCAGTCGGTCGGCAGCTTTGCGGTCCGTCAATCGATCTGCGCCGGGGTTCGGTTCGGTAGACACACTACATACTCTCGTGTTGCGAGGTCGGATCGATCTCAGGATCTTCCGGCACAAGATCGAACAGGTACTCGAGCGCCGCGGCATGAGAGGCTGCATATTGGTCATTCGCCTCGTCTCGCAGTTTTCGCGCAGGGGTATGAAGAATCCGCTTCATGAGAGACATGGCAAGCCGTTCCACCGACTGCCAGTTCCCCGCGCTCATATCCGGAGTCTCGCGTCTTGTTCGATCGAGCACCTCGAGACGAATCGCGTCGGCCTTGCGCCAGAGGGCCGTGAGCGCAGGGCGAACCAGCAGCTCGCCGAGCCGTTCATCCGCGCCTGCAAGCTCCTCATCAATGATGCGCTCAACCAGCGGAACCTCCTGCTGGCGTTCCCGTGCGTTCTCCTCGACTGTCGCTTTCACCGCATCGACATCGAACAGGTGCACGCCGGCAACTTCCGCGACGTCGGAGGAGACGTTCCGGGGAACTGCTATGTCGATAATAACAAGCGGCCGTTCGTTTCTCAGCGCCATTGCAGGCTCAAGCATGCGTCTGGTCAGGAGCGGCTCAGGGGTTGTCACTGCCGTAATGAGGATATCGGCCGGTTCGAGCAGCTGTTCGAACTCCGAGAACGCATGCGCGGTTCCGCCCCACTGTGACGCCACGCGCACCGCATTTTCGAGGGTGCGGTTGACGACGTGGATCTGTTTCAGGCCGCGCTGTACGAGTGCCTTCAGCGTCAGTTCGCCGGTCTGACCGGCACCGACGACGACCGCGCAGGCGCTCTCGAGATTTCCCACAAGCCTGCCGGCGAGCTGAACCGCGACCGAGCTGACGCTTGCCGCGTTTCTTCCGACCGCGGTACGGGCGCGCGCCCGTTTTCCGCATCTGAGTGCTGACTGAAACAGTTCGGAGGTGACCGGGCCGACAGTACCCGCTGCCCGGGCGGCTGAGAACGCGGCGGCAACCTGTCCCTGGATCTCCGACTCGCCGAGAACCGCGGAGTCGAGTCCGCTCGAAACCCGAAACAGGTGAGTCCAGGCCCCGGTGCCGCTGAACTGATAGACCGGTGGTGTTCCGGCTCCTTTGTCCGAAGCATTCGGCAGAACAAGCCCTGCAAGCGCATCGAGCTGATTGCCGGTAATGTGGAAGTTGCGGCCGCGGGATGGAGTGTGAGCCCAGTAGATTTCAAACCGGTTGCACGTCGAAAGGGTGACCATCTCAAGTTGCGCGCCCGGAAACTGCTGTTCGAGCGCGGTACGCGCCTGCAGGGCAAGTTCATCGCGACAGACTGTAACCTGTTCGAGAAGCTCCACCGGGGCAGTGAGATGGTTCAGCCCCACGCAATAGACAGGGGACTCTTCAAGTAACGACATATTCCGCCAAAGTGTGAATGGTTCGGAGTTTGCACTCCGGCAAGGGAAATGAATGAATCACTATGCGACAAAAATACTAATATTGAGCGGATAAAGCGTCAAGTGACGAAACTCCTGCCAAAAAATCAGATGGTATCCCGACGCGAACGTACAGCGATATTCATGAGGAAGATGATGATGATGAGTACAAGCGATGCGCCCCACGCCATCTGGAGCCAGGATGCGTAGGGGCTCTTTGCATAGTTGTAGATCATGAGCGGAATTGCATCCACCGGTTTCAGGATGTTCGCGTTCAGGTAGGGATTCCCGAAGGCGGTAAAGAGAAGGGGCGCGGTTTCGCCGGCAACGCGCGCAACGGCGAGCATCACACCGCTGAGAATTCCGCCAAGGCTCGCCGGAAGAATCATCCGCAGAATTGTCGTGTGATAGGGAACGCCGAGTGCAAGTGCGCCCTCCTTCAATCCCGCGGGAACAAGATTGAGCACCTCTTCGGTCGACTTCACCACGATGGGGAGCATCATCAGTGCAAGCGCTATGCCTCCGGCCAGAGCGGAAAAACTGCGCACCGGCACCACGATCCAGGTGTACATCACGATGCCGACTACAATCGAAGGCACGCTCTGCAGCACGTTGATGAGCAGCCGCGTCGCCGAACTCAACCGGGTGCGCTTGTTCTCCGAAATGAAGACGCCGGTCATCACGCCGAACGGAACTGACAGTACGACCGAGAGGAGAATCAGCAGCAGCGTTCCAACTATCGAATTGACCATGCCGCCGCCTGTTTCGCCGACTGGCTTTGGCAGCTGCGTGAGGAATGCCCAGCTTATCGCGGCCGCACCCTTCACTATGATGTGATAGATGACTACGAAAAACGGTAGTATCGCCAGCAGCCCGAGCGCGATGATCACACCGCGGAACAGGGCGTTTCCGGCACGTCGTCGCCCGGAACCCGGATTGAACATCGCCCGCGGCGCAGCCAGCTCTCCGCTCATGCGTGCACCTCTCCGCCCAGCCGGATAATCACCTGATGCGAGATACCGTTGATGATGGTGGTGATGATGAAGAGAACCAGCGCGAGTTCGATCATCGCCGCAAGGTGGAGCGACCCATTTGCCTCGGTAAACTGGCTCGCTATGACGCTTGCCAGCGTGTTGCCGGGACTGAAAATGGTTTTCGGCAGCTGGATAACGTTTCCGATAACAAGCGTTACCGCCATCGTCTCACCGAGCGCCCGTCCGAGCGAGAGTAGAAACCCTGCAAGAATGCCGGACCGCGCGTAGGGAAAGACCACGTTGAAGATCATCTCACGCCGGGTCGCGCCGATCGCGAAGCCCGCTGACCGGAGATCGTCCGGAACGAGCTTGATTACCTCGATTGCGATAGAGGCGCTGTAGGGGAGGATCATGATGGCGAGAATCACGGCGGCGGTAAACATACCGACACCGTAGGGAACTACGTGCAACTGCCGCTCGATGAGACGGACTGCCGGAATGAGCACCGCGATTCCCCACAGTCCGTAGACGACCGACGGCACCGAGGCCAGCAGGTCAACGAAGGTCCGGATTATGCGGGAGAAGATGCCGGACCGGTAGTACTCGCCGAGCAGAAGTGCGATCGAAAGCGAAAAGGGGATCGAGATCAGCAGCGCCATGAAGGAGGTCAGAAGCGTACCGACTATGAAGGTCGCTGCTCCGAAGTTCTCCTTGACCGGATCCCACACCGTCGTGAACAGAAACGGAAGCTTGAAGGCAACGATCGACGGCCATGCGCCGATGAGCAGTGTCAGAAAGATCCCGCCAATTAAAATCATAACGATGTACGAGGTTCCGCTCAGCGTGCCACGGAAGACCTTCTCTGCTTTCATGCGGCCATTTTCCCAGATAGTTGGTCGTATGTCCACTCTTGCACTGCTCAATTGCTTTTCTTTGACAGATCAGTTACTGCATGCTAAAATATCGATATAAAGTTACATATTCTGTAGAGTATACACTCCAAGGAGGCGACCATGCCCGCAGACGCAGTACCTGTGGCCGGAAAGGTTTCTGTCGAGGCCGAGAAACGTACCGAAGGCCCTGAACATGATCCTGAACTCTGGGATCGACTGAGAAAGACAGTCGACAGCTGGAGAGGCACACCCGGCTCGCTCATTCCGGTGCTTCAGACCGCGCAGGATCTCTTCGGGTATCTCCCGAAAGAGGTAATCGCGTACATCAGCGAAAAACTCGAGCTTGCATACAGCGAAGTTGCAGGCGTCGTCTCCTTCTATTCCTACTTCTCCACCATGCCGCGGGGAAAGCACGTCGTACGCGTGTGCCTGGGTACGGCGTGTTACGTACGCGGCGGCAAGGAAGTTCTTGCGGCGATGGAGAAGACTCTCGGCATCGCGGTGGGCGAGACCACCCCCGATCGTCAGTTTTCGCTGCAGGTTGGCAGGTGTTTCGGCGCGTGCGGCCTGTCACCGGTAGTACTCGTCGACGATGACGTGCACCAGCGGGTCAAACCGGCACGCATCCGGGACGTCATCGAACCGTACACCGACGAAAAGGGGACAGACCATGACAAATGAACTACTGACTTCTGCAGCCGAACTGCGGGCGTTGCGCGCAAAGCTCGCGCGTCGAGCTCCTGCAAAAGGGTCAACCGATCGCCGCATTCTGGTTTGCGCGGGTGCCAGCTGCATCGCCTCCGG
>DATKUC010000114.1:0-7645 GCA_035530835.1 Spirochaetia bacterium
CAGATCATGCGACACTTTTCAAAACCTTCAGGAGGAACGTATGAAGATAAAGCCCCTTGGAGACCGCATACTCCTAAAGACCGAAGAGGGCGAAAGCCAGACAAAGGGAGGGCTGTACATTCCGCAGACCGCTCAGGAGAAGACTCAGGTCGGTCAGATAGTAGCGGTCGGAGATGACAAGGATGTGATCACCGTAAAGGTGGGTCAGCGTGTCATGTACGACAAGTATGCGGGAACCAACATCAAGATTGACGGCGTAGAACATCTTATCGTCAAGATGGCCGACATTCTTGCTGTCATGGAGTAGACCGGTCACTGCGCGGGATGTTCCGGCAATTTCGCAGGACATCCGCAAGCTGTGAGAAGCCTGCGACTCTGAGTAGTCGCGGGCTTTTTTTATGTTCCGGCGTCCGGTATCCGCGGAACTTCGGTATACAGAAACGATTCAATTTCCGAAATGACTCTTGCACCGTCAGCCACGCACTTTCGAGTTCGCGGCAAGGATTGCAGGAACAAAGAACCGTAAGCCTTCTTCACAATTCGCCCATCGGTAATGAGCACGATTCCGCGGTCGGTGCGTTTGCGCATAAGTCGCCCGAAACCCTGCTTGAGTTTCATTACTGCTTCCGGAAGCGCAAGTTCAAAGAATGGGTTTCCGCCTCGTGCGCGGAGTGCTTCGGTTCGAGCCACAAGCACGGGCTCGGTGGGAACGCGAAACGGCAATCTACAGATTATCACCACTTCCAGCGCTTCTCCCGGAGCGTCCACACCTTCCCAGAAACTCTCTGTGGCAAAGAGCACACTCGCCACGTCGGTTCGGAATCTGCCGAGCAGCCGAGACCTTTCGTCTTCGCCCTGCCTGAATGTGGAAATGCCCGAACTCTCCAGAGCGGGTTTCACGACTGCATAGGTACTTGAAAGCATTTCGTATGAGGTGAAGAGAACAAGCGCCCTGCCCTCCGAAACCCTGAGCACATCGATTATGAACTTCTGAAGATACTCCGAATAGCCAGGTTGATCGGGCAACGGCGCGTCCGATGGGACGCCAAGCAGGACCCGTTCGTGATAGGGGAAAGGCGAAGGAAACGACGCGGTCAGCAGTTCATCCGGATCCTCTCCGGACAGGCCGACGCGCGACATCCAGAAATCAAACCTGCCCTGGACGGTCAGCGTGGCGCTGGTAAAGATTACCGATTCAAACGGTTCGTAGAGTGCTTCGCGCATGACCGGTGCGATTTCGAGCGGTGTCAGATAGAAGCGAATGAAGTTTTCGCGGTTCGACGTACGAGCCCGCTCGATCCAGAAGATCTGATCCGGCGACTCGGCGTAGCCGTTGTACCGCTGGCACATCGAACCGATCTCCTCAAATCGCCTGAGTACTGTGCGAGTATCATACACTTCGGGAAGCTCCCGATCATCGTCCGAAAGAGTTGCGATCTCGTCCTCGATCAACTGCACCAGGTCGAGAATTGCGATCTGCAGATTGTGCATGGGAAGGAGCAGCAACTCCCGAACAAGGTCGGTTGGCTCTCCGCACAATCGGTAGTTCCATGCATCTCCCATCACCTGGAGAGCTGAGGAATCCAGGTCATCCGCCCGTTCGCGAATCTTCGAAAGAAGTGCCCCGGCTTCCTGAACCTGTCGTCCGAGCAGCCGTTCGAGCTGGACGAGCAATCCGAAAGAACGTCCTCGGCGATTGCGGTGAAGCCGCGAAACGTACTTCAGAACGCTGAACCGACTGAATACGTCGGAAAAATAGGACGTTGCCGCATTCTCAATGTTGTGCGCTTCGTCGATGATGACGCGCTGAAACGGCGGAAGCACTGCTGTGCCGTCGTAGCCCGCGCCGTGGAGTCGCAACGAGAGATCCGAGAATAGCAGATGATGGTTTGCCACTAGCAGACGTGCACCTGCGGCTTCCTTACGTGCCCGCAGGATAAAGCAGGTATCGCGGTTTCGACAGCGCATGCCGGAACAGGAATCCGCGTCCGAACAGATCTGGGACCAGAGCGACTCATCGGGGACAAAGGGGAGATCGGACTTGCTGCCGGTAGGGGTCGTCTCGGCCCACGCCCTGATGGCGTTGAGCTCGCTTCCCGGTTCCTCGAACAGCCCCGCTTCCTCCTCGGCGAGCTCCTCCAGCCGATTCAGACAGAGATAGTTGCCCCGTCCCTTCACGAGCGCAACTTTGGCGTCACTTCCGAGGAGCTTTTTGACGATCGGAATATCCTTTTCCACGAGCTGCTGCTGCAGGTTGATGGTTGCCGTAGAGATGACGACCCGCTCATCGTTCTGTTCCGCCCACGCGAGTGCCGGGATGAGATAGGCAAAGGACTTGCCGACACCCGTTCCTGCCTCGGCGACGCAGAGCCTGCTTTCGTTCAGCGCCCGCGCGGCGAGTCGCAGCATTGCGGTCTGACTCTCCCGCGGCTCAAAACCCGATATGATGGATGAGATACGCTCCCCACCGCTGAGAAGTTCAGCGAGCGCATCCCCGTCAATCGGGGTGAGCTCCCGGGCGGGAACGGGCTCTACTATTACATAGATGCGTTCAACGCTGTTGTCCACAATATAGGAGCCGATGCCGAGGTTTCCCAGCTCGGCCGCAACGCCGATGTCCGCTGAGCTTGGGCGCATGGTGCCGCCCGGGTGGTTGTGAATGACCACATCGCCACGCTCAAGGTGGGGCATTGGCGCGGGCACCTGCGACAGGTTTCCATGCGCGACGGCCCTCACCTCGCGGACAATGCCCTCATCATCGATGGTACCGACGAACGCAACTTCAGACCCATTGGCCTCGTTGATCTCGTTCCGGATTTCTTCTATGACAGATGGATCAATTCGTTCGATTGCAAACATCGATAGTGTTGATAGGTCGAAGCAAACTTGTCCGCAGACTACTGCGGATCACCGGGGCGTGCCAATGCGTTGACGACTGTCAGAAGTAGCGTCGACAGACTCTTTTCTACCAGTTTCCCCGTTTCCATGACCTCGGCATGGCTGAGGCCGCCGGTTCCGAGACCCGCCGCGAGATTGGTGATGCATGAGATACCGAGAACCTCCATGCCAAGATAGGAAGCCGCTATCACTTCGGGCACCGTTGACATGCCAACCATATCGGCACCGATTGCCTTGAGCATGCGAATCTCCGCCGGAGTTTCGAAGCTCGGACCGAGCATAGCCGCGTAGACGCCTTCGGGTACCGAGCGTCCAAGTGCCGATTCCGCAAGTCTGCGAAGCCGGATGCTGTATGCCTCGGTCATGTCAAAAAACCGCGGGCCGAGGGTGGAGTCGTTTGGTCCAATGAGCGGATTTGTACCAAGCAGATTGATGTGGTCCTTGATGAAGACCAGATCACCGGGTGAGTAGCCGGAGTTGATGCCACCTGCGGCATTCGTCACTATGAGGGTCTTGACGCCAAGCTCGCGCAGCAGAAAGATCGGCAGGACAACATTGTCCATCGAATGTCCTTCGTAATAGTGAAAACGACCGGCCATGACTGCGGTCTGTTCGGAGAGCATCATGATTCCCTGGTGGCCCTGTACCGTGGGAACCGGATACCCGGCGATGCTTGAAAATGGTATGCGCTGCCCGCCGAACTCGTTTGCCACTTCCGAAAGGCCGGAGCCGAGCACGATGCCGATGGCGGGCCTGCTGCTGCTGAACGTACGAACCGAACGAACCGCTTCGCCAATTCGCGCGGAGAAACCTGGAGTCATGTCACCCTCCCGGTGATGCACCCTTGTCCCTGTTTTCGTTGACAGAGGAGTCTCTATATGATACCTCATAACAGAAAAATGTTGAATCGCCATTGAGGAGTTCACTCGTGAACAGGATACCGGTCGGAATACTTGGCGCGACGGGCACAGTCGGGCAGAAGTTCATCGTCCTCTTGCAGGATCACCCCTACTTTGAGATTGCGGAACTGGTGGCATCGGAAAAGTCCGCCGGGCAACGGTACGGCGACATCGTGAAATGGAAACAGGACGTACCGGTCCCGGCGAGTGTTGCGACGATGAAGATAAAGACGACCGAGGATGCGCTGTCGGCAAAGATCCTCTTTTCGGGTATGGACAGCTCAGTTGCCGGCCCCGCCGAAACGGCGTACGCAGAAAAGGGCCATGTCGTTATCAGCAACAGCAAGAATCACCGAATGGACGCTGATGTGCCACTGGTCATCCCGGAGATCAACGCGGATCACCTTGAACTTGTGCGAAAACAGAAGCACAGCGGCGCTATCATCACGAACTCCAACTGTTCGACGATGTTCCTCGCCATGACGCTTGCTCCCCTTCAGGCGGCCTTCGGAATCGAGGCAGTGCACGTCACCACCATGCAGGCGATATCGGGGGCCGGCTACCCGGGAGTTCCATCGCTCGACATCCTCGGCAATGTCATTCCCTACATCGGAGATGAAGAGGAAAAGATGGAGACCGAGCCCCAGAAGATCCTGGGTACGCTCAAAAACGGCGGAATAGAGCCGGCTCCATTCGTGGTAAGCGCGCAGTGCAATCGTGTAGCGGTTGTTGACGGTCACACCGAAACGCTTTCGATAAAGTTCCGGGAGAAGCCGTCGGTGAATGACGTGAAACGGGTACTCGCCGGATTTTCAGGACTCCCGCAGGAGCGGAAACTTCCATTTGCACCTGTTCACCCCATCATCGTTACTGAACAGCAGGATCATCCCCAACCGGCCCGCGATGTCTGGCTCGAGCGTGGCATGGCAACGATTGTCGGCAGGATACGCCCCTGCCCGATTCTCGATATGAAGATGGTCATACTCGGACACAACACGGTTCGCGGCGCGGCGGGAGCTGCAATCCTGAACGGTGAAACATACGTCGAACTCGGATACCTCGAATCATGATCGTTCTGAAGTTTGGAGGATCCTCGGTCCAGGACGCGGCCCGAATGGACCGTGTGCTCGACATTGCCTCCGACCAGATTGGACGCGCTCCGGTTCTGGTCTCCTCCGCGATGGGCAAGACGACAGATTCGCTCGTGCGAGTGAGCGAAAACGCCGTCTCGGGAAACGTCCAGGCCGCCTTTGACGAGGTTGAGCGGATGCGAAAGCATCATACCGAGACCGCGGAAGCGTTCCTTTCGGGTGCGAACCTTGCCGAAGCGCGGGAGACGCTCACCGCGCTGCTGAACGAATTGCTGTCGCTTGTCAAAGGGCTCGTGCTGATCCGCGAGTGCACGCCACGGACAAGTGACGCACTCGTCTCCTTTGGAGAGCGCCTCGCGACAACTCTGCTCTATTATCGGGCAATCGAGCGGAACGTCCGGGCGATGCTTCTTGACAGCCGAACATTCATCAGAACCGACGAAGAGTTTACGCGAGCGGCGGTAAATTTCGAAGCGACCAACAGACTTACCGCTGAACTGGTACACCCGACCGCAGGAACGCTCCTCATTGCGCAGGGATTCATCGGATCGACTGAACGTGGAGTCACGACGACGCTCGGCCGGGGCGGGTCGGACTACAGCGCAACAATCATCGGATCTGCGCTCGACGCCGAAGAAGTGCAGATCTGGACCGATGTGAACGGCATCATGACGTCAGATCCGCGTATCGCACCGAACGCGGTAACAATTCCTTCGATAAGCTACGCGGAGGCGGCGGAGCTCGCATACTTCGGCGCCAAGGTGGTACATCCTTCAACTATTCAGCCGGCAGTCGAGAAGGGAATACCCGTCTGGGTGAAAAACACCGGCGACCCTGAGGGAATGGCGACCTGCATTTCCGACCGACGGGGAGAGGCCGGACTGCGCGCAATCGCCTCAAAGAAGCGAATTACCGTCATCACCATCGATTCCTCACGGATGCTGAATGCATACGGCTTTCTCAGCGCGATATTCTCGGTTTTCGAAGAGCACCGGATTTCGGTGGATCTGATAGCTACATCCGAAGTATCGGTATCAATGACTGTGGATAGCCCGACAGGCAACGCACGGTCTGCGTACGAGCGGGCAATTGCCGATCTGGCGAAATACGGGCGCGTCACGGTTGAAGAAAACGAGAGCATTGTCTGTCTGGTTGGTCGCGATCTCTGGAAAGAGACGACATTCATCGCCCGCGTGTTCGCGGTGCTGCAGGGTACGCCGGTGCGCATGATATCGCTTGGTTCGTCAGATATCAATCTTTCACTTGTGGTACCCGAGAGTGAATCAGACCGATGCGTTCGCAGTCTCCACGGCGAGTTCTTCTCAACGAAGTAACCGATCGTACTCCCGGCCGTTCCCGCTCGTGAGTCGGCAGTTGTTCGCCGCGCGTCCCCGGGTGTACAATTCGAGTCTGTGAAGCGAGGCAACGCTGTGGACGATATTTTTGATAGACTTGGCAACCTCATAAAATCATTCGTGCAGAATGATGCCATCAGCGAAAACTCTCGCAGTTCTTCGGATCCTGATCTGAAAGATGCATGGGATGAACTCGATGAGTACCTGCGCACCGGCAAGGAACGCGATCAGCAGAATGCGGAAGCGTCAGACCAAAGAACCGACGGCGGCAAACGATCGGCACAAGGCGGTGCCCGCCCGGGGCGGCCGCGTGCAGGTGGGCCGCCGGAGGAGCTCAGGCAGGACTACGGAAACCTCGAACTGCCGTTCGGAGCGCCGTTTGAAGCCGTACGCAAAGCGTACAAAACGATGCTGATCGAATATCATCCGGACAAGCATAGTGGAAGTCAGGACAAGCAGCGCATAGCAAACGAAATTACCAAGAAGATAAACTACTCGTTCCAGCGGATCAAACGGTACCACGAGACAGGCGGTTTGTAGCGCAACTCCAGCGGAGTGCCGGCGACTTTTACTCTTCGAGCCGGTAGTCGGCGATTTTCCTGTGCAGCGTCTTTCGGCCGATACCGAGCATTTCCGCAGTCTTGCTTTTGTTGCCCTTGTTCAGACTTAACGTGCTTCGAATGATCTCGCGCTCGGCCTCCGAGAGTGAGGCCCCAAGGTCAATCTTGATGAAGTTGCCGTCAGTATCAACGCCTACTGACGGCGGCAGATCATCTATCGTGATAATGCTTCCCTTGCACATGACAACGGCGCTTTCGATGCAGTTGCGAAGCTCGCGCACGTTTCCCGGCCATGAATAGTTGTAGAGTGCCGAACGTGCCTTCGGATCGAGCCCTTCGATAGCTTTTCCGTTCTCCTGAGAAAACTCCTTCAGAAACGCGGCAATGAGCAGAGGAATATCCTCTTTGCGTTCCCGCAGGGGAGGAATCAGGATGTTCACGACGTTCAGCCGGTAGTACAGATCTTCGCGAAATCTTCCTTTCGCGATTTCCTCCTTCAAATCCTTATTGGTCGCTGAGATGATGCGCACATCAACTTCGAGAGTCTCCTCTCCGCCGACCCGCTCAAACTTCTTGTCCTGCAGGACTCGCAGGATCTTTATCTGCACGGTCTGATTGATCTCGCCGATTTCATCGAGAAAGATGCTGCCGGTATGCGCGAGCTCGAACCGACCGCGTTTACGCGCAATTGCGCCGGTGAACGATCCCTTCTCGTGTCCGAAAAGTTCGCTCTCAAGAAGCGATTCGGAGAGTGCCGCGCAATGCACTTTGATGAACGGCTTCTCGCCTCGCGGCGAGAGATTGTGGATCGCATCGGCAATGAGTTCCTTCCCGACGCCGCT
>DATKUC010000115.1:0-8017 GCA_035530835.1 Spirochaetia bacterium
CGACTTCTCAAACGGAGGGGCTGTCGAGGATGGTGCACTGGAGACCACCGCCATGCCTGCGGCAATGAGCGCAGCGAACTCTTCAGTCCAGGCGTATGCGGATGTGCTGCTCAGCCCCACGGTTTCCGGCACCACCGCGACTACCGACGGCGCCGTCGGGGTGACCACTCTGACCAAACAGTGGGGAGGAGCCACCTACGTATTCGCCATGGCCGATGGCAACTCAAGCAACATCTACGGGCAGGCGGTAAACGCAACTATCACCGTTCCCGGTGCCACCGCCACGACCGTGCAGGTGCTCTCGGATGGCCGCACGCTCCCTATGACCGGCGGGCAGATCACCGATCACTTCAACGCTTACGAGCTGCACATCTACAAACTGGAGTACCGATAGGGAAGACAGGGTGGCGGGGCGAATCGTCTCAATCATCATACCATCGTACAACTCGTCGAACACTCTTCCGCGAGTCCTTCGTTCGGTCCTGGAGCAGCAGGGTGATCACATTCGCGAGGTCATCGTGGTAGACTCCTCGGATGATGACTCGATATGGCAGATCGAGGAACAGTTCATTTCGCTCGGAGTACAGTTCATCAATTCCGGCTCTCGTGTCATTGCCGCGGTGCAGCGAAACATCGGAGCGGCGCAGGCCACGGGTTCGATTCTGCTCTTTCTGGACTCCGACGTGATTCCCCGGCCCGGTTATGTCGACGCGATAGTGCGTGCGCATGCAGCCGGATGCCGAGCCGGTTTTGGCGGGGTTGTAGTTCCAGGGTTTCAGCGCACAAACCTGCTGGCGCTCGCTCAGTACTACACGCAGCTCAGTGAATACATCCCCCGTGGTCCTCGTCGGCGCAAGTCGCTTATCCTGGGCTGCAACAACTTCTGTGAGCGGGAGCTTTTCTGGGAGTCGGGTGGCTATCCACCGATAAGGGCCTCCGAGGATGTCGTTTACGGTCACAATCTTGGCAGACATGCACCGATCTGGTTTGTGCCGGACGCTGCGGTTGCCCACATCTTTCGTGAGAGCCTGGTTGGGTTCTTGAGGTACCAGAAGTTTTTGGGACAATGGGCCGTCCGATACCGCAGACAGCAGACGGTCAACGGATTCTCGAACGAGACAATGCTCGGAGACAGATTAGGACGCATGCAAGCGCTCGCTCTGTCACCTGCATTCTTCTTCTCCAAGATCATGCGCATTGTCCCCCGAATTGCTTCAGCGGGCGCCAGCCATATTCTCCGATTTATACCGGTCCTGCCGCTTTTCATTGTCGGCATGTTGCTCTGGACAACGGGATTCGTGCAGGAGGCGGGGCGATTCAACGAGCCGAAACGCGGCGCTCACGAGCATCGCTCTAATTTGTAATTGTAATTTGCGCCAGATGGGTCTATTCTTAACGTTGAAACACACATCCTAAAATACATCTGCAGCAGACGCGTTTCGAACATGGCTCTTCGTTCGGAGATGATCGAATGAGAGATTACCGAAACGAACACTCAGAAACAAGTCTCCTCGAAGGCGTCCTGCGCTACACCAAAGTACTCTTCGAGTACCGACGGTTCATTGTCATTGTCACAGTTTGCGTAGTCGCGCTCGCGACCGCATTCGCCATTCTCAGCAGATATCTGCCGCCGGACAAGAGTCCACTGCCGAACACCTACGCCGCACAGGCGAGCATCCTCATTCAGCAGGACGGCAGGAATGACCTTGCATCGTCACTGCTCGAAGGACTCGGTTTGGCGCAGAGCGCAAACGCCTCTTCCAGTTTTCGCAACGGGGATCTCGTTCTCGAAGTTCTGAACAGCAGGATGTTGCTCGACCGGGTCATCAGCGATTTCGAACTCATCAGTCGCTACCACATTACCGGAAACGTCAAGGGGAAGTCGCGTCAGATCGTCCTGCACAAATCCATTTTCGACTATGCACGCAACACGGGGCTACTGAAAGTCTCGTATGTCGATATCGACCCGACACTCTCCCGCGATGTGGTGAACCGAATGGTTGCGCTGCTCGAGGAGTGGTTCAACACGAACAGCGGGCTTGCAGTTCAACAGCAGCGCCGGGCGCTTGAGGAGAAGCTCACCGAAGTGCGGAGCGAGATCCAGTCACTGCAGGACCGGCTGCAGGCGCTCCAGGAGATGTATGGCGTGCTGAACGTGGAGGACCTCGGCCGTTCCCAGGCAACGCTCCTCGCGACTCTTCGAGCACAACTTATTCTTCGCGAGATTGATATCAAGAACTATTCGAGCATCTCCAGGATCGATGATCCCCGGCTCGAACAGTTGAAGAACGAACGGCAGAATCTTCTGGATCTGATCTATCAGAACGAGAAGAACGTTTCCAGGGTGCCGGGAGAGCAGAAGAGCCTCGCCGCGGTTGCGCAGGAGTTCTCAGAGCTCCGCACGCAGATCGACATCCAGCAGCGAGTCTACAACACGCTGGCTCCACAGTACGAGGCGGCGAAACTCGCTCCGGCTTCCATCTTCCAGGTCCTCGAACGAGCAGAAATACCGGATACCAAATCGGGACCGGAACGAAGCAGGATCGTCCTCTTCGCATTCATTGTTGCATTTCTCGGAAGTTGCATTCTTGCATTCATTCTTCATGGGGTACGGCAGATAAGAGGCGTTCCGTCGGAGAAGTTGCGCGTATCACTGCTCGAATCACAGCCGGAAGACAAATCGGTGGAGGCCGGATCAATTGCGCAGTCACATCGACACTCTCGTTGAAGATTTCTTCGCCTCACGACTCGTTCCGGTGGACTCAGAACTCGCGCAGGTTGAAGCCGCCATGTACCTCGAAGAGTGCTTCGGGGTTCGTATTACAGACGCGGAGATTGCGCCGGAGACGCTCGGCAACCCCGAGGCAATCCGGCGATTCCTTCGCGCAAAGGTCGGAGGATAGCGGAGTGTGTGGAATCTGCGGAGTCGTTTCGACATCGCCCCCCGATGTGGATCTTGTTCGACGAATGATGGACCGACTTGCCCACCGCGGCCCGGATGGCTCAGGGTATTTCCGTGACGAGCGCGCGGCTCTTGGCCACACACGGCTATCGATCATCGATACCGAAGGCGGTGCCCAGCCGCTCTCAAACGAGGACAACTCGCTCTGGATATCCTTCAACGGCGAGATTTTCAACTATGTTGAACTCGCCGAAGAGCTCCGCGCGGCAGGCCATCGATTCCGTACAGCAAGCGACACCGAGGTCATTGTCCACGCCTGGGAGCAGTGGGGAGAACGATGCCTCGAGCGATTCAATGGACAATGGGCTTTTGCTGTCTGGGACCGGAAACGCCGCGAACTTGTACTCTCGCGGGACCGAATGGGAATCCGCCCGCTGTACTACACGTTCTCTCACGGCCGGTTCCTGTTCGGTTCTGAAGTGAAAGCGCTTTTTGCCGATCCGACTGTCGAGCGTTCGTTCAATATGGCGGGTCTCGCCGAGACATTCACTTTCTGGTCAACTGTCGCGCCACGAACAGTCTTCCGTGGGGTGTTTCAGCTCGAGCCAGGACACGTGGCTCTATTAAAATCCGACGACTTGTCCGGTGCGCGCAATGGCGATGATCTTCACTCCTCTCAACTTCGCTCGCGACCGTACTGGCGGCTCTCGTTCCCCTCGGCGTCCCAGGTCGATGGTGCAGGAGTAGGCGAGACAGGCGCAGTTCTGCGAGAAAAGCTGGTGAACGCAGCGCGTCTCCGGTTCATCCGAAGTGACGTACCAGTCGGAGCGTACCTTTCCGGTGGCATCGATTCCTCACTCACCGCCGCCATTATTACCAGGTATACCACCACGCCGCTACGCACTTTTTCGCTGCGATTTGCCGACAGCGAATTCGACGAGAGCACCTACCAGGATGAGATGTCCCGGCGACTCGGAACGGAACACAGTAGCATCGAAGTTTCGGCGTCGGATATTGCTGCAGTTTTCCCGGAGACTGTCTGGCACGCTGAGGCACCGATCCTGCGTGCCGCACCCGCGCCGCTTTTCTTGCTGTCGCGGCTTGTCCGAGAAGCCGGGTTTAAGGTCGTTGTGACCGGTGAGGGTGCGGATGAGGTGCTCGCCGGATATGACATCTTCCGAGAAATGAAAGTGCGGCTCTTCTGGAGCCGAAATCCGGATTCTCAGAAAAGGGCGCGCGCGGTAGAACTGCTCTATCCCTGGATGAAACGATCGCCCGTGCAGATGCCGTCTATCGCGCGTGCGTTCTTTGGTCGAAACCTTTCGGTGGAAGATCCTGCAATCTCTCATCGGCCACGGTGGGACGCTACCGCCGCGCTCATGGGAATGATGACACCGGAATGCCGGGGCAAGGCGCGATTGCCCTCCGTGGAAGAGGAGGTCCTTGCACGACTTCCCGCCGACTCCAGCGATTGGGATCCGCTCGCACGCGCTCAATGGCTCGAAATGACCACTCTCCTGCCCGGCTACATTCTCTCCTCGCAGGGAGATCGCATGCTCATGTCCCATTCGGTGGAGGGGCGGTTTCCGTTCCTTGACCGCGACGTGGTCGAATACGCCAACTCGCTACCGGCACGGCACAAGCTCATGGGACTAGACGAGAAGCATATCCTGAAACGGGAGTTCCGCGACCTCCTGCCCGAATCAATTCTGACGCGCCCGAAGCAACCGTACCGCTCGCCCGATGCGGCATCTTTCTTCTCGCATGACCCGAATGCAGGATCGGACCGTGTTGCGCGTCGAGACAGAGACTGGATAGCCGAAGTTACCGCACCCGATGTGCTCCGGGATGCCGGGATATTCGTTCCCGAAGCCGTTGATGCGCTGTTTACGAAATGCGCGCGTGTCAGCGGTACGGGCATGAGCAATACAGATAACATGCGCGTACTCGCCGTGCTTTCGACAATGCTCATACACAAACACTTCATTCAGGGAAATGGAGGTAGCACGAGTCTACACAAGCCGGCCGCGCCGACGACAGTGATCGATTTGATGCGCACACCGACGAGATGAGGAGACAGGCGATGACTGACTTTGGGATAAGTGTACTGGGGCTTGACGGGGATGCCGAAGTCCGGCGAATCAGTGATGGAATCCGGAAATACCTTTCTATTCACAAGCGAAGGGGCGTGGTGGTCGCGATGTCCGGCGGAATTGATTCGAGTGTGGTTGCCGCGCTGTGCGCCGCAGCAGTGACGAAAGATCGTGTGCTCGGACTGCTGTTGCCGGAACGCGAATCGTCAGCAGATACCCTTCGCCTCAGCCGCCTTGCGGCGGACACACTTCGCATCAGATCCGTTGTAGAGGATATTACGCCGATGCTTGACTCCGCAGGATGTTATCGACGAAGAAACGAAGCGATCCGGTTGGTGTACCCTGAACTCGACGAGAGGTGCGCAGTGAAAATAACCCTGCCGGGGCTTCTTGAAGGAAATTCACTGCGACTCTTCTCAATCATAATTCGCACTGCCGACGGCAGGGAGATAAAGCGACGCCTCACACCGGAATCGTACCTCGGCATTGTTGCCGCGTCCAATTTCAAGCAGCGAATACGCACAATGCTCGCATACTACTACGCGGACCGCATGAACTACGTCGTCGCCGGCACGCCAAATCGGCTCGAGTATGACCAGGGATTCTTCGTAAAGCAGGGGGATGGTACCGCTGACATCAAGCCGATTGCGCACCTGTACAAATCACAGGTCTACCAGCTCGCTGGCGTCCTGAATATCCCGCTCGAAATCCGCACACGTCCGCCAACAACGGACACCTACTCGTTGCCACAATCACAGGAGGAGTTTTTTTTCAGCTTACCATACGAGAAGATGGATCTTTGCCTCTACGGAAAGAATCATCACATACCGGAAAATGAAGTGGCCTCCGCGGCAGGAATCTCGATCGAGCAAGTAAAAAAGATATTTCGAGATATCGATCAGAAAAGAAAGACTACTGCGTATCTTCACCATTCGTCAGCACTTATCGAAACGGTGTCGGAAGTCAGTCCGGCGGAGTACGTGTAGGATCAGCGCGCAATCCTTCGGCGACCACCGAAGCTATTGCAAACTCGCTGCAGTGGGACAGCGACAGATGAAGCGCCGTTATGCCGATGCACTCGGCAGCTCTCAAGGCGTCGCTGCTGAGTTCGAGAGTTGGCGTCCCGGAATCTGCGTTTACGACGGAGATATCACGCCAACACATCGGACGGGTCCAACTGATCCGCAGCGCTTTGACTGTTGCCTCTTTCGCCGCAAGCCGGGCTGCGAAATGAATGTAGGAACTTCGTTTCGACTGGCAATATGCAATTTCTTGGGGTGTGAACCATCGCGCGAGAAAACGTTCACCGTACTTGCGGATGAGCTCACGAACGCGCGTGGTGCTGATGATGTCGACACCGGTACTGACTATCATCGAATCACCGTCCCTGTGGAGGAAAGTGGAGGAACATGTTCAGTCTACACCGCGGGACACGCACCGGACAAGGAGGGAACAAGTGCGCAGGATAGGGTACGCGATCTGTCTGCTCGCGCTCAGTGCAACTTCGGCGCTCTGTCAGGAGGTTCAGTCAGCCACAGCAGGCAACCGGGAAGCGGAAGAACGGGTACGGCTTGCGACCTCAAGTATTGACTATCCGGTCACTCCAGGTGACGTCTACCGGCTCACCTACTCTCAAACTGCCGACACGCCGATTACTGCCGATCTCTTCGTAGATGGAACATCCACAATCGACTTCGGTATCTTCGGCAAGATAGTTGCTGTCGGTATGCGCTTTGTTGATTTGAAACAGGAAGTCGAGAAGCTCATCGCAAAAAGCTACAGCCGCAGCATGCCGTCACTGCGAATACTGACCCCCGGCTCCTTCCAGGTCTCCGTGACCGGTGAGGTCGACCACATTCAGTACCTGAGTGCCTGGGGGCTCACAAAACTGAGCGAAATCTTTCAGTCGGCTCGCGGCGAGTACTCATCGATGCGAATTGTCGAAGTGCGTTCAAGAACCGGAGAATCGAAGCGATATGACCTGTTGATGGCAACGCGACTGGGAGTACTTAGTCAGGACCCCGATGTCCGCCCCGGCGACACGATAGTCCTCGTTCCTGCACGACGGACGGTTGAGCTTACCGGGCAGGTTCGCCATCCGGGACGCTATGAACTTCTTCCCGGTGAAGGTCTGCGGGAACTTGTCGAATCCTTTGGAGGAGGTACGACGATCGACGCAGATACCGCACGAGTTCGGATTGATCGCAGCGCGGCGCTCCGCATTCGATCTGAATACGTTGCACTTCCGGCGGCATATGCTGCCACAGGACGACTTGAAGACGGTGACTCGGTTGTCATACCGTCGCGGTCCGACCGACAGGCGGTAGTCTGGTTCAGCGGTGCAGTGGCGACCGAGCGACTGTCACGCACGGAGGCGGGCCAGCCGGCAAGTCCGGACGGCAATGCGACGGCGGCCGCGCCACGTCCGACTCCAGGAGGTGGAGCGGGTGCAACTGCCAATATCGCAGACGCCGGATACGTCGCAGCTGCTCGCATAGCGATTCCAGTCAGGGACGGCCAGATGCTCTCAGACACGCTTTTTGAAGTCAGAGCTGCGCTCCTTCCATCCGCCGATCTGAGCTCGGCGACTCTGTATCGGCATAGCTCGGGCACTTCAATCAGCGTGAACCTGAATCCACTGCTCACTGAAGCGAACCCTTTGTTCGACGTTGCGCTTCAGCCAAACGACGAAATCTTCATTCCGTTTCGACGCGCCTCGGTCTCCGTCTCCGGCGCTGTGATCGTTCCAGGATTCTTTCAGTACGAACCAAACCTTTCGGCTCTTGCCTACGTGAATATGGCAGGCGGAGTAGATCCCGAACGGAGTGCAAACGGCTCCTACTGGGTAGCGAGTTCGGAAGGGAAGAAACGCAATTCGTCGGATCCGGTGATGCCGGGAGACAGAATCTATGTACCGCTCAATTCTCCCGGTTACCAGTTCGAACGAACCATGCCCGTTCTCGCTGCGGTCATCACGGCGATTCTGAATGCCGTTACCGTTGTTCTGCTGCTGACACGTTGA
>DATKUC010000116.1:0-13956 GCA_035530835.1 Spirochaetia bacterium
CGAGAGAAGCCAGGCGATCGGAGAGATCATATCGGTTGTGGGGGATCTCGCAGAACAGTCGAACGTGCTTGCGGTCAATGCGAGCATCGAAGCCGCAAAGGCAGGAGACCAGGGCAAGGGGTTCGCAGTGGTTGCCCGTGAGATAAAGAGCCTTGCGGACCAGTCCAGGCGGGCGACCTCACAGGTGAGGACTATTCTTGGCGACATTCAGAAAGCCACATCTATGGCGGTAATGGCCGCTGAACAGGGCAGCAAGGCAGTGGACGCCGGAGTAACACAGTCCGCCGAAGTGACAGTCGCAATCCGGGTACTGGGCGAAAGCATCGACGAGGCCTCACAGGCATCCGCGCAGATCAGTGTGTCCAGTCAGGAACAGCTGGTCGGTATGGATCAGATAGCAATCGCGATGGAAAGCATTCGGGATGCGAGCACACAGAATATCGCGAGCACCAAACAGGCTGAGAATGCCGCGCAGCAGCTGCACGATCTGGGGCGAAGACTCAAGGGTCTCATCGCACAATTCCAGGTATAGGCGGAACAGAATGAGTCCAAAAGACGACGAGTTCAGAATACGACTTCTCGCGACCTTTCAAGGTGAAGCTATCGAACACATCCAGGCGATGTCTGCAGGTCTGATTGAACTCGAGAAGGCCGAGAGACCTGCAGAGCGGGCAACGATGATTGAAACCGTCTTCAGAGAAGCTCACAGCTTGAAGGGCGCTGCGCGTGCGGTCAATCTTCTGCGGGTCGAAGCATTCTGTCAGTCGGTGGAGAGTGTTATGGACCTCGCGAAACGCGGCGAACTTGAACTCACCCCGGAAGCGCTGGATGTACTTCACAGTGCAGTGGAGACGCTGAAAGTTCTGCTCGGCGCCGGTCAGGACAGCGGAACGGGAAAAGAGGAGAGTGAACGGGTAACGCATCAATTGATGGAACTGTCGCGTCACAAGACTCGGGTATCAGCAACTTCAGTCATCGAAGACCATACCGAAGTGCGGTCGTCCGCCCCGGCGACGCCGACTGGTAGCGAGAATGTCAGAATCTCCGCAACTCGACTCGAAGCACTCCTGCTTGAAACAGAAGAGCTCCTGACAGTCCGCATGGGAGGCGAACAGCTGTCGAGGGACCTCGTCCGGACGGCAGGTGAGTTTAGCGAGTGGAAGCGGGAGTGGAAGAAGGTACAACCTCTGGTGCGAGTGCTCGAACGCGCGATGGAGAGAGCTCAGACTGACCGCACCGGCGCAGCTTCCCTCCCCTCGACCGGCGAATCAGTCGATCCGAAGGTTCTGCGAAGACTGATTGATTTTCTCGGCTGGAATGAATCGTACTCGACAACACTCGGAAATCATTTAGGAGCCTGTGCTCAACAGGCGACGCATGTTCAGCTCCTGCTCGGTACAGCCGTGGATACTCTCCTTCGGGAGACAAAACAGACTCTCATGCTTCCCTGCTCCTACCTGACTGACGTCCTGCCTGCACTGGTGCGGGAGCTTTCGAGGGTTCAACGAAAGGAAGTGGATCTGACCGTCTCCGGAATAGATATTGAAGTCGATCGAAGGGTGCTGCAGGAAATCAGGGAGCCGGTAATCCATCTCCTGCGAAATTGTATCGATCACGGAATAGAGACTCCGTCAGAACGGACAGCCAAAGGGAAACCCGTCCGCGGTACCATTGCCATCTCAGTCACTCGTCCGAACAGCTCGAACGTGGAGCTGCGAATTTCCGATGATGGCGCGGGAATCGACGGTGCGACGGTGAATGAGGCAGCCGCGAAACTCCGCAAAGGTTCCGCGGAGTCAGAGAAGAGTGCCGAAGGACAGGATCCATTCTCGGTCATATTCCGGTCAGGAGTCTCAACGAGCAAATATGTCACCGACATTTCAGGTCGTGGACTCGGCCTTGCAATTGTCCGGGAAAAGGTCGATGCCCTCGGAGGGAAAGTGTCGGTTCTCAGCTCGATCGGAACAGGCACAACCTTCATCCTCGCCTTACCGGTCACTTTGAGCACGTTTCGTGGTCTTCTGGTGAAGGTCGGAGAACGAGAGTACGTGATACCGATTGCCTTTATAGAGCGCGTCGCGCAGGTGCAAAGAGAGAACATTCGCACAGTCGAGAACCGACTGACCGTATCAATAGAAGGAACCATCTACTCGTTTGCTGACCTTCGGGATGTGCTCGGTATCCGCAGGGAGCGCACGAAAGCAGGAATCACCGACACGCTGAAGGTAGTGATTCTAGATTTTTCGGATAATAAGATCGCATTTGCAGTCGACGAAATTGCCGAAGAGCAGGAAGTCCTGGTGAAAGGGCTCGGGCCGCAACTGCGCAGGGTGAATAACGTGAGCGGAGCCGCCGTGCTCGGCTCAGGAAAAGTTGTCCCTGTCCTTCATACTCCTGACCTCCTGAAGTCCGCAATGAAGCTTCTGGACTCCGCCGTCAGGGAGTCACAGGAGGACCCGGGAACAGCACCCCGCAGAAGATCGATTCTGGTAGTTGAAGATTCAATAACCGCCAGGAATCTCATGAAGAATATTCTGGAAGGGTCAGGATTCAGTGTAACGACAGCGGTAGACGGTGTCGAAGCGCTTGCGACGGTGCGCGAAAACACCTTTGATCTGGTTGTCTCTGACGTTGATATGCCGCGAATGAACGGTTTTGAGCTCACCGCCCGAATAAAGAATGACAGGAACCTTGCTGAACTCCCGGTGGTGCTGATTACCGCGCTTGAGTCGCCACGTGACAGGGAACGTGGAATCGAGGTCGGCGCAAGTGCCTATATCGTCAAAAGCAGTTTTGAGCAGCACAATCTGCTGGAGATAATAGACCGTCTTGTGTAAGGGAGTTTGTAGTGGTTCGTCTCCTGATTGTTGAAGACTCGCCGGTTGCCAGATCAATTCTTCTGTTCGTACTCGGTTCCGATCCGGAAATTCAGGTCGTGGGCAGCGCTGCCGACGGTTCTGAGGCAATCGAGATGGTCGAGCGCCTGAAGCCCGATGTTGTCACCATGGACATCAATATGCCGAAGATGAACGGACTGGAGGCGACTCGGAAAATCATGCAGACCCGCCCGGTACCGATCATCATCGTGAGCGGAAGTTACGACACCTCAGATATCGCCGCGACTTTTCAGGCCGTGGATGCCGGTGCGGTCGCCGTACTTCCGCGCCCCTACGGAATCGGAAACCCGATGTTTCAGACCCAGGCATACGACCTGGTGCGCACTGTCAAGCTCATGGCTGAGGTGAAGGTAATACATCGCATCGGGAACGTACCTGCACTGGATCGGAGCCCGGCAATCCGGACAACTTCCAGGGTCGGGAAGGTATCCGTCATTGTTCCCGTCAGGTTCATAGCAATCGGCGCCTCAACCGGCGGACCAATCGCGCTGCGGACGATACTCGGCATGCTGCCACGCGACTTCCCGATTCCGATCGGGATAGTCCAGCATATGGCTCCCGGATTCATAACGGGATTTGTGACATGGCTCTCGCAGGCATGCAGCAGGACAATACGGGTCGCGAACCAGGGAGATCCCATCGAACCGGAGAACATCTATATCGCCCCTGATGATGCACACCTGAAGATTGAGAGGGGAAACCGTCTTGTACTCACCCAGGACGCGCCGGTAAATGGCCTTCGGCCGGCGGTCTCGACCCTCTTTCGATCGGTGGCGGATGCATACGGCGCGGCCGCCGCCGGCGTGCTCCTGACCGGAATGGGCAAGGACGGCGCCTGTGAGCTCGGACTCATGAAGGAACTCGGAGCCGTCACGATAGCTCAGGATGAGGCAAGTTCGATAGTCTACGGAATGCCGGGAGAGGCGGTTCGTATCGGGGCTGCACGGTATGAACTGCCGCTCGATGAAATAGCAACCGCGCTGACACAGCTCGCCGGTCAGTCGTTATGAGGATGGAAAGATCGTGATACCAGACGGAATTGAACCGGATAATATAGAAATACTCGTTGTGGAGGACAGCCTCACCCAGTCCGAAGATCTCAAGTATCTGCTTGAGTCAAAGGGATATCATGTGACCGTCGCACCGAACGGGAAAGAGGCACTTGAACGTGCGTCCGAAAAGCACCCGACGATGATCATTACCGACGTCGTGATGCCCGAAATGGACGGATACGAGCTTTGCCGACGCATCAAAGCGGATAGTTCGATGCAGAATGTTCCGGTTGTTCTCCTGACCTCGCTCTCACGCCCCGAGGACATATTCCGTGGTCTCGGATCCGGGGCGGACAATTTCATCCGCAAGCCCTACGATCGTAAATACCTTCTCTCCCGCATCGAGTACGTTCTGGCGAACAGAGCATTGCGCTCAACCGAGCGGCTGCAGGTCGGAATCGAATTGACGCTCGGCGGTCAGCGCCATTTCATCGATGCGCAGCGACAGCAGATTCTCGACCTGCTCATATCGACGTATGAGGAAGCTGTCGTATTGAACGAGACGCTCGTCCGCTCAAACCATGTGCTCGATACGCTCTATCACGTAGCCGAGGCACTCAACAGCGCCACGAGCGAAGATGATGTGTGCGAGATTGCTGTCGAGCATGCCTCTGCTCTGCCGGGTGTGGAGGCGGGCTGGATTTCGCTGCGTGAAGGCGAATCGCTCTTTCGTGTTGTCGCAGTCCGCGGCATCGAGAAGGAACTGGTCGAGAACCCTGAAACGGAACCGGTCTGTACGTGCGGGAAGCTCTGTATCGAAGGGGAGCTTGACCGTGTGATAGAGATTCACGATTGTCCCGTACTTGCGCGGAATTCAAAGGCGAACGACACACCGACACACCACGCAAGCATACCAATATGGGTTGAGGGACACGTGCTCGGAGTCATGAACCTCATTGGAAGTGAAGTGGGCGGGTTCAGTGAAGACGAACAGAAGACTCTGCGCAGCGTCGGGAACCAGGTCGGCATTGCTCTCGAACGTGCGCGTTTGCGGAGTCGAATGCAGAGCATGGTCCTTGGCCGGACTTTTGCGCTGACGGCGGAGATCGAGCAACGCAAGGCCGTGCAGGCCTCTCAGGCCCGACTTGCGGCAATCCTCGAAGCAACGACCGATCTTGTCGCCATCACGGATCATGAAGGAAATGCAATCTACCTGAATCACGCGGGGAAAGACCTCATGGGGGTCTCCGGAAACGGCAGCGGATATCCATTCAAACTGTCCGAATTCCTTTCGGACGTCGGTCCGGACTTCACGATTGCAGATGCCTACTCCGCCGCCTCCCAAAACGGATTCTGGAGAGGGGAATCCACGCTCACGAGCCGCTCGGGACTC
Source organism: Spirochaetia bacterium (assembly GCA_035530835.1). Classification (GTDB taxonomy): domain Bacteria; phylum Spirochaetota; class Spirochaetia; order DSM-27196; family DATKUC01; genus DATKUC01. Next base: position 5,283 of record DATKUC010000116.1, read on the forward strand.
ACGAGTCCACTTTCAGTGGTCGTGCTGTTTCACCCGGGACGCGACGGCGAAAATGCATACTATTCCGCAATTGCGCGCGATATCAGTGCAAGCAGAGCTGCCGAACTGAAGATAAAGACACAACTTGAACGGCTTGCATCATTGCGCTCAATTGACATTGCGATTACCGGTAGCATGGACCTCCGGGTCGCTCTCAATGTTCTCCTTGATCAGGTGACCGGCCGTCTGGGAGTCGATGCGGCCGATGTGCTGGTACTGAATAGAGAACTCAATCTGCTCGAACCTGTAGCATCGCGTGGGTTCCACTCCCCGGGAGCCGGCACCGCATCGATACATCTTGGCGAGGGACTGGCGGGTCGCGCGGCGCTCGAGAGAACGATGGTAAGCACTGGTAGTGTTTTGACCAATGATCACTTCACGCGCAAAACTGCATTCGCCGACGAGAAGTTCGACGCCTATTTCGCCGTTCCTCTGGTCGCCCACGGGCAGGTGCGTGGAGTGCTTGAAGTCTACAATCGCTCCCCGCTCGATCCTGACCGGGAGTGGCTCGATTTCCTCGAGGCGCTTGCCGGCCAGGCGGCTATCTCAATCGACGTGGTACGCCTGTTCGATGGTCTCCAGCATTCGAACGCCGAGCTGACTCTCGCGTACGACTCCACGATCGAAGGGTGGTCACATGCGATGGATCTGCGTGACAAGGAAACTGAAGGGCATACTCAACGGGTCACTGATCTGACGATCCGCCTTGGGCGCCGTCTAGGGCTGGCCGATCCGGAACTGGTTCATCTCAGACGTGGCGCTCTGCTTCACGATATTGGAAAGATGGGGGTTCCTGACAACATCCTTCTCAAACCGGGGAAACTCACTGACGAAGAGTGGGTTCTCATGCGCAAACATCCGGAGTACGCATACGAAATGCTCTCTTCGATTCGCTACCTTGGCACTGCCATCGATATTCCCTACTGCCATCATGAGAAGTGGGACGGCAGCGGTTATCCGCGGCGTCTGATTGGCCAACAGATACCGTTCGCCGCCCGGCTCTTCGCGGTTATCGATGTCTGGGATGCCCTGCGTTCCGACAGGCCCTATCGCCCCGGACTGTCGAAGGGGGAAACGCTCAAAGTGATCAGCGACGGGATAGGATCCCATTTCGACCCGAAGATCGCCGAAGAGTTCCTTGAGTTCGTTGAACAGGAGAAGGTTGAATGATCGGTCGACAGATACCCGATGGCAGGTTTTCAATTCTCGTCGTGGAGGACAGTCCGACTCAGGCGGATCAGGTCGTTCACATTCTCGAAAAGGAGCATCACGCGGTGTCCGTTGCCAGGAACGGTCCCGCTGCGCTGCAGATGCTCGCGACACAGCGTCCCGATATTGTGATAAGCGACATCGTGATGCCTGAAATGGACGGCTACGAACTGTGCCGACGCATCCGTGCCGACGACGATCTGCAGGATCTCCCGGTGATACTTGTTACGCTGCTGTCGGATCCGAAAGACGTTATCCGCGCTCTGCAGGCCGGCGCCGACGGCTTTATCCGCAAACCGTACGAGGAGCGGTACCTTCTGTCCCGAGTGCGCCACGTGATGGCGAGCCGGCGCCTGCGCGCAACTCAGCGACCTGAGGACTCCGGCGTGACCCTCTATTTCGATCAGCACACCTACCTCATCACGAACTCCCGAACACAGGCACTCGACCTCCTCATATCAACCTACGAGGCGGCAGTTGAACAGAACAAAGAGCTCACCAGGGCGCGGGATGCGCTCAGGTCGCTCAACGAGAATCTCGAGGAGCGGGTGCAGGAACGGACCTTGTCGCTGACAATCGAAATCGAGAAACGGAAAAATGCCGAGCTCCTGCTGCAGGCGGACAGGAACCTCCTGCGCACGGTGCTGGATGCGATTCCCGATTCCATCTGTCTGAAGGACGGCTCATTGCGATTCATTACCGCAAACGCAGCATTCACGCGGACTCTTCATGCGAAGGAACCGTACCAGATCGCAGGCAAGAACGATTTTGATTTCTTTCCGGAGAAGATAGCCGAAGATCATCGTACGCTCGACCAGAGTGTGATTGACAACGGGCTGAAGCACGAAATCGAAGAGAGTTGGCAACCGAATGGAAATGCGGTCGACCTCCGGACAGTGCGGATTCCGGTGCGCAATGACGCGGGCGCAGTCTCCGGTGTGCTTGTCATTCACTGGGACATAACAGAACAGAAGAGTACCGAGCGCAGGCTTCAGCAGGAGCGGAACCAGCTGAGGACACTCATCGATAACCTGCCTGACATCATTTACTTCAAAGACACCGAGCTCAGATTCGTCCTCTCGAATCTCGCTCACGTCCGGTTCCTCGGTCTGAAAGCTGAGAGTGAGCTGGTGGGAAAGAGCGATTCCGATTTCTATGCGCGTGAGCTCTGCAAAGGACTCCAGGAACGGGAGCGATTACTGCTGAGTTCAGACCGATCGACCGTCGAGTTCGAAGAGGCGCTTGTCGATCAGCACGGGAACGAGCACCTCTTCATGACCTCGAAAGCACGGATTCTGAACCTGGACGGTACCGCAATCGGACTCGTCGGCATCGGCCGGGACATCACTGAACGTAGAAGGCTGGAGATCCGACTCGAAGATCTCGCGAAGTTTCCGCGGGAAAACCCAAACCCCGTTCTGCGCGTATCGAAGGACGGTATCATCCTCTACGCGAATGAGAGCAGCCAGAACATCATCAAGGACGAACGGTTTTCAAGCAACGGGGTGCTGAACCGGGAAAGTCGCGAGTTAATCGCCGGATGCATCGCATCCGAAAAGCGCATCGAGGTGGAGTATAAGTTCGGCGAGCAGTTCTATCGTCTCATCATTGCTCCTTTCAAGGAACGAGACTATGTGAACATCTATGGATTCGACGAAACGGAAAAAAAGGTTCTCGAGCAGCGGCTGCTGCAGACGTCAAAGATGGAGGCGATCGGGAGGCTGGCAGGAGGGGTCGCCCACGACTTCAACAATATGATGGCGGTAATCAGCGCCTATAGCCAGTTCCTCACGGAAAAGCTCGATGATAATAAAGAACTCCAGAAAATAGTCGGCAAGATCAAGGAAGCCGGAGAGAAGGCCTCCGCGATTACAACCCAGCTCCTCGCTTTTGCCCACAACAGAGTGATCGAACACAGGATTGTCGATCTGAATGAGATTGTGGCAAAGCTCAACGGCATGCTCAGACGGCTTATGAACGATCAGATCACGCTGAGGGTGGTCGCGGATGCTGAACTCTGGCCAGTTGTTGCCGATGCGACCCAGATGGATCAGGTCGTCCTCAACCTGGTCATCAACGCTCGGGATGCAATTTCCGAGGTAGGGTCAATCGCTGTTGAAACACGAAACGTCACTCTGGGCCCGGGGTATATTGGAGAGCAGTTCGAAATTCTGCCGGGAGACTACGTACTTCTGTCGATTTCCGATACCGGCTGTGGGATGGAAGAGAGTACACGGGCCAAAATCTTCGAACCCTTCTTTACTACAAAGGAAGTGGGCGTAGGCACGGGACTCGGACTCGCGATCGTATATGGGGTCGTGCGGGACACCAGGGGCGATATCCGGGTAAAGAGCGAGCCGGGCACGGGAACTACTTTCGAACTGTACTTCCCGAGGTCTGTGCAATCGTGAGATCCGTCGTGACGAAGGCTCGTGCGATATGGCATGTGTTGACCGAACCGGCAACGACAAGCGCAGCGCCGAAAGCAAGGCGCGATGCGCGGTTGCTGCTAACGATACTGGTAGTTGCGTTCGCCCTCGTGATCGCGATCATGGCAGTAAATGCACTGCGGTCGTTGGGGCATAATTCGCCGGAACAGCAACATCTGCTCACCGTCGTCTTCCCGCGGATTCTTCTGGGCATCGGCCCCATGATAATCCTGTGCTACCTCGTTGGCCGGCTGGGTCACCCACGGTTTGCCGCTCGAATGTTTGTCTCCTTTGTCTCCGCAGTCAGTTTCTATACGATTCTCAGTTCTGAGGACATCGGTGCCCTGATAATGCCACTGGCCGCGGTTGTACTGAGCAGCGTTCTCCTCACCCCGTTCGATACGGCCGGAACCTACTTTCTGACGGTGGTCGCCTATTTGATTGTTCCATACCTCGACCCGAATATAAAACCGTGGCTGGTATACGGGACTCTTGTGCCGGTTACCACGATAAGCGCGCTCGTCATGACCGCAGTTGTCATTCGCGGAAACGACGTAAGCACTATCGAGAAACAGTCGGACGAGATCGCACGCAATCACGACGAGCTGGTCGATGCGCGGAAGATGGAGGCTGTCGCCCGGCTTTCCGCGGGCCTTGCTCACGAGTTCAACAACATCCATACGGCAATTCTCGCCTACGCACAGATCCTGTCGGAAGATCCAAAAGAGGCTACCGCGCACTACGGACGGCAGATAGTCAAGGGTTCGCGAAGGGCCGCGCGAATGACGGACAATCTCCTCGCCTTCAGTGAGCAGCAACTGATGAGAGCCGCAGATGTTGACATCGATCAACTCCTCAGAAGCGAGGAGGAGAGTCTGAGGTCGATACTGAAGAAAAGCTCCCAGCTCTCGATCCACCTCCCCCCGGAGGCAAAGCAGGTTCACATAGATACGGCACTGTTCCATCGCGCAATCTGCACGATGCTCAAGAAAGCGGAGGAGCATCTTCAGTCCGGGGGAGTGATCTCAATCGAGACGCGAACACAGACGCTGGACTCCGCAAACAAGTTTCTGCTTCCACCGGGAAAATACTGCGTCATTTCAATTGAGGATGACGGACCAACCGCGGACGTCAATGTCACGAACCGACTCTTCGACCCGTTCTTTACGACCGGGGAGTTCGGAAGCGGCGATCTGGAACTCTCGGCGGCCTACGGAATCGTGAGACAGTCCCGCGGTCAGGTCAGAATTGAGGGCAGTCGCCAGCAGGGAAACTCGATACTCATCGCGCTCCCTCTTGTCTAGGTGCTCTTCCAGCTCCCCTTCTCCGCCTACAATTCCCGACTGTTCAATTTGCCAGCCATCAGAATCGATGGTATCGTTGCCTGAGGTGAAGCCCCTGATACTCGAGCGGGCTCCTCCCGGGAGGCAACGGTGAACTCAGCATCAGATCGACCCTCAGATCCCCAACGCCCGATGAACATGCGCGGCTCAAGGCTTGCCAGAGAGGAGAACGGCTTCGTCTTCCGTGATCTCAACAAGAACGGCAGACTCGACATCTACGAGGATCCACGCCAGCCGGTGGAGAGACGGGTCTCGGACCTGCTGTCGCAAATGACGCTGGAAGAGAAGGCGGGAATGCTCTTCATAAACGGCGCGGTCATAAACCCGGATGGATCGATTGAAGACAAGCCGGAAGCGCCCCGCTTTCCGCGAGCCGCCGTGAGTCAGATCGTCGAACAGAAGATGAACCACTTCAATCTGTGGCAGATCCCCGACGCGCAGACTGTCGCTGCCTGGCACAACAGGCTGCAGTTGTTTGCCGAGGACAGCCGTCTTGGCATACCGGTGACCATTGCTTCCGATCCGCGGAATCACTTCAGTAACAACATCTTTTCGATGACCGCAACCGACTTTTCACAATGGTGCGAGACTCTCGGATTTGGCGCAATAGGTGATCCTGAACTCGTGCGTCAGTTCGCGGAGTTCGCCCGCAGAGAGTACCTGGCAGTCGGCATCCGGATGGCGCTTCATCCGCAGTTGGACCTCGCGACCGAACCTCGCTGGGCACGAATCAGCGGCACCTTCGGCGAAGACGCCCGGCTTGCCGCGTTGCTTGCCCGCGCGTACATAGCAGGCTTCCAGGGCGAAGTCCCGGGTCCGCACAGCGTAGCCTGCATGACCAAGCACTTCCCGGGCGGCGGACCGCAGAAAGACGGTCTTGATCCGCACTTCGAGTTCCAACGGGGACAAATCTATCCCGGGAACAATTTCGACTACCATCTCATCCCGTTTGAAGCTGCGTTCGCCGCGAAGACAGCCGCAATTATGCCGTACTATGGTGTTCCGGTTGACCAGACAGATGAGAACGTCGCGATGTCGTTCAACAGAGCCATCATCACCACACTGCTCCGGGAGAAGTACGGATACGACGGGATTGTCTGCACCGACTGGGGACTGATCACCGACTCGAAACTGCAGAATACCGTCTGGCCGGCCCGTGCGTGGGGCGTCGAACATCTCTCAGGCGCGGAACGGGTGCAGAAGGCGCTTGAGGCGGGTGTCGATCAGTTCGGCGGAGAGAGTTGCCCGCAGTTCGTCATCGAACTCGTGAAAAGCGGGAGAATATCCGAGGCGCGAATCGATCAGTCGGTTCGTCGACTTCTGCGGCTCAAGTTCCAGCTTGGACTCTTTGATGACCCCTTTGTGGATGAGGCGCAGGTCCCGCAGGTTATGGGCAACCCCGCTTCACACGCCGCCGCAGCGAAATCCCAAAGGCGGGCAATGACGCTCCTCAAGAACGAGGATCAGATTCTCCCATTGAGCGACAAACCGAGAATATACGTCAGGAATCTCGATCCTGCGGCGGCGACTGGTTACGCAGTCGTTGTGGCAAAACCTGAGGATGCCGAGTTCGCCGTCGTGCGTCTTGCGACACCGTGGATACCGGTTGAAACCGAAAACGCATTCGCACTCGGATTCCATCACGGTGATCTGGACTTCAAAGATGAAGCGCTGGCCGAAATCCTCTCACTTCTGCGGTCGGTGCCGACGATCGTTGTTCTCTACCTGGACCGACCTGCGGTAATTCCGGAGATAAGCGGCGCAGCGAAGGCTCTTCTGGCCGAATACGGCGCAAGTGATGAAGCGGTACTGGACGTGCTATTCGGAAAAGATGCGCCCGCCGGAACGCTTCCGTTTGAGCTCCCCCGGTCGATGGAGGCAGTGCGAAACCAGAAGGCAGACCTTCCCTACGATTCGGAAAATCCGCTCTACCGGTTTGGATTTGGATTGTCCTATTGAAGCAGGAAATCTCAGCACCAAGCTTTCGAACAGTGTGAAATTTTCGCCGCTTTTTGATTGACATGACATCCACGCCGCGGTACTATGATATCAGTTCACCATTTTGGAAACTGTAGAACTGAGGTGTGTATGTCATCCAACGATTATTTTCTTGAGCGGTTTGCAAGCGATCAACTTCGCGAGCGGATGTCACAGGTTGCAGCCTATCGGCTTGCCAAGAATCGGACCGGCGGACAACGGGGCACTGATCACCAGTTTGCGTCACTATTTCGGTGGTGGCTGAAGCTGACAGCGCTCATCATCCGATATCCCATGAATCCGGCCGGCATACGAACGCGGCTCGGGGCGATCGGGCTGCCACAGACGGTGATGGGTGCATCTCACCCAATGGGGTGCACCGGCAATGTCTGCCGATAAAAACTCCGACAGCGCAGAGGGGACGATCGCGTGGCGATTCGTGGATTCGCCGATTTATGAAACGCTTCTGTCCATGCAGTCGCTCCTTGTAGACTGGTACGACGATCCATGGGCGGAGGAGGCGCGGGAGGCGATGGGCGTCGCCTTTCTGCGCGATCTGCGGGACACATTCGAACCATTCCGCCTCGGCGTTGACCTGTTCGAGCTTGCGGTTCCAGAGGTCTCCGATCAGGATGTCCCCGCATTCATCAATCGGCTGCGCTCGATGCCGTTCGCGGAGTTCAGCTATTTTGTGTTTGGCCGCCTCATTCCGCTGAAGGGAGGGGAGCTCTCCTTCGATCCGGAGCACGTGCGAAATCTCCTCGAGAACTACGGAGACTACTCGCACTATCTCGACATGATCGAGCGTTCCGACTGGACCGAACGGGGACCGGCATACCAGCGCAAATTTGCGGATCTCATCGAAAAGTTCTGGACCGGATACTTCAAGAACCGTGCGTCGAATCTCAGGACCCAGCACAGTGTGAGCATCGTGCGGAACGAGGCATTCGGCCGGGAAAACGGGACGGAGAAACTCTACAAAATGGTGACCGGGCGGGAGAAGATGTGCTGCTCCCTGCTTCCCGACGAACCGCTGCTCCTGATCTCCTACGTACCTGTCGTGAACACCACGTCGCCGGTGATAGTCTATACCAGCCAGCAAGAGGTGACGGTGATCTACCATGCATCCCGGACGACTGATCTCCTGAGCGAGCTGAACGAGAAGGAGAAACGGCTTATCGCGTTGTCCCGCGCCCTGGGAGACGGTACTCGCTTCCAGATCGTGAAGATGCTTTTCCAGAATCGAAAGGCGCTGAACGGCCAGAACATCGCCGAGCGGACACACCTGTCAAAGTCGGTCGTCTCGAAGCACCTCGCGCAACTGAAGGATGCCGGTATCGTCATCGAATCCTCACCGGACAACCGGAACAACATCTACTCGGTGGATCTCACCATCCTTCGCGCCCTCTCCCCGACGCTCATCGACGTGCTCCGCGGCTGAGTGAAATTCCGCCTATCGACTCCCGGTTCAATTTCTGCAACAATGCGCATTCCGGGAGGCGCAAATGTCGTTCGAACGACTTCTGGCATCACGAACTTCGCGCATGGGCGCAAGCGCAATCAGGGAGATCCTCAAGGTAGTATCCGCACCGGGTATGATCTCACTTGCCGGGGGTATTCCCGCGCCCGAGAGTTTTCCGCTCGATAGTATGGAAGAGCTCACCTCCCGGGTCATCA